>JACYME010000101.1 GCA_015272155.1 Leptolyngbyaceae cyanobacterium T60_A2020_046
ACGCTGGATGAAGTCGTTGCTAACTATCGATGTACCTAAAGCAAGTCTGATTCTCGTTCTTAAGTGGCAAATTTGCGCCAATTTTAGCGTTGATCGAGTGACTCCCACCCCTTGCCGAGCGAGCGAGTCAGGGGGCCATCATCTTAGGTAAGCGCGATCGCGGCCAGCAGCTCAGGATCCTGAAAGAGCGGCGTGCTTAGGTAGCGTTCCCCAAAGCTCGGCTGAATAACGACGATGAGCTTGTTGGCATTCTCCGGGCGGCGGCCCAGTTGCACTGCGGCATAGACTGCGGCACCGCTCGAAATTCCAGACAGCAATCCCTCTTCGCGAGCGAGACGGCGACCATAGGCGATCGCATCCTCATCGCTGACGGAGATCACCTCATCAATGACGGTGCGATTCAGCACCTCTGGGATAAAGCCCGCCCCAATCCCCTGAATTTTGTGGGGGCCGGGTCGTCCCCCGGAAAGCACCGGACTGCTTTCGGGCTCAACTGCGATCGCGCGAAAACTCGCTTTGCGAGCCTTCAACACCTCAGCAACCCCAGTAATCGTGCCCCCAGTACCGACCCCCGCCACCAGAAAATCAACCTGTCCGTCCGTATCCGCCCAGATTTCCTCAGCAGTTGTCCGGCGATGGATTTCCGGGTTGGCCGGATTTTGGAACTGTTGCAGCATGTAGGCATCGGGCAGGGTTTCCAACAGTTCCTGCGCCCGCCGGATGCAGCCTGCCATACCATCCAGACCAGGGGTCAGTTCCAGTTCAGCGCCATAGGCACAGAGCATTGCCCGCCGCTCGGAGCTCATCGTCTCGGGCATCGTCAAAATCAGGCGGTAACCCTTTGCCGCCGCAGCCATGGCAAGGGCGATGCCCGTATTGCCGGAGGTCGGCTCAACCAGGGTCGTGCGCCCCGGCACGATCTTCCCCGCTGCTTCCGCCGCCTCGATCATGCTGATACCAATGCGGTCTTTGACCGATGCCGAGGGATTCATCCCCTCCAGCTTGACCACAATCTGCGCCTGACATCCCTCGGCTTGGGGGATGCGATTGAGTCGTACGAGGGGCGTATGCCCAATCAACGCCGTGATGTCCGTTGCAATTCGCATAGTACCTCTGGGGATTAGATGTAGTACATCAGGTCAACCTGCTGCTTGGCGCGGCAGCGCTCCAGTAGGTCTTGCAGCGTATATTTTTGCAACACGGCCTCCGCAGCGTGGCGCGCCTCCTGCCACACCTCGGTAATCACCAAACCTTGGGGCGTTTTGGGTGTTGTCTCGGGCTCTCGCTGAAGATCAAAGCCTTCAATGCAGCTGACAACGTCATAGAGGGTAATTTGCCAAGGGACTCTGGCTAACAGGTATCCGCCCCGCGCGCCCCGCTGACTGCGCACCAGCCCCGCCCGCCGCAGGGTGGCTAAAAGTTGCTCTAAATAGCGATCGGGGATGTTCTGTTTCGTCGCAATTTGCCGAATCTGCAAGGGGTCGCCCGTGCTGTGGTTTGCACTCAGCTCCACCAATGCCAGCAATGCATACTCGCTTTTACTCGAAAGTTCCACTGGGTTTTGAGAGAGAAAGGATCGCTGCCCCCATTATACTCCGGTTCCCCAGTCGGGTTTGCAGGATTCCAGAGTCTCTACTGCACATCCTTCCCCTAACTTCACGCCAATCCTAATACAGAGGGTGCTGAAGCCACAAAACAAGGGCTCTGCACAGTGTGCAGAGCCCTTACCTAACTTACGGGAACAACCGCTGTGCTAACTAAGTCAGCTCAGAACTTGAAGGTTGCACGGATTGCGCCGTAAAAGTTCTCAGTTCCGTCACCCTCATCCAGGTCGCCGTAGATCAGCGCTGGGGTGATGGTCACAAACTGGTTCACGGGGATGGAGTAGTAACCCTCAACCATGTAGGGGTTGTTACCACCATAGGTGGGGATATCAGCATAGTAGATACCCAACTGAGAGCCTTCCAAGAACAGGTCGGGGAAAGCCACACCCACTTGGAAGCTGGTGTCATCAGCACCGCTGTCTTCTTCGTGGAATGCGAAGTAGCCACCGAGCATCAACGCACCGAAGTCAAAATTTACCAATCCACCGTAGGTATCGGTGTAAGCACCATCACCGCCGTCACCATGCATGTAGGTCAAAGCGCCGCTGAAGAAGCCTTCGGGCAGGAAGCTCAACTGAGCGATGTAGCTCTGGCTTTGAGCACCGAAGATACCACCCGCGTTGGGGTTGTTAGAAGCAAAGACCGTGGAGTCATTGCTCTCACGAGCAGAGTAACCGGCGTCAAAGACAAGACTGTCGGTGAGGGCGAAGCTGAAGCCAGCCCCGAAGCCGCCGCCACCCATGTCAAAGTCATAGAGCAGAGGGGCGCCGGGATCAGCAACACTGGGGCCATCGAAGGGAACAATGGTGCTCACGACAAAGTCATCAGTCACGACGTTGTTTGCAGCCAGAATGACATCCAAACGGCTACCGATGGGGAAGCTGTAGTAGAAGTCATCAAGACGAACGTCGAAGGTCTGAGCGCTGCTGCCGCCGGTGGAGTTGGCCAAGCCACCCCCTGCGGGCAGGATTCCAAAGTTGTCTTCGCCAGCTTGAAGACGAACGCGCAAACGATCTTCACCGGTGAAGCTGGTGTCGAAGTTCATCCGAGAGCGAGTGGTGAAGACAGTGTTGTCGTCGCCACCGTTGATGTCGTCGAAGGGAACAACCAAGTTTGCATCCACTTGACCACGCAGTTTGGTGGTTGTGGAGAATTGCTGGGCACGCAGTTCAGCGGTTTCTGCTTCCAGAGCGTCAACGCGGCCACGGAGGGTTGCCAGTTCAGCCTGGAATTCTTGCTGCAAGCGTTGGATGGTTGCGAGGTCGCTTTCGTTAACGCCACCAACGCCAATGATTTGAGCAATGACATCCAAGCAAGCGTTCAGACCTGCTGCAAATTCATAGCGGGTCAGGGGCTGGTTCCCACGGAAAGTCCGGTTGGGATAGCCTTCGATACAGCCGTAGGTATTTACCAGGTTCTGCAGAGCGGTATACGCCCAGTCGGAAGGCAGAACGTCGGTCAGTTCATCAACGCTAGTGATCTGAGCCAGCTCAACAGAACCGGCAGAAGCAGAATCCAGGGTCTCAACGCTGGGGGCTTCAGCCGCGATCGCAGAACCAGCTACAGCCATGCCGAGCAGGGCAGGGCTAGCCAGAATAGCTTTCCACAGTTTGTTAGACATTACCTTGTACTCTCCTCACACCTTGAGGTAAAGGTTCATTGTGTCTGGTTGCCCAGACAGATGTGCAGCGATTTCTAGCTAGAAACAACTCACACACCGTCGATAGTAACAGATCTGCTTTAGTCAAACTAGGCTCCCTATCCCGAAATTTGCGTATTTCTTTCTAGGGAAAAACTAAAGGATCCGGCACTACCCCAAAACTCCTCAGTTTGGGCGTGTGCTTAAACTATGACGAGCGTAGACGATCGCGGTCATCCTGTAGGGATATCACTGTGCCAGTTAGGCGATCTGGTCAAACCGGGCCGCAAGGAAGAAGTCTTTTTCGGTCAATCCGCCGGCATCGTGGGTACTCAGACTGAGCGTGACCTTGTTGTAAGAAATGCTGATGTCTGGATGATGCCCTGCCGCCTCAGCGGGTTCGACAAGCTGATTCACAAAGGCGATCGCGGCAGGAAACCCATCAAACACCTTCACAGTAGTGATGGTCTTGCCTTCTAAGCTCCAGCCGGAGAGTTGGCTGAGGCGGGTTTGAATTTCTGCGGCAGACAATCGTGCAGCCATTGTGATGATCTCCTGGTTTTGCGGTAGGCTGTCATGATCGCAGTTACAAGCTGGTAGCAGCGATCGCACCATCAGCACCACTTGGACACTCTCAGTGTAAAAACCTTTTAAAAAACCATCCGCCCCTATCCGGCGTGAAGGCGAAAACCTTCGAGTGGATAGGGGCGGCCTAGCGGGTCTCTATCAGGTTGAAACCAGACTGCCGGGAGGATCCCCAAAATCTAGCTTCAATCGGTCAGACAATCTGCAAGAGATTGACGCCAGTTCTTAGCGAACAGCCCCGGCGCACAGCTGACTTACCTCAACCTGGAGACCCATGCATTTACTACTGTCTTGCATGGGCATCACCTCCTTGTTCCCTGGACGGTTTAATCTCAGGTGGGTGCAGTGAATTCTGCACTGGGTTTACCCTAACACAGTTTTTTAGACGGTGACATCGAATTCGAGGGAATTGCGCCAAAACCAGCGGGGATAATGACGTTAGCCCGAATTGTGTCAGGAATTCTTGCCATGTTGCCTTCACCTGTTGTGTTGGATCCACTATTGCTGGGTTGGTTGGCGGAAGATGTGGGACGCGGCGATCGCACCACGGAGGGCCTGGGCGCAATTGCTCAACAACCAGGTCAGGCGATTTGGCGGGCGAAGGCCAGTGGCATTGTGGCAGGCTTAGCGATCGCCCCGCGCGTTTTCCAACTCCTTGATGCAGCGGTGGTCTTTTCACCAATGGTCGCCGAAGGCGCAGCCTGTGAGCCTGGCATGACCCTGGCGACACTGACCGGGCCACTGGGCGCACTGCTCACTGGAGAACGGGTCGCCCTGAATCTGGCCATGCGGTTGAGCGGTATTGCCACGCAAACGCGACAGTATGTAGACGCGATCGCGGATTTCCCCACCCAACTGGTGGACACCCGCAAAACCACACCGGGCCTGCGCATTCTTGAGAAATATGCCACCCGCATGGGCGGCGCAACCAATCACCGCATGGGCCTCGATGATGGCGTGATGATCAAAGACAACCATATCGCTGCGGCAGGGAGCATCGCCGCAGCGGTGGCGCAGGTGCGTCAGACCATGCCCTACCCGCTCACCATTGAGGTAGAAACGGAAACCCTGGCAATGGTGGCAGAGGCGCTGGCTGCCAGGGCAGACATCATCATGCTCGATAACATGGCCCCAGATCTCATGGCTGAGGCGGTGCGCCACATTCGCCAACAGGCTCCCCATGTGCGCATCGAGGCATCGGGGAATATCACCCTGGAAACGATTCGCTCGGTGGCAGAAACAGGGGTGGATTATGTGTCCACCAGTGCGCCAATTACGCGATCGCCCTGGCTCGACATCAGCATGAGGCTGCTGACCTGAGAGTCAGGGCTGAAGGGCATGGGCCTGCAAATCCTCTAGGGAAATGCTGCGCAGGGCCGCTTCGTGGGTCGCGTCGAGCACAACCGGGGGCGCAACGCCATCCTCCAGAGCTTCCTTCCAACGGGCTGCGCACAAACACCAGCGATCGCCGGGCTTTAGCCCTGGGAACTGATAGGCCGGAACTGGCGTACTCAAGTCGTTGCCTTGGGCACGGGTGTAGCTCAAAAAGGCCTCGGTGACTTGAGCACAAACGACGTGACTCCCAAAGTCTCCGGGGCCAGTATTGCAGCAGCCATCTCGATAAAAGCCCGTCATCGGTGCCGTTGAGCAGGGCTGCAAGGCTCCGCCGAGAACATTTTTGGCCTCTGTCATGTGAGTGTCTCCTTCGTCTCAAATGGGGCAGGGGAGTCTGCCCGCTTTCTCCCTCATTCTGAAATAAAGCGACGGGTGCGGAAACGAGTTTGCCAAGTCCTGGCTTCGCGATCGCGGGCATCGATGACCTCAGCCCACACACCTTCAGCCTGAGTATTCCTTCCAATTCGCGAAGAGCGTGCCCGAACTGGGCTCCTGACTGCTATATTAGGAGACTGATACGATGCGGCGACATAGCCAAGTGGTAAGGCAGAGGTCTGCAAAACCTCCATTCCCCGGTTCGAATCCGGGTGTCGCCTTGAAGGTCATCTCCAAAATTGAGTAGATCCAACATGCCAGTCGGTGTGTTGGGTTTGCGCTGTGTGTATCCACAGATCGCGAGCGGGCACGCTTCAGGACTGTAACTTTTTGCCCCCGCTGCCGTTGCCATTGCGGGGCGCTTTGAAGGTGGCGATGATTAAGCAAACGATGCCGATATTGATGCATGCGTCGGCAATGTTGAAGATGGGAAAGCGAATCAGGCGAAAGTCTAGGAAATCGACAACTTCGCCCGTGAGGAAGCGGTCAATGCCATTGCCGAGAGCTCCAGACAGAATGAAGCCGCAGCCGATTTGCTCCCAACGATTCGTGAGCGGCACCATCGCCCCAACGACAATGAGCCCTAGGCTCACAATCAGGGAAAGCCATTTCAGCCATTCACCATTTTCGCTAAACATGCTGAAGGCTGCGCCAGTATTCGTCACGTAGGTGAAGTGAAAGACGCCTTGCCACAGGGGCCATGTGTCAGGGATGCCGGGGGGAGCAACATACTCAAAGGTGTTGACGACCCAGAGTTTCGTGAGTTGATCGAGAATGAGGCCCGCGATCGCGGCAATCCAAAGCCAGGTATTCTTCAGCGACATAGCGTTAATAAAACAGGATCCGACGCATCACGAGGGCCAGCACTGACACCGCACAGACCATCACCAACTGGCCAGGCAACGGGGCCAGGGAATACATCAACACCAGGGTCCAAAGGGACGCACCCGTGTTGAGCCAACCCACGAGAAATGCGATCGCGAGATATATCAGCCCGCAGCCGTGAATAATTCCTAATCCACTGACACTGCTCAAAGCCAATGTTTCTAGTTTAGGGGCTTCTCGAAACGCCAGGGCACCACAAACCCACGCTGCGGGAATAAAGCCCACTAAGTACCCAAAGCTCGGTTCGCGCACATAGCCCAGCCCGCCGCCCTGGGTGAAAATGGGCAACTCAAAAACCTGAAACAGGGCAAGCCCAAGGGCGACATAGGCAATTTGGGCCAGGGTGGCCGCATTTTTGCCCCCCACGCAGGCGGTGAAGAGGACGGCCCCAACCTGAAAGCTAATTCCCAAAGAGTAGATTTGCACCCCGGTATCTCCCCAGTTCCAGGGTGCGTAGGGAATGAAGGCTTCGAGCCAGGTGGCAGAAATTGTCAAAATCAGACCAATTAAGGCCCAGAGTAGCTCTAGCGGTGAAAACACCCCGATTTACATCCTTAAGCGTGGCAAAGGTGCTTATGCGTGATTGCGAGACGCACATTTTACCGTTCTCTGCTCCCAGGCTAGCGGTTATGTTGCGGAGCGTGACGGCGGCTCATCGGTGCGATCGCGCTGTGCTGATGGGTCTGGAGGGAATGGGGCAATGTCACTGGCCGAGCGCGGGGCCATCATCAGCGACGTTTCCCATGCAGTCGGTGGACGATCCCCCGCGATCGCAGGCAAGGTGTCGAGGGGCAACACGGCCCCACAGCGCTTACAAAAACGGGCGTCAGCATCGTGGACGGCCCAGCCGCACTGGACACAGGCGATCTGAAGCGCCTGGGAAACCTTCACCACGCGACGAATCAAATCCCCCAATTGGGTAGGAATCAGCGCGATGCCACTGAGGATCATCATCACTGTAAAACCTCGCCCCGCTTCAGAGACGGGGGTGATGTCGCCATAACCGACAGTGGTCATCGTGACAACGGCAAAATAGACCGCGTCTAAGAAGGTGTTGAAAGTCTCAGGATGATAGTGCTGCTCGACCTGAAAGATGATCCCTGCGTAGATGAAAATAATGGCGACCAAGGTGAACACAATCCGGGCCAGGGCCAGAGTATCCGCAGCGGTGAGGCGGCCTAGAATGGCGCGATCGCTAAACAGCCGCAGCAGTCGCAAGATTCGCAACCAGCGCAGCAGCCGCACAAAGCGAGTATCAAAAAAACCGAGCAAAAACGGCAAAATGGCGACTAAATCGACCAGCCCATACAGGCTGAAAACGTAGTGCCAACTGCGATCGCTGCTCCACACCCGCAGCCCATATTCCACCGTAAACAGGCCCAAAATGACCCAATCTAACCCAGAGAGGATCAGTTGCCACTGCTCGCCGATGGGGTAGGTTTCCACGACAAAAATTGCAGCGGACAACAGAATCAGCAGAGCAACCGTCAACGTGACCCAGCGCCCGCTTTCAGTGTTGGTATCGTCGAGTAATGCGCTGACTTTCTCCTTAGGTGTCATGGGTGTGCAACAAGCAATCTACTCAGGCTTGATCCCCAAAAAATTCTGCTTGATCCAGCGTTTGAGGCGAGTTTTGCGACTGGGCGATTTGTTGGTGTGGGGAAAGGGTTTCGTCGGCACCTCAAACCCGAGGAACCGGGCGAGGGCTTCCCAGCCATCCCCATCTTCCCAACAGACTTCGAGCAAATCCCCAGGACGATCGCGAAAGTAGTCTCGCACCGTCAAAAGGTGATTTTCATAGTACTCAATCAGCTCTCTTCTATGCCCATGGGGCCGATTAAAGCCATACACATACTTATCTGTGCGTTCTTTGAGTTCTGAGTGCTTGCACAGACTGCGGTACCAGGTTTCGGGATCTTTGCGACGGGTCAAAATGAACTTCGAGCCCGGAAACGCTTCATCAATTTCAGGAAAAATCAGCGGCCACGGCCAGTCTTCAAAACTATCGTAGCGATCGACCCAATTGAGGAGCTCAGCAATATTATTTTCTCGCCACAGGGTAAATGCGTCGGGGTTCCAGCCGATGTGGTTTAGGCCCCAGTGCACAAGGCAGGTGCCAAGGGTGGTGGTTCCGGTTTTATTGAGGCCAATGCCTACAATCTTCATCGGCAACTCCGTCAAATACTAAACAGAGCATTCTCACGAGGGGGGCCAGCGTCAGAATGCTCTGCAAACTTTTTGAATGTCAGGGGCGATCGCGTTTAGGAATCAGTTCCGAGTCAGCCACTTTTGGCCGTTCAAGCGCTGGAGGGTATACAGCACCATGAGATCAAGGGTGATTTTGCGCTCATCCCCCATAAACTGTTCAATCGTACTGGCCTGTTGGCCCCCATCGGCGTAGTAATAAAACTTCGGGCCAGTAATATCTTCCTTGGTAAACACCACGGTGAACTGGCGATTCTTGGCGGGCCATTTGCCGACTACCTGCCAATAGGCAGTGCTGTCATCCGCTCCTGCAACGGAGAGGGGCGAGTTTTGAAAACTCAGGGCAACTCCGGCTAGCCCCGCATTGTCGAGGGCGGTGGAGAGTGATGGCAGGTAATGCTGCTCAATAAATTCCTGGAAAGGTTTATCTTCTAGTGCCGGTGGCTTTTCTTTTTTAGCTTTGGTCGCCGTTGCTCCCGCCGCAGGTTTTGCGCTGGGGGCAGGCTTATTGTCAGCGCCGCCTGACTCTGAGCCAGAAGCCTTGGATTGTTGAGGGGTGTTTTCTTCAGCCATGGTTATCGCTCGTATGACCAACAGCGCATCTGCCGCAGCGTGGGGTGCAGCGCGATCGCACTCTCGTCTCCATAGTAAGGCAATCTCCTGCCCCTCACCGCAGGGCAGCGCGATCGCGATCGCCAATACCTCAGATCTAATCTTCCGCGTGGGCGCGATACCAGTCAATGGTGCGCTTGAGTCCTTCGCGAAAGTCCATTCTTGCCTCAAAGCCAAAGGCTTGGCGCGCGCGATCCGTATCGAGACAGCGACGGGGCTGACCGTTAGGCTTGTCAGTTTGCCAGACGAGTTCGCCCTTGAATTCCATCAGCTCACAAATCAGTTCCACCAAATCCTTGATGCTGATTTCGTAGCCCGTCCCCAAGTTGACGGGGTCAGGCTGGCTGTAGTGTTGGGTCGCCATGACAATGCCTCGGGCCGCATCCTCAGAGTACAGAAACTCTCGGGTAGGACTACCATCGCCCCAGACGGGAAGCTGCGTCTCGCCGCGCTGCTGGGCCTCGTACACCTTGCGAATCAAGGCAGGGATAACATGGGAGCTACGCGGGTCAAAGTTGTCCTCTGGCCCGTAGAGGTTCACGGGCAACACATAGACGCCATCAAAACCGTACTGATCTCGATAGGACTGAAGCTGCACCAAAAGCGCCTTCTTGGCAATCCCATAGGGCGCATTGGTCTCCTCGGGATAACCGTTCCACAGGTCATCTTCCTTGAAGGGCACGGGGGTGAATTTGGGATAGGCGCAGATCGTCCCTACACAGACAAATTTCTGGACGCCAGCCTGATACGCCGCGTGGATGAGCTGCGCGCCCATCATTAGGTTGTCGTAAAACAGTTCGGCAGGTTTTTCACGATTGAGGCCAATGCCGCCGACGTGGGCCGCCAGGTGAATAATGATGTCCTGTTGGTTGGCGGCGCGTTGGCAGTTTTCCCAAACGCGGAGATCGCAGTCGCGCGATCGCGTCACCGTAATTTTGTCAGGGTTTGCTCCAGCGGCCTGAAGCTGAGCGATCACCTGTTTCCCGAGGAAACCTGCGCCGCCCGTGACCAAAATGCGCTTATCGTCCAAGCTGATGTGATCCATAGGAGTGGGTAGGGTGAAACGTCTGTGCAGTGTGTCAGACCGGGGCAAGGGACAAAGCAGGTGAATGAGGCGATCGCAGCCCAAGCATCACGTGCGATCGCGCCTCTGATCTCACCCGCATCCGCACCTTCTAGGACATCGCCTGGGTGAGATCACGACGCACCGTGGCAGTATCCGTCGCATTGCCGTTGCCCGCAGAGTGGGAAATGCCAATCGCGGCCAAGTCTGCCTCAACCATGAGCTTGACCAACGCTTCAAAGGTAATGCTAGGCTCCCAGCCGAGCTTTTGCCGCGCCTTGGTCGGATCTCCAATCAACAAATCCACCTCCGCCGGACGCAGATAGCGGGGATCAAACTCCACATAATCGCGCCAGTTCAGATTGACATGCCCAAAGGCCACACTCAAAAACTCCTCCACGGAGTGGGTTTCGCCCGTCGCGACGACATAATCATCGGGCTGATCCTGTTGCAGCATGAGCCACATCGCGCGCACATAGTCCTTGGCATAGCCCCAGTCACGCTTGGCGTCGAGGTTGCCGAGATATATCTTTTTCTGCTTGTCAGCCACAATGCGCGCAACCGCACGGGTAATTTTGCGCGTCACGAAGGTTTCCCCCCGACGGGGTGACTCGTGGTTGAACAAAATGCCGTTGCACGCAAACAAATCGTAGGACTCTCGATAGTTCACCGTTTGCCAATGGGCATAAACCTTTGCACAGGCGTAGGGGCTGCGGGGATAAAAGGGCGTTGCCTCCGATTGGGGAATGTCTTGCACCTTGCCATACATTTCTGAGGAGCCCGCTTGGTAATAGCGCACTTGAATTCCGGTGCGCTGCTGATAATCCCGGATAGCTTCTAGGAGGCGCAACGCACCCATCGCGACCGTATCCACGGTGTATTCCGGAGAGTCAAAGCTAACCCGCACGTGGGATTGTGCGCCTAAGTTATAGACTTCGATAGGTTCGACCTGTTCGAGGATTCGGCGCAACATGGTGCCATCGGTGAGGTCGCCGTAGTGCAAGAACAGTCGAGCATTTTCGTTGTGGGGATCTTCGTAGACGTGGTCAATGCGATCGGTATTAAAGGTCGAGGTTCGGCGAATGATGCCGTGGACTTCGTAGCCTTTTTCAAGCAATAACTCAGTCAGGTAAGACCCGTCTTGACCTGTAATTCCGGTTAGAAGTGCGCGCTTAGGTTGCGTCATATTAGTCTGGTTTCCTCACGAATCTCAATAAGCCTGCCTGAGTAGAGTCGCCCTGTTTTGGCAACAGACAGGCCGAGGCAAGCAGGGGCTGTTCACAAAATTAACCTTGAATGGGGCAGCCCGGCGGCACGAAACTGTGGAGTTTTTGCAAAGCCTCGGGGATAACCCGGTCTGAGGCTGAGACCAAGGCATGAAAACCGGCGGTTTTAGAGTACCCAGGTTAAGGGTAAACCTCGCGTTGGGATAGTGCCGCCCGCTCGTATTTCTGCCATTGCATCCGACCTTTCGGGAGAGTAATGACACCAGAAAGCCACCCTCAGGCAATCTGAAGGTGGCTTTTAAGCCTACAGCAGCGATCGCTGACTTTCTGGACAGCGCAGCACACCATGGCGCCACCATCCCCAGGAATGTGGGGAGGCTTGCGAGAGGGGACTGAGCTATCGCATGGTCACGAACTCTTCCGCCGCGCTGGGGTGAATGCCCACCGTGGCATCAAAGTTGGCCTTGGTTGCACCGGTTTTGAGGGCGATCGCGACCCCTTGGATAATTTCCGCAGCGTCATCACCAACCATGTGCGCTCCAATGACGCGATCGCTCTCCTTGTGGACGATTAACTTCATCAGCGTCTTAGCCGGGATATTGGGCAAGGTGTAGAACATCGGGCGGAACCGAGAGCGATAGATGGTGATGCCGTCTTCGCCATATTTCGCGATCGCCTCGGCCTCTGTCAGCCCAACAGTGGCTGCTTCTGGCGTGGTAAAGACGGCGGTGGGTACATTCTCATAGCTCATCGTGCGCGACTGTCCACCAAATTCCGTATCGGCAAAGGCCCGCCCTTCGTTGATGGCAACAGGGGTCAGGTTCATGCGATCGGTGCAGTCACCCACGGCAAAAATGTTGGGCTCAGCAGTGCGACTGTATTCATCCACCGCGATTGCACCCGCTGCCAGTTCGACCTTGGTGTTTTCAATCCCCAGGTTATCGAGCTTGGGCTTGCGGCCTAGCGCCGCCAGACTCACCGCATCTGCGACGATGTGGGCTTCTCCGTCCTGGGTTGTGACCGAGACGGTAACACCGCCATCCGTCTTCTCGAGACCCGTCACCTCAGCATGGGTGATCATCCGAATACCGCTGACTTCCATCGCCGCTTGAATTTCAGTGCGAATATCCTCATCAAAGCCGCGCAAAATTTGGCCAGAGCGGATAATCTGCGTGACTTCCACGCCAATTTGATTCAGGATGCAGGCAAATTCACAGCCGATGTAGCCCCCGCCCAAAATCACAATCCGTTCTGGACGCGGGCGCAGGTTAAAGATTTCGTCGGAGGTGATGGCGTGCTCAATACCGGGGATAGGAGGACGCACCGGCGTGCCCCCCACGGCAATCAGAATTTTGTCGGCGGTGACGGTTTGTCCCCCCACATCCAGCGTGTGAGCGTCAATGAACCGAGCATGGGCCTCAAAGACTGTCACCTTGGAATTATCCAACATGCGCTCATAAATGCCATTGAGGCGAGCCACTTCAGCATTGACGCGGGTAATCAGGGTATCCCAGTCGAGCTCGCTCTGGACGGGGCTCCACCCATAGCCGACTGCGGCTTCAAACTTGATCGGAAACCGAGAGGCGTACATCATCAGCTTTTTGGGAACGCAGCCCCGGTTTACGCAGGTGCCCCCAAGCTGCCAGGACTCGGCCACGGCGACGCGGGCTCCATACTGGGCGGCTCGTCGGGCCGAAGCGATGCCCCCTGAGCCGCCGCCGATTACAAATAAATCAAAGTCGTAACTCATTGATTGGCCTCCCATCCCAGCGCTGAGCGCGGTTTTTAATCGGCAGTTGTGTAACGATGATGAATCGGTGACTGTGTGATGACCTATGGGTCGGCGCGATCGCGAAATCCCTAAACCTGGCCCAGCTTGATCAACTTGCAAGCGGGTCACAAAACTTGAGCGATCGCCCCTACTCTGAGCTTAGACAGCTTTGGGGCAAGCGGGGGAAACTCCCGAACGTAAGAAGGGGAGGACAGCGATCGCCCTCCCCTTTTCCCAAAGTCGTGGAGCAGCTGCGCGCCACTCCATCAACACTCAGAATCCCTCTGGTCTCTAGGCGCTTGCGCCCTTCAGGTACGCGAGCATGGTGTCAGCATCAGACACTTCAAAGGGATCCGTGGGGCAGTTGTCGCCAAAATCAGGCTCAATGAACATCTTCTCGATCTTGCAGTCGTTGACAACCATCGAGTAGCGCCAAGAGCGCATCCCGAAGCCCAGGTTGGACTTGTCAACCAGCATCCCCATCTTGCGGGTAAACTCACCGTTACCGTCGGGCAGCAAGAAAACCTTATCAACGCCTTGAGCCTTGCCCCACTGGAACATCACAAACGCATCGTTCACAGACAGGCAAATGACTTCATCAACGCCCTGAGCCTTGATATCTTCATATAGCTCTTCGTAACGGGGTAGGTGAGTAGAGGAGCAGGTCGGCGTGAATGCACCGGGCAAGGAAAACAGCACAACCCGCTTACCACCAAAGATATCTTGGGTTGTCATGTCTTGCCAGCGGAAGGGGTTAGGCCCTTCGACAGACTCGTCACGGACACGAGTCTTGAACACAACGTCGGGTACACGCTCTAGAACAGCCATAGAACCTCACTAAAATGCGTCTAACGATAAATTGCGGTTTACGAAGCGTGAACTGCAGCAGGCTGCAAGTTCGCCCTAAAGTTAGAATAGTTCTAAACTAAGAAAGTGACAAGCACGAGAGTCATTGAAATTTTGAGGCTGTTCTACAGATTTCAGTTTCCTCCTTCGGAATGCGTAGGATAGGAAAAAACTTCTGCCGTCGCGCGATAACATTCGGACAACCATGCTCTCTTCACAAGCGATTATTGATGCCCTAAAGCACCGCGGTCTGCGAGTTACACCCCAGCGGTATGCGGTATATGCCAACTTGCTCGCCCGGACAGATCACCCCACCGTGGAACAATTGCTCGTTGATCTCAACCACGATGGGCCGGTGTCTTCGCAGGCAACGGTGTACAACTCGCTTCAGGCTTTACGCGAGGTGGGCCTCGTGCGCGAAGTGCTGTTAGAGGAAGGGGTGTCGCGCTATGACGCCAATACAGCTCCCCATCATCACTTTCGGTGTCGCTGCTGTGGCCACATTGAAGATATTCCGTGGGGTACCTTTGCCAATCTGCGGCAAGCAGCTTTGCGCCCCGGTTTGACGCCCGATTCCTTTGAAGTGACGGTGCAAGGTGTTTGCGATCGCTGCACGTCTGCCCCTACCGAGTCCACAACGCCATAGGGAAGGACAGCAGGCACCTAGGGTGGCATGATGCTGAGCCGCTAACCCAGCACAATATCGAGAAACATCATGACAACAAAGCCCGCCATCACCCCTAGCGTGCCACTCTGGCCCATACTTTTTTGATCGATATCCGGAATGATCTCGTCCACGATGACAAATAGCATGGCTCCGGCAGCGACGGCCATGCCCCAAGGCAAAACCGCCTGGGCAAGGTTGACGATGCCTGCCCCAACAATGCCGCCAACGGGTTCCACTAGCCCCGTGAGGGTTGCGATCCCCAGGGCAAATTGAGGGCTGTAGCGTAATTCGCGCAGCGCGAGGGCAACCACAAGCCCCTCGGGCATATTTTGCAGGGTAATCCCGATCGCAAGGGCGATCGCGCTGGTGTGATCCCCACCGCCAAACCCGACACCGACCGCCAGCCCCTCTGGAAAATTGTGGAGGGTGATGGCAATAACAAACAGCCAAATCCGCTTCAGGGTTTTGACCGATGGCCCTTCCTGGCCTTTAAAGAAATGTTCGTGGGGGAAGTGGTTGTGGGCGCTCCACAGCAAAACTGCGCCCAACAACACCCCCAACACCATAATCAGCGCTGCTGTTGGGGAGGCATAGCCGAGGGCGATCGCGGCTTCAGTACCCGGCAAAATGAGCGAAAACGAGGTGGCTGCCAACATAATGCCACCTCCCAATCCCAACAGAACGCCCTGGGTTTGCTCGGAGGGATGAATCGGCAACAGCACTGGCAGGGCTCCAATCCCTGTGCCGAGCCCTGCTAAAAAACTGGCCGCGGCTCCGGTGACAAAGGTTTCCACAGTGGTTCTTCACCTTGATATAAACAGGGTTTTCTCAGATATGGGGACAGCGATCGCAGCTCTAGCGACAGCATGGAGGCAGTCCTAGGGACAATGCCCGATCCCCCCCTCTCACCCAGTCCGAGGGAGACAACCGGGCTCCAAGGCGATCTATCTGCCCAAATTCTCTGGTCTACTTCGCTTCACCGACGCAGTCCTCCAAGCGGTGCCGCACCTGACACGTTCCGCAGCCATTTGATCGCATCGTTCAATCGCTTCAACTTCGCGATCGTTAAGCATCCTCAACATCGTCGGTGTCATTCCTAAGAAATCCATGCGATGCTAGAAAGGCTATTGATTTAAGATTTAGTAGCATTAATACTCAGTATTGACGTCGCGACACAAGCCACAGTAGCCCATGAACCCTGCCCTGACTCAATTTGGCGACCAGATGTCCCACCTTACTGGGGTTCGGGCCATTATGAAGGACATTATTGAAACCTTGCGGGCAGGGCAGGGAAAGACATTTATTAATCTCAGTGCAGGTAACCCCGTTATCTTACCGGAAGTTGAAAAGCTCTGGCGGGACTGCACCGCTGAGCTGTTAGCGAGTCCTGAATATGGCGAGGTCGTGTGTCGCTACGGGTCGAGCCAAGGCTACGAACCCTTCATTGAAGCCGTACTAGCCGACTTTAATCAGCGCTATGGCCTGTCGCTCACTGAGCGAAACCTGTTGATCACACCCGGTAGTCAAGCCCTCTACTTCTACGCTGCAAACGCCCTGGGGGGCTATGCCGCGTCTGGACAGCTCAAGGAAATCGTCCTGCCCCTGAGTCCTGACTATACCGGCTATGGTGGCGTTTCGCTGATCCCAGAAGCCTTGAGAGCGTATAAGCCCACTATTGATTTAGGCACTGAGCCCCATCGCTTCAAATACCGGCCTGACTTTAGCCAACTTGAAATTACTGAGAATACCGGCTTCGTCCTATTTTCTCGGCCCTGTAACCCAACGGGAAATGTGCTGACAGATGAGGAAGTAGCGCGCATTGCTGCCCTAGCCAAGCCCCATAATGTTCCCGTGCTCGTTGATTCAGCCTATGCCCCACCCTACCCAGCGCTGAACTTTACAGAAATGACGCCAGTGTTTGGGGACAACATGGTGCACTGCATCAGCTTGTCGAAGGCCGGTTTGCCGGGAGAACGGATTGGGATCGCCATTGGAGATGAGGCGGTGATTCAAGTTTTGCAGTCCTTCCAGACGAATCTCTGCATTCACTCCTCTCGCTATGGGCAGGCGATCGCAGCGCGAGCGATCGGCTCTGGAGCCCTGGGTGCGATCGCAGAAACCGTCATCCGTCCCCATTACCGTGGCAAGTTCACGGTTTTGGAAGAAAATCTAGAGCGCTACATGCCTGAGTCAGCCCCCTGGTATCTTCACCGGGGTGAGGGGGCAATCTTTGCGTGGCTGTGGTTTGATGAACTGCCCGTAACGGATTGGGAGCTGTACCAACAGTTGAAGCAATATGGCGTCATCGTGGTGCCTGGAGAGCCTTTCTTCCCAGGATTAAAGGAAGATTGGCTCCATACCAAACAATGTATCCGCATTAGCCTGACGGCTACCGATGATGAGATTGCGACGGGCGTTCGGCATTTGGCGACGGTCGTCAGCGATCTATATCGCCAAGGTGTGGCGGCTCAAACCCCGGTTGAGGTAGCCCAATCCCGCTAGTCCGCTCCTATGGCTCCCCCCCATCGACAACCGTTAGCACTCCCCCCTGGCTGGCTCGAAATTGGTCGCGTTGTTGGCCCCCAAGGCTTGCGGGGAGAGGTTCGCGTTTATCCAAGCAGTGATTTTCCAGAACGATTTTTTTTGCCGGGCAGTCGAGGAGTGTTGCGCCCTGGTCAGGCTGAGCCGGAAATGATGACGCTGGTGTCGGGACGGTTCCTCGACAACAAGGGGCTCTATCTCATTCAGTTTGAGGAAGTGCGCGATCGCGACCAGGCAGAGACTTTACGTAATGCAGTGCTGGTAGTGGCAGAGGGCGATCGCCTACCCACAGAGCCCGATGAGTTCCACGTTGCAGACTTGATTGGCCTGTCGGTACGCATGCAGAGCACGGGCGACGCGATCGGGACAGTGGTTGATGTCTACACCGCTGGCAACGACTTGCTTGCAGTCGCACTAGACCCCGTTCCCGAATCTTCTCAGCCGCCGCCCGTGCTGATTCCCTTTGTGCATGAGATCGTGCCCGTGGTGGATCTCGCGGCAGGGATCATCGAAATCACCCCACCCCAGGGTCTGATTCCCGATCGCAGGAGTTAATGTCGCTATCGCCAGTGACCTTTGGACAAAACCAAGCCATCCCGTCCAAAGCAGTGGACACCCATCGGCTCGCTTAATGTCCTCTTCTCCTCCCCCCTCTCATCCTGACGGGTCAAGAACTTCAGCTCAACCTGCAACCCAGCAGCCAGTGCTATCGCACCGCCGAGTCTGAGGTGAGCAGTTGTTTGATAAGCATGACACGCACCCGCTGCAAGACCGCATCGTCGGGAATCAGGCGTTCTTGATAGCTGCGCTGCCACACCGCACCACCCGGGCAGTTGCGCACCAAGTTGATGCGTTTTGCGGCGGCGGCTTTGTACCCGGCAATGAATGAGGAGAGCAGCCTGGGTTTGCCAGAGATGCGAGGGGCGTAGCTCTTTGCCGCAAAGGGTTCTTGAACAGCCACGATACCTTCAAGGCGATCAGGCCGCAGCACCCATTGGTCGAGTTCAATACCGCGAGAGACTTTTGCCAGAGCCTTCCACTCATCGATCGCGATCGTCCCGATTGGATTGGGCTCTAGCCGCCCTTCGACAACCGTCCCAAACAGCGCTTCATTGTCATGGGTAAACAGCTTAATGAGATAAAACGCCTTATCTGTCAGCACCGGGGCAGACGGCATCGGTATCTGGGTAAGCTCAGAGTGCTGGTGGTTCAAGGTACTTTCTCAAAAGGGATGTCAATATCGGCTGCTGGGCTTAGAGTGCCCAATTGAAGAGAAAAGCGTGCGCATCAACCGATTGAGTTTGGGGCAGTGGAAAACCGATCATAATGCCAGATTCTGAAAAACGAGAACCCGCACTATCGAGACAGACTTTGAGTTGAAGTGCGTGCCATAAACCTACTTTCTAAAAACAGCCCGCTTTAGTGACTATTGTTGTACGAACCGCTGGGTAATGCTTGCGTAATTTTCACCAACGCGAGGGTCAACCGCTTACGGTTTAAGCCAAGTAGGTTCACCGATGAATGCTGAACGTTTGCAATGGGGATTGCATGGCATGGATTGCATCGGACTAAGGGCGCGATCGCGCCTCCCATATCATGCGATCAATCGCGATCGCGAGTCTTCGCGACGCCCTATCGGGGAGAGAAATTCTGCCTATCCGACAAAAACATCCGCTTGGGGCATGAAGCTCAACCGTCTCGCAGGCTGGAATCCTGGGCCAATAAGGCGAAATAGGCATCGAACCCCGCCTGCTGGAAGTGGACGCCATCTTTAGGGAAAGGGTCGGGCGAGACGAGCCCAGACGGGTAGCTCCTTCACAACTCAGAGCGGAAAGAGGAAACCGTAAATTTACGGGAGCTTGCTGTGAAGATCTCACTAAACTTGCCGAATTTTCTCGGATACTTTGCGAAGATTTCCGGGAAGCAACGATGAGAATCAAGACAGAACGACGTACAACCGCAACATACCGGAGAAAACACTTCAATCCTGACGAAAGGGGAGGCTCACATCAATTTTTCTTTTGAGGAAAGGTGCCTGAGATGAGGTCGCAAATAATCTTTGATTGCCGCTCCAAACATTCATGCGATCGCGAATCTCCTCTGAAACTTAATTAAAAATTAAGAATATAGCCGCCAACCTCAATTCACCTGGCAAAGAGCATCCTCATGGTTTGCGGTAAAGGGCCAACGATCGCAAGCTAAGCCAAGTCTTCGATGGTGATGCCGTGATCCCGCTGTCGCGCGCGTTCCATCAAAATTTGATGGGTGCTGCGTTCAGCCTCATCAGAACCGGGTTGTCGCTGGGTGTAGGTGCCGTCTGGGTTGAGATCCCATGCCTGCCGGTTGTCAGTCAGCATGATGTCAAGCTGAGCCTTGAGTTCCGCCATCAGAGCAGGCACCTCGATGGGCGCAACGGCCTCTACCCGACGATCTAGGTTACGGGGCATCCAGTCGGCGCTGCCGATGTAGATCTCTTCGCTGCCATCGTTGCCAAAGTAGAAGATGCGCGCATGTTCGAGATAGCGCCCGATGACGCTAACAACACGAATGCGATCGCTGACTCCTGGGATTCCCGGCTTGAGGCAACAAATACCGCGAATAATCAAATCAACCTCAACGCCAGCCTGCGAGGCGTCGTAGAGCAGACGAATCATGGATGGATCGACGAGGGAGTTCATCTTGGCAATGATGCGCCCCGTGCGACCCTGCTTGGCGTGCTCAATCTCTCGCTGGATTAGGGCAACCATACGCTTTCGCAGAGTCAGAGGGGCAACAAGCAGCTTGCGGTAGGCAGTCTGGCGGGAATAGCCAGTCAGAAAATTAAAGAGATCGGTCAGGTCTGCACCAAGCTCTTCACGGCAACTGAGTAAGCCCAGATCGGTATATAGCTTGGAGGTCTTGGGATTGTAGTTCCCCGTACCAATGTGGACATAGCGCCGAATGCGATCGCCCTCTTGGCGGACAATCAGCGTAGTTTTCGTGTGGGTTTTGAGGCCAACGAGGCCATACACCACATGCACCCCAGCGTCTTCTAACTTTCGCGCCCAAATAATATTGTTCTTTTCGTCAAATCGGGCCTTGAGTTCCACCAAAGCCACAACCTGCTTATTATTTTCAGCAGCGGCGATCAGCGCCTTCACAATGGGAGAGTCACCCGAGGTGCGATAGAGCGTCATCTTGATGGTGAGAACCTGGGGATCCTCTGCGGCCTGGGTAATAAAGGTCTGCACCGAGGACGAAAACGACTCGTAGGGATGGTGGAGCAGCACGTCGCCCTGGCGAATCACTGTAAAGATATCGACTTCTTCGCGTTCGACGGGTTTGAGTCGGGGGTTCACCAGCGGTGTCCAGGGCTCGTCTTTCAACTCAGGCAGGGGCATCCCCATAAAAAAGAAGAGATCCTTGAGGTTAAGAAGACCGTTAAGCTGATAAATGTCTTCGTCGGCGACCTTGAGTTCTTGGGTAAGCCCCTGGAGGAGATCTTCTGGAATCCCGGCCTGCACCTCTAGGCGACACACAGAACCTTCGAGCCGCCGTTTGCTGATCTCCTCTTCGATCGCCAGTAGCAGATCGTCTGCTTCGTCCTCACGCACCGGAAAATCGGCATCGCGGGTAATGCGAAATAGATAGTTGCCCTGGATAGTCATCCCCGGAAACAAATAGTCCAGGTGATGGGCGATGACAGATTCTAACGAAACGCCAACCCATAGACGCCGCTGGCCGTCGTAGGTACTGAGGTCTTCGGGCAGATCCACAAAGCGGGGCAGATTATTGGGGACTTTGACGCGCGCAAACTTCTGAATCCCTGTTTCGGGATCGGTGACGATGACCGCGAGATTGAGGCTCAGGTTCGACAAACGCGGAAACGGATGGGCGGGGTCAACGCTCAGGGGCGTAAGCACCGGGAAAATTTGCGATTCAAAGTAGGTTTGGAGGTAGTGCTGTTGCTGGCTATCGAGATCGGCATAGTCCAACAAAAAGACGTCGTGCGCTTGCAAGGCAGGACGCAGTTCGGCTTCAAAGAGGTGCTGCTGCTGCTGCAATCGGGGGCGGAGATGGCGACGAATGGCATCAACTTGGGCCTCAGGGCTGAGGCCGTCGGCGGTTTTCGACTGCACACCAGCCCGAACCTGCTCCATTAGGCCAGAGACGCGCACCATAAAAAACTCGTCAAGGTTAGCGCTGAAAATGGCGATAAATTTTAGCCGCTCGAGCAAGGGGGTGCGTGGGTCAAGGGCTTCGTGGAGGACGCGATCATTGAAGGCGAGCCAGCTTAATTCTCGATTGAAGTAGTACTTAGGATCGCTAAAGTTGATCGTCGGACTCAGGTTTGCAGCTTGGGTCATGACACGCCTTTCCTGGACTGGTGACTATCCAAACTAGTGGCACAACGTAATCGTCTGGTTAAGAAGCGGGCGATCGCGACCATTATCACCTGGCCTTTGGCGTTTTCCCATAAGACGAAATCGTGCATCTTAGCCTTACCTAAAGTCTAAGGGTAAGGTTAGGTGCCGTGTTCTGAAGCAAAAAGGGTTGAGTCACAGGCACAAATATGGATCCACAATCTCCCGATACAGCAGCTTTGAATCTCGGGAAAATGCGGGGGATGACAGCGCGATCGCGAAATTGCTCACTGAGTTGCCAGGAAACCTCGCCAGAAATTCTAGGACGATACATTCAGTGATAATGTGTTAGATGGCGCTGCGAACCTAAGATTATCTTTAGAAAGGTGCCGGAATAGCTGATCAAGAGATAGGCGCAAGCATGGTCACCACTGTAGAGAAAACCAACGTCGGCTACATCACTCAGATCATTGGCCCAGTTGTGGACGTCGAGTTCCCCAGCGGGCAGCTTCCTCAGATTTATAACGCACTCACCATTCAAGGCAAAAACCCTGCAGGGCAGGACATCTCGGTAACCTGTGAAGTGCAACAACTTCTTGGTGATTCTCAGGTTCGTTCCGTAGCCATGAGCTCTACGGACGGATTGGTTCGGGGCATGGAAGTCACGAACACCGGCGCACCGATTAGCGTCCCAGTGGGGGGGGCAACCTTGGGCCGTATTTTCAACGTTTTGGGCGAGCCCATTGACGAGCGTGGCCCCGTTGACAACTCCGAAACCTCTCCCATTCACCGGGAAGCGCCGAAGTTGACGGAACTCGAAACCAAGCCCGCCGTGTTTGAAACTGGCATTAAGGTGATTGACCTGCTGGCTCCCTATCGCCGGGGCGGCAAGGTGGGTCTGTTTGGGGGCGCTGGCGTCGGCAAGACGGTGCTAATTCAGGAATTAATTAACAACATCGCCAAAGAGCACGGCGGTGTGTCGGTGTTTGGCGGTGTAGGTGAGCGCACCCGTGAAGGAAACGACCTCTACAACGAATTCATTGAATCTGGGGTGATCAACTCAGACGACCTGAGTCAGTCAAAGGTGGCTTTGGTCTATGGTCAGATGAACGAGCCCCCCGGTGCGCGGATGCGGGTAGGGTTGTCGGCTCTGACGATGGCGGAATATTTCCGGGATGTGAATAAGCAAGACGTGTTGCTGTTCATCGACAACATTTTTCGCTTTGTACAAGCGGGCTCTGAGGTATCTGCACTATTGGGCCGGATGCCGTCTGCGGTGGGCTACCAGCCAACCCTAGGGACGGACATGGGTGACCTGCAAGAGCGCATTACCTCCACTCTGGAAGGTTCTATTACATCCATCCAAGCGGTGTACGTCCCGGCGGATGACTTGACCGACCCCGCTCCGGCAACCACCTTTGCGCACTTGGATGCAACCACTGTGTTGTCTCGGGGCCTAGCCTCAAAGGGCATTTACCCGGCGGTAGATCCCTTGGGTTCGACTTCAACCATGTTGCAGCCTGACATTGTGGGTGACGAGCACTACGGCACCGCCCGTGCTGTGCAGGCAACGCTTCAGCGATATAAGGAATTGCAAGACATCATTGCGATTCTGGGTTTGGATGAGTTGTCTGAGGACGATCGCTTGACCGTGGCCCGGGCCCGCAAAATCGAGAAGTTCCTGTCTCAGCCGTTTTTTGTGGCTGAGGTCTTTACTGGGATGGCGGGGCAGTACGTCACCCTCGAGGAAAGCATCAAGGGCTTCCAGATGATTCTCAATGGGGAGTTGGATGACATCCCTGAGCAAGCGTTCTATCTCAAGGGCAACATCGAGATGGTGCTTGAGACCGCTGAGAAGATGAAGTCTGAAGGCTAAAGCACCCGCGATCGCGAACCTCTAAAAGTTCGCGATCGCGGTTTGCTGTCTGTTCACCCCAACTCGGTTTCACTGAATATGTCTTTAACAGTTCGTGTGATTGCCCCAGACAAAACCGTTTGGGATGCAACTGCTGAAGAAGTGATTTTGCCCAGCACCACAGGGCAACTCGGTGTCTTGAGTGGTCACGCACCATTGCTGACTGCCCTGGATATCGGGGTAATGCAGATTCGTCCTGAAAAAGAGTGGTTAGCGATCGCGCTGATGGGTGGTTTTGCCGAAGTCGAAAATGACGAAGTGACCATCTTGGTCAACGGTGCTGAGCGCGGTGATGCAATTAACGTTGACGAGGCTCGTGGCGAGTTTGAGTCGGCCCAAGCCAAGCTGGACGCAACATCAACAGACGATCGCCAAGCAATGCTACAAGCTCGGCAAACCTTTCGACGGGCACGGGCACGGCTTCAAGCTGCAGGCGGCCTAGCGGCCTCTGCCTTAGTCTAAGTTGTTTCTGACCTAGGTGGATGGGTTGGGAAGCGTAATCGCGATCGCGGCTACAGTCCTTTCTCAACGCCACATACTCGGTCAATCATTTAGATTTCATCCTCAGTAGGAATAACAGGAATAAAAAAGGACGGTAGGTTGCCGTCCTTTTTTTATTGGTTTATTTTGTAAGCTGAACGTTGCCAACCCATCCCGGACTCGTGCAGATCACGAACTACCGGTAAACGCCACCTTCGGAAAGCGAGCTTGGGCTTCGTTCATTGACTTGCCTTTGCCTTCTTCTTGCCAGTAGTTAATGATTTCCGTTGCTTGGTTTAGCAATGCAACGCGCTCTTCTTCAGAAATCCAGCTCTTGCCTTCGAGCTCGGTTTTCATCTGTTCCCACGCATCATTGCGTGGCCAGAAAAAGTAAGACGTCAACGGGCTAGTTCCTTTGCCCACAACCTGGTCTACCGCCAGCGCGACATCCTTCTCTAACCAGAGAACCTTGAGTATAAATCTTGCCTCTGAGCCTTCCACCACGACCCTCGTTTTGTTGCTACAGTCCTCCATAATATCGCAATTTTGCGATATGTAAAAGTCGCAGCTGAGCCGTCAAGCAGGGTCGGGGCTTTCAGCTATCCGCTTCGTGTCTCACGCTTGATGGAGGGGATGAGCAAGAGGTATCACGCTAGCACTAGCGTCCGAGGCCGCGACCGTATTGGAGAGAACCATGTAAGCTGAAACGAAGCATTGAATCAATCGGGAGATGGCGAGTGAATTGGCAGGCGATCGCAGTCTTTGATATTGATGGCGTCATCCGAGACGTCAGTGGTTCCTATCGGCGGGCATTGGCGGATACCGTTGAGCACTTTACCCAGGGAGCCTATCGCCCCACCCCAGCAGATATTGATCGCCTGAAGGGGGAAGGGCTGTGGAATAACGACTGGGAAGCGTCTCACGAGCTGATTTTGCGACACTTTGAAGTCCAGGGGCAGGTGCGATCGCAGGTTTCCATAGGCTTCGACGAAATCGTGGATTTCTTTCAGCGACGTTATCGAGGCCAAAATCTAGACGATCCCAGCCAGTGGACGGGCTATATCGCCCAAGAGCCGATTTTGGTGACAGCAGACTACTTTGATCAGCTTGCTGCTGCGGCCATTGGCTGGGGATTTTTTAGTGGTGCAACCCGAGGGTCAGCGCGCTATGTCCTTGAACACCGCATTGGTCTGCAAAATCCGCCCCTAGTGGCCATGGAAGATGCGCCAGGGAAACCCGACCCGAGTGGGCTGTTTGCGTTGCTCACACAACTGGCTGCGCCAACGGTGCCCCCTGTGATTTACGTTGGCGATACGGTGGCAGATATGCACACCATCCAGCGAGCGCGGCAGCATCAGCCCGAGGGCCGCTGGTGGGCGGTAGGGGTGCTGCCTCCCCACGTTGCCGCCAGTGACGAGGGCTATGTGGCGGACTATCGCGATCGCCTCCTAGCAGCGGGCGCAGCGATTGTGCTGACCGCTGTAACCGACCTCACACCAGAACACATTCTGGCGCTGACTCAAACGGATGCAGGATAGGCCAGCGTTTCAGACAAAATGCTGGGTTTTTCGAGGGGAGCCGCTCCATTCCAGCACAACGACCTGTTCTTGCAGTTGAGCTCCGGTGAGAGTGGCAACTCGTCTCCGAAAGGGAACGATCTCGCGTACTTCGTAGCCGACTTCCTCTGCGATATCTGCCAGGAGCGTACCCGTGCGTACCATAACTTGAAAAAAAGACGCCTGATCCCCCACCACATAGGCTAGTTTGGCACCGGGCTTGAGCGCAGGGCGAAGATCCGTGAGGTGGCGCTTCATGCCGCCGAAGTAGAGCGTGATAACGCGATGATAGAGGCGCTCAAAGCCGGATGTTTTTTGGAGGGCAATCCGCTTGGCCTCGATTTCTGCGGCGATATTGGCGATCGCGCTATGTTCAGCCAAGAGGCGATCGTCATCGTCCACCTTATACACATTGCGCGTGTTGGAGCGGATCAGCCGTTGCTTGAAGGTGCGCAGATCGTCCTTATTTTTCAAAAACCCAAGCAGCACAGACTCCAGGCGCGTCGTGCGTGTGTAGTCCTTTTCATTGGGGTAGGGGGGCGAAGTAATAATGGCATCAATGGACTGGGGTTCCAATAAATCAGTCAAGGCTCGCGCATCGGCACAGTGACAACAACTTGGTATAGCAGAATGGGGCGCAACGATCGCCAGATCATCGGCCATTTGGGCCACCTTGGCGGCCCAGGTTTTGAAGACCACTACATCTTCACGCTTGTTGCGCCGAATCCCCACCTCAGGGCCAAACTTGAGGTTGCTGGCATCATTCACAGCAACATAGGCTAACGCCAGTTCCAGGATGTCGCGCGCTGGGCTTGGGGATTCGGCGGCGATCGCTTCCGCCAATACCAAACATTTGTGCAGGGGCGCGGGGGCGATGGAATTCTTCAGCACGATCGCCGTTTGCTCAGGGCTAAACCGCAGAAAGGGCGGACGATCAACCCGGGCGTTGGCGCGGTTCAGGACGCGATCGCAAAGCATCCGCAACGCATCGGGTTGAATGCTCCAGTGGGTTTTGGTGCGCGACGCAAAGTGAGCCATGGGCACGGCCTCAATCCCCACGGAGGCGATCCCTACCTTTTTGGCCTCAACAAGCGTGGTGCCCGTGCCGCAAAACGGGTCTAAAATCACCGATTCTGGCCCCAGATCAAAGCGCTGCATGTAGTGGCGTACCAGATGCGGCGGATAGGACAGCACAAAGCGATACCAGTCGTGGATGGCGCGATCGCGGTGATGAAGTTTGTTATTCCTAAGGTCGTCGGGGGCAAGCCCCCCCTCAGGATCCGTCGGCAGAGAGGTCATAGTCAGCGGAGGTGGACAAACTACGCAATCTCCAGACTTATTCAAGCCTGACACAACCACTCTGAATCTGGCAGTCCATGAACTGAACCCCCTGCCCGCCCGAGAATTTTCGCCTGCTCTAGGCTTGGGAGATTCTTCAACTTGCCGTCGTCAAGTGCGCGAAGCGATAACTCGTCTGGCTGCGCTTGCCCCATTGAGCTTTCCCACTATACCCCGTCTCCGCCCGGCCTCTCGGGCGATCGCGCTGGCTCCCAGGATTCGGTTGCGAGGGCGATCCAGGGCGCGATCGCCGCCAGTCCCAAACCGTTACAGGTAGGGGGCCACATCCTCGCCGCAATCATCCGCCAAGTAAGACAAGGCCCGGAAGCGCAACCCAACCAACTGTTCATAGAGGGGATTGAGCTTGCACATGGGCGGAATGTGGACAATCTTGCGCCCAAACAGGGTGACATCCCGCTCGAAGGGGCACTGGGACGGCACCAGTTTGCAGATAAAGCGCGCCAACCGAGGATCCTGCACGTCTAACTGATCCAGCCACTCTCGGGCAGGCTTGAGCGGATCCATCCCCTCGCCCTTATCGCCATCAAGGGGGGCAGCAGTGGCAGCTGCCTTCAGGTCATAAAGCGTTGATCGCACGGACTCTAAAACCTGAGCCTTTAGACCAAGGGCCGTGCAAAAACGCTGGAGTTTGACATCCTCTTCAGTGGAATAAATGCCATCGGCCAAGGCAACCATCACGGCCATTCTGAGAAAGTTTTCAGAGGCCGCTGGATCTGAGCCCAGCACAGCACCAAGTTCTTCTGGATCAATCGGCTTTAGGGCATCAAAAAAGTTGAGGCTCGGGGCCAGATCATCTTGGGTCATGGCGGTGATAAGGTCTTTTTCATCCTCATCAAAGTGACCATCGGCCCACGCGATCGTGAGCAACCCGCGCAACCAAACCTTGATCTGTTCTGGCGTATAGGGAGAATCAATCGTAGAGGGCATGGGACAACTCAACGCTACGCTACATCCTGATCGCAGCCCTAAACCACAACATCAGGATGCGCCTTAATTCTACAGACTCCATTCCAGGGGGATTGGTATTTTTGCCTTTCCTTTGGGAAATTCTACGCACACCAAGCGCAAAACGTAGCCCCGCAGCGCGATCGCCCCACCTTCCTGCCAGCCCCCCATCAAGACTTGCTGATCGACTGCCCCCACTCCGATCCTGTACGCCCAGTCAACACCCACACGATCGCCCGGGCTCCATCGCGCAGCCCCCGCCACACCGTCTCTGGGGCAGGCGCATTGGAGGGCACTGCCACGGGCCGGAAGCTAATGTCACGGCTGCCCAATACAATCTGTCCAATAATGACCGCACGCCGCATGTGGTAATCCGAGGTGACTAGGTACACGCTCTGAATCCCCTCTGCCTTGAGGTCATCCACAATCGTCGTAAAGTTAGTGACAGTATCAACCGCCTGGTAGTCCAGATGCAGGCGCTCTTGTGGGATCTTGGCTTCTTGAAATAGCCACTCAGCATACTCAGGGTTGCTGCCGGAGGAAACCCAAACCGGCAGATCAGGATAGGTCTGGGCCAAGTCTGCCGCAAAATGCTCGCGCTCTAACGCGCCCCCGAGAACCAAGATGGCTTCAGGTTCACGAATGTTGGCTTTAAGTTGGCTCTGACCAACCCACAGCATCGGGGTCAGCACACTCATTGCCAAAAGCCACAAACGGCGATCGCGCCTCCGCCGACCCCCCATATCACCCTTTCCTAACCACTCAGACCCCTAGAATAACCCCTCGCTCTGATCTTCAGGCGGGGGAGCGACATCCGAACTGAGTCTAGCCCGTGCGTTGGCTCTTCAGCACCACCTGGAAGCGTTGATAAACCTAGCGCGATCGGCATCAGGGAGGCGTGCCGACTCCTGAAGGTTATTCCACGATGGGGTGAAAGCACCCACGTTCGCCTCTTGTTTGAGCTGGTCTCTTCACTGGTCA
The DNA here is from genome assembly GCA_015272155.1 of Leptolyngbyaceae cyanobacterium T60_A2020_046. Taxonomy (GTDB): domain Bacteria; phylum Cyanobacteriota; class Cyanobacteriia; order Phormidesmidales; family Phormidesmidaceae; genus JACYME01. The sequence continues at coordinate 28,994 of JACYME010000101.1, forward strand.
AGGCTGCGAGGCATCTGGAAGCTCCCCAGGAGCGATCGCGGCTGGAGTATTCGGGAAATTACCGGGTGACTGCGCTATCTTGACGAAACCTTCATATTTGCCGAGGTTTTCATCAAACCGTAGGGGGAAAGGTGACAAGTCAGCCCGCCTACTCTAGTGTGGTGAGCGGGTAGCGGTAGCTTTGGGAATGATCTCAGGGAATACCGCGATCGCTGCGAGCCTTTTTTCCCTCTGTCATCCGCTATGTCTCCCCTAATTCAGTGGTATCCCGGACATATCGCCAAGGCCGAAAAAGCGCTGCTCGAACAGCTCAAGCGAGTCGATGTCGTGCTGGAAGTTCGCGATGCGCGCATTCCCCTCGCCACTAAGCACAAGCGGATGGAAGAGTGGGTTGGCGATCGCGGGCGCATCCTCGTTCTCAATCGCGTCGATATGATCTCCCCAGAGGCGCGCGCCGCCTGGGAAGCCTGGTTTCGTGCCCAGGGAGAAGACCCCTATTTCACCAATGCCCAAACGGGGAAAGGGGTTGCGGCGGTGCTCAAGGGCGTGCAGACTGCCGGGGCCTCCGTCAATGAACGGCGGCGATCGCGCGGAATGCGCGATCGCCCCATTCGGGCCGTTGTCATCGGGTTTCCAAACGTCGGGAAATCGGCACTGATCAACCGTCTTCTGAAGCGCAAGGTGGTTGCTAGCGCGCGCAAAGCAGGCGTCACGCGGCAGTTGCGATGGGTACGCATCTCCGACGAAATTGAACTCCTTGATGCGCCGGGTGTGCTGCCCGCCCACCTCCACGACCAAGACGCTGCCCTCAAGCTCGCCATCTGCGATGACATTGGCGAAGCGGCCTATGACGATCAGCGTGTCGCCGCCAGCTTAATTGACTTAATGAAAGTCCTTGATACCCTTGGGCCAGAAAACCCCTATCAGTCTGCCCTAGAGCAACGATATGACCTATCGCTGGACCACCGCACCGGGGAAACTTACCTGCACGACCTCGCGGCCCTCCGATATCAGAACAACCTGAATCGAACTGCACGCACGCTCTTAAATGATTACCGAGTGGGACACCTCAGCGCCCTGCCGTTGGAGTGGCCGATACAAACTCCTGAGCTAGAACCCTCCTGAAACCTCGTCCCATGGAGGGAAAACAATGGAAACCCATGATTTTAGCAACCGACTTGGGTATCCTGTGGCTGACTTGATTCCCCGCTCTTTCTTACACTGTTCCCCACCTCCCACCCCCATCCCGTTGTCAATGACAGACCCCTCTTCTACGCTGCTGAATCCGCCATCATTCTCCGCTTCTAAGCAGCCGAGAGTCTCAATTTTGGCCAGTGATCTATCGGGCAGTGGTGCAGGGCGATGGGGGGGCGGAGTGCGGCCTTTTTTGCTGGCCCAGGCTCTTCGCAAAGCGGGCTATACCCCTGAGATTGTTGGGTTTAGCCGCGAGCCTAATCCCGGCACCGTTCAAAGTGACATCCCAACAACCGTTATTCCTCTGCGGGATGGGGCATCGCTGTGGCGATCGGCAAATGCCTTGCTGAATGCCCTTAGCGGTGATGTGGTCTACGCCTACAAATTGCGACTGACGAGCTTTGGGCTAGCATTGCTCCATCGAGTGCGATCGCGAAAGCCAGTGCTGTTGGATATTGATGACTGGGAATTGAGTTGGCACGGGGGCGATCGCTGGCAATACCAGCCCACGCCACTGAAAGTAGCGCGTGATCTCCTGAAGCCGGGCGGTGCACTCCGCAATCCCGAGCATCCCTTGTATCTGAAATGGATTCAACAGCAGACCCACCGGGCCAATGCCGTCACCACCCACAATCAGTTTTTGATGGATCGCTTCGGGGGCACCTATCTCCCCAGCGGCAAAGATACAGAACTCTTTGACCCCAGCCGCTACAATCCTGAGGAGAGTCGTGCCGAATTAGGGCTTTCTCAGTATCGAGTGCTCATGTTTCCGGGAGCTCCACGTCCCTACAAAGGAGTTGAGGATATCCTAGCCGCATTAGATTTTTTAGACGAGCCTGACCTGCGCCTGGTGATCGTCGGCGGTAGCCCCTACGACGAATATGACACGACTCTCAAACAAAAATGGAGCGATCGCTTAATTCATCTTCCCAAAACGAGCTATCAACAGATGCCCAAAGTCGTCTCGGCGGCCCACGTCATTGTTGTCCCCCAGCGAAATGATCCCGCCACACAGGCCCAATTTCCTCTCAAGCTCACCGACGGCATGGCGATGGCGAAACCAATTCTTGCAACCCGAGTCGGAGATATCCCAAGCATTCTCAGTGGCACAGGATACCTGGTTGAACCCGATAGTCCTGAACAACTCGCCGCCGGCATTCAAAGCATCTTCAACAACTATGACCATGCCCTTCGGCTTGGGCAGAAAGCCCATCAAAGGTGTTTAGAACACTACAGCATTGAGACAATGGCAACCATTCTCAAAAACCTTCTGCAGTCCTTCCTAGAATAAAGCCGTAGGCTGACTAGGATGTCGTACCCATCATTCTTTATCCAAATACATAGAAGGAGTTGAGAAGAGCACTCATGGATGTCAATCGGCTGATGGTTAAACTCGTCAAACAGTATCCCCTGTGGATGCTGTTGTCAATTCTTCTAGGTTTCTCCGGAGCCATCTTCAACGGCATTGGGACAACGCTGATAATTCCTCTAATTCTTGATTTTCTAGGCCAAGACGTTGTTAGTGGAAATAACGTTCCGCCAATTCTAAAAAGTATTTTTTCTGCCTTTGATGGGTTCCCCCCGAAATATCGTCTCCCTGCAATGATGACTAGCATTTTCGTAATGCTGGTGCTCAAAAATGCGGCCAACTATGCCAACGCGCTCACCTCAGGAGCCCTGGGCCGTACCTTTACCTCCCGCCTCCGAAAAGACAGCTTTCGCCTCTTACTGGATGTCGATCTGGGATATTTCTCGAAGGTTCGGATGGGGGATTTGATGAACTACATCAATACCGAAACTTCCCGAACCGCAACCGCAGTCAAGTCCCTCGTCAACATCTCAATTGCCACCATCACTGGGGGAGTCTTCATCGCCATTCTAGTTGCGATTTCCTGGCAGCTCACGCTGATTTCGATCTTTCTGATGGCGGGGGTCGCGGGGGTCAATCAATTTTCCGTCCGCCAAGCGAAAAAAAAAGGTCGTCAACTATCAAAGAGTGCCGCCGCACTCTCAAGCCGATCAATTGAGGTATTATCTGGCATTCGGCTGGTCAAATCTGCCGCTAATGAAGATTTAGAATATCGTCAAATTGAGGAGTTAGTCGCAGATCGAGAGCGTGCCGAATATGAGTCTCAGCTCCTCTTTGCAAGTATTGGCCCAGTCAATGAAATCTCTAGTATTGTTGCCATCATCCTATTGATTGTTTTAGGCCGAGCCCTCTTTTTTGATCAAATTCAGGCTTTTTCATCCATCATATTGACCTATCTGGTCGTTTTGTTCAGAACTTTACCAGTCGTCGGCCAACTCAACTCGGCCCGAACGCAGTTGGCGAACACATCAGTGAGCGCCCAAATCATCGAGGATTTTCTAAATCGTTCGGACAAACCCTTCATGTCACAGGGGAATCTGCCTTTTGCCAGACTTGAAGATAAAATTCAGTTTGAACATATCTACTTCCGATACGCTGACGAAGATGACTGGGTACTTCAGGATGTTCATCTCAGCTTGCCACAGGGCACAACGCTGGCTCTAGTCGGCTCATCTGGGGCAGGGAAGTCAACACTGGCCGATCTGTTGCCGCGTTTCTACGACCCTACCCAAGGACGCATCACCGTTGATGGTCGTGACTTGAAAGAGCTAAATCTTGCAGATTTTCGGCGACATATTGGGGTGGTTTCCCAAGATACTTTTTTGTTCAATACCTCAGTCAAGGAAAATATTCGCTACGGCTGCTTATCTGCAACGGACAATGATGTATTTGAGGCAGCTCGCCGGGCCAATGCGCTGGAGTTTATTGAGCAGCTTCCCAATGGGTTTGACACCATGATTGGCGATCGCGGCATTTTGCTGTCAGGAGGACAGCGTCAGCGCATCGCGATCGCGCGGGCCTTAATTCAGAATCCCGAAATTCTCATCCTTGATGAAGCCACTAGCGCTCTGGATACCGTGTCTGAACGGCTAGTGCAGCAGGCAATTGACGATCTCAGCCAAAACCGCACGACCTTAGTCATCGCTCACCGACTCTCTACCGTACAGAAGGCAGATCAAATTGCCGTTATGGAAAAGGGCCGTGTCGTTGAGGTTGGTACACACCATGATCTGCTGGATAAAGGCGGATTGTACGCCAAGCTTTACTCCATGCAGTTTTCTGATGAACCCAAAAGTACAAGCGGCACTGTGGAAGTGGAGCCGATCGCCTTTGGGCGAGCATCCTATGAAATGCGATCGCAACTCAGCGGAATGTTAGGCGTCTTGAGCCTCCTTTCCGATGACATGCTCGATAGTCAAGCAGAATATGAGGAGCTTACTGGAAAAGCCTATCAATCCGCACTTAACGTCCTACAGGTTTTAGAAGAACTTGAAAAATCAGTTCCCTCAAAGCAGCAACCGGCCTCTGCCGCGCAGCCTGTTTTCCCAACATCAGCCTAAAAGGCAAACTTCCATTTATGTCTTTCCCGAGACGACCTACACATGAAGCTTAATGCGGTCAATTCCGTTCCATGCATAACGCTCATCTTGCCTGGAAATCACCATAATGAACTAAAGTAAATTTTCATGTTTCTTTTCCCATCATTCGTTTCGTCAGCGACAGTTCCTTCAACTTTTGAACCATAGGCCAATTTTATTCGGCAATGTGGGAGGAAACTTGAGGTGCATTTATCGTTTCCCCAGTAGAATCTCAGGCTACATCTTGCTCTCCAGCCTTCTCAATTCACGCTTTAGCCCGCTGCAATGACCTTTATCAAACAGACAACATGATGGTGGAAAAACCCCTCCCAAAGCCAAGCATTGCTGTCTGGCAGCCTTACTTCCTCGGTGGTGGGGCAGAGGCAGTTGCACTTTGGATCTTGGAAGCGCTTGTTGAGAAATACGATGTCACCCTGTTCACCTTAGCGGCAATTGATCTCGACAAGATGAACCGCATGTATGACACACATTTAAAGCCAGAACAACTTAAGATTCGAGCGGTTCTACCACAGCAACTCACTGATCTCGCAGACCGCCTAATCGCCAACTCTCCGGTCATACGATTAGCGCTGATCTACACTTCAATCCAAGCCTTAAAATCCGAGTCTGCATCCTATGATCTGGTCTTTTCAGCATACAACGCAGTTGATTTAGGGTGTCCTGGAGTGCAGTACCTCCACTGGGTCAATGTTGTTGAACAAGATCCCCACAAGGCAGGGTGGTGGCTTAGGCTACTGATGAAACTAACAGACTTTTCCCGCGATCGCTTGACGCAAAATGTTTCCCTCGCAAACTCACGCTATACCGCTGATCGGGTTTATCAAACCTATGGAATCCACTCTGAGGTGGTCTACCCACCAGTCGTGAGTGATATTCAGGAGGTTCCGTGGGAAGAGAAAGAGGATGCGTTTCTCTGTAGCGGGAGGGTCGTCGTTGCAAAGCAAACTCACCGCGTAATCAACATTGTCAAAAAAGTGCGCGATCGCGGTTTTGATGTCAAGCTTCACATCACTGGCGGTGGCGGCGGTGCCTATCGGTGGGGATATCAGCGCAAGGTTGAAAAACTCGCCGCAGAATACTCTGACTGGGTTTATCTTCACCAAAATCTTCCCTATCGAGACTACCTAGAAATTGTTGCTCAATGTCGTTACGGCATTCACTATAAGTCCGAGCCCTTTGGCATTTCAGTTGCAGAGATGGTCAAAGCTGGCATGATTCCGTTTGTGCGATCGCGCGGTGGTCAAGTCGAAATTATTGGCGAACAGAACACCGATGTTCTTTTCAATAAAGAGCCTGATGCAGTTGAGAAAATTATTGCAGTGCTCGAAAGTCGTGAACGACAGACAGAGTTATTGAGTTCACTTGAAAACCAAAAGCCCTTGTTTTCCACTGAACGATTTATGGCGGAGATTGACTCCATAACCCATCAAACTCTTGTGAACCATCGTCAAGGTTTAACAAAATAGGTCGCGTTTTTCAACTAGGAGCTTTTATGATGGACGGCATTTACACCCTTGCCAATGATGTTGTTTATGATCAACTCGTAGCGCTACTCAACAGTATTGAGGCGAATGCCGGCAAAGCATATCCCGTATGCATCATTGCGTATGATGACAATCTTGAAAAGGTGCGTACTGAGGTGGCACGACGCTCCAATGTAACCTTGCTCGAAGATCAGAGTTTATTTAAATTTTGGGAAGATTATTCTTACGATGTGTGGAAAACGCATCCGACGGCGCTTGAGACGTGGAAGGATAGGGGCATCACAACGCGGTTTTATCGAGTAGGAGAGAACCATCGCTATTATGCCTTTGATGAAACGGCTCCCTTTGATCGATTCATTTATTTAGATGCGGATACGCTTGTCCTTGGGCCAATTTCACCCTTTTTTGACGCACTCGACCACCCAGGAAATGATTTCGTCGTTTACGACTTTCAATTTAAGGATCCCTCTCATATCTTCAATCTGAATAGCGATCGCTTAACCAGCTTGTTCCCTCAAGGGCAGGTTAGCCGAGATATCTTTTGTTCTGGATGTTATGCCGCCCGGAAAGGGTGCTTCTCACGCGAACAATTGACCTGGCTTGTCTCACAGCTTAAAGAAGGAGATGCTGATATTCTTTATCTTGGGGCTCCCAACCAGTCTGTGTTGAACTATATGGTGACTAAAAGTGGGTTAAAGGTTCACAATTTAGCGTTTCACCTCCCCCCAGAGAAAGTATCAGGCAATTCTGTGACTTCCTCCCATTTTCAGGCTGTAAATCATGTGCTTTACGACAAAGAAGCCCGACTGATTTACCTGCACTTTATTGGCATTAGCTCTAAGATCTTTCGGCGGCTGTGCATGGGCGAGAATCTAGACTTTCCCTATCGTGATATCTTTTTGCACTATCGTTATCTCCGGGATCCTCAAGAGCAACCCCAGTTTGTTGGTAAGCCTGTTTCCTATAAACCACAACCCCCTAGCCTATCGACTCGGATTCTTAAGAAATTAGGGTTGGCACGATAACTATTGTTCATCATCAGAAAGGAGAATCCAATGAGTCGTGGCGTTTATATTGTTGCCAATGATCGAGTTGCGGATCAGGCGATCGCCCTCCTGAGTAGCCTGCGGCTCTGCGATCCGGAAATACCTGTCGTGATGATTCCTTTCAATGACGATCATCAGAAGGTTTCTGGGCCACTTATGGAAACCTATGATGTGCAACTGTTCCCCGACTTAGGACTGATTGAGAAATTGACTAGCACGATCGCGGATATTTTTCCCCGCGATTTTTTAAAGCTGCCGAATAAAATGCGCAAGCTATCTGCCTGGTTTGGCCCATTTGATGAATTTGCATACATTGACACCGATATCTTGCTCTTTGAATCCATCGAGAGCACGTTAACTTATTTGAACCAAGCAGATTTTGTCTGTTGTGATTTTCACCACAAAGGTCGTGGACTGTCAGATGTCTTTTCCTCCGTTGTCGTTGAACAGAAAGTCTTTACGTCTGAGCAGTTGACCCAGGTTTTTAATAGCGGGTTCTGGGCCTCTCGCAAAGAGGTCTTTACGCTCGATAAAATGACCACTCTACTCAAAGAATGCGCAGCTCATCGAGAATACTTTGACTTTTCGAGTGGCACCACCGACCAACCGATTTTAAATTATTTAATTTTGAAAGGGGCAAAACGCTGCCTGAATATTACGCAAGCCAATCCCAACGAGCCTGGGAGTTGGGGTGGTACCCCCTATTTTCGAACAATTGATCACAGGCTTTATGATGGCGATCGCGCCTTACGCTATTTACATTGGGCCGGTACACCGCTCCATCCTGGTGGCCCCTATTGGGATTTGTGGCATTACTATCGATTCCGGAATGTTGACATCCCGTTAATTAACATCCGCCCCCCAGAAAAACCGAGTCTCTGGAAACGGTTTAAGCAGAAGATAAACGCTTAAATCTTGTTTTGTCATGATGTTTAATTGATGCTTAGAAATTTTAGGATGAGAGGGTCGTCGCAGCATCAATTGCATCATATTCGTTCAGTCAAAGTTATTAGACACTAGAGTCTACGGTTCCAGAATCGACGATTTAGCGTTGACCAGCCTTATGAGTACAGTGTGGAGTAAACCCCATGACGACAAGTATCAATAAAGTTGTTTTCATTCTGGGAATTGGCCGCTCTGGCTCTACGATGCTAGACCTCATGCTGGGTAGCCACTCCCAAGGTTTTTCCCTTGGCGAAATCAGCAAGCTACCGGAAATTTATCAGCGAGAGCCAACGCCAGCAGCTTTTTGTCCGAGCAGTTCTTTTTGGCCTGAGCATATTAGTGCTGAAGATGCTCACCGTCTTGCCGTTGGCCTCAGTGGCCATCGACTGACCCCTTACATTCCGCTGAAGGTTGAGACTTGGATCCGAGAAAAACTCGGGCGAGATGCTATTCTCAATCCCTATACTTTGCTGCACCAGCGAATTCAAAAATCACTGCTCGTTGATTCCAGCAAATATCCTGACTGGGTTGCTCGTCGGCTCAACGCGCGCGAATTTCGCGCAGGCAAGTTGGAAGCCTATGTCATTCATGCTGTGCGGGATGGGCGCGCAGTCTTAAATTCCTACCTGCGGGCTTATCCAAATCTAACTGCTTCACAGGTGAGTCAACGCTGGCTCAATAATTTGAATGATTGCGATCGCGTCTATGCTTCAGTTCGGGATGATCGCAAAATGCGAGTTCGCTACGAAGCGCTTGCCACAAACCCAGTGGAAACTATGCAAGAGGTTTGTGCGTTTTTAGAAATCCCCTTTGAGCCCGAAATGATCGAATATTGGAAGCACGATCATCACTACATTGCGGGTAGTCGGAGTGCCCGGGCTCTGATTGCCCGCTATCGAGCACAGCCGATCGCAGCGAATGTGCAAGAAGTCCACGGTGACTATTACCAAAAGATGGACTTAGCCATCAAGCTTGACCAGCGGTGGCGACAGGAAGTCACCCCCGAAACCCTAGAGACCTTTTATTCAATTGTGGGCGATCGCAACGCGCCCTTTGAGTGGGAAACGACCGAGGATACTGCTGCTCATTAGGGCGTACTGTCGGGGAGCCCCTGCGACCTTTGCGGCACTAATTGTGGGCGTGTTTTTGGTGTTGAATTGCATCAAAGGCACGCTCAAAGTGAGCATGGCTGATGCGAAGGTCTTGGGGATCAGCATCGGGCTGGGTGCGAAACGATCGAATCGCTTCGAGGGCGGCTTGATTACTGAGTAGCGCGAGGTCAGCCCCGTTCCAACCTTCGGTGCGGGTTGCCCAGTGGGTCAGATCGACATCGGCAGCAAGGGGGCGATCTTGGTTGTGAACGTGCAAAATTGCGCGGCGGCTGTCTGCCTGGGGTAAGCCCACTTCAATTTGCAGGTCGAGGCGTCCGGCCCGCAGCAGCGCCGGGTCGAGGGCATTGCGTCGATTCGTGGCTCCCACAAGCAACACATCCGTGCAGCCCTGCAGCCCATCGAGTTCCGTCAAGAGTTGCCCCACCACGCGATCGCTGACCCCCGAATCGCCCTGAAACTGACCACGCGCCGGAGCCAGGGTATCAATTTCGTCCATAAACACCACACAGGGCGCAGCTTGACGAGCCTTTGCAAAGAGCTCGCGCACAGCCTGCTCCGCAGCGCCGACCCAGCGGCTCAATAATTCTGGCCCGTTCACCGCAATGAAGTTGGCTCGGGCTTGGGCCGCGATCGCCTTTGCCAGCAACGTCTTGCCCGTACCCGGTGGCCCCCAGAGCAAGATTCCCCGAGGAGCCGTCGCGCCCGTTTGTTGATAGAGCTCCGGATAGAGGAGTGCCCCTTCGACAGATTCCTGCAAAATCCGTTTTGCCTCCTCTAGCCCGCCGATGTCTTCCCACCGAATTTGGGGCGATTCGACCTCCACCGACCTCAGCACCGAGGGCTTAATTTCCTTGAGGGCGGTGTTAAAGTCCGCCTGACTGATGTGTAAGGTGTCGGGGATCGTTGCCTGAAGCGAAGGCACCTGGCGGCGCAGGGCCAAGTACGCGGCCTTTTGGCACAGGGCTTTGAGGTCGGCACCCACCATGCCCACTGCGGCATCAGCGATCGCGGCTAAATCGACGGAAGCATCGAGGGGCATATCGCGGGTTTGGATCTGCAAAATTTCCAGCCGCCCGGCGCGATCGGGCACGCGAAAGTGAACCTCCCGATCAAACCGCCCCGGACGACGCAGCGCCGGATCTAAATGGCCGGGACGGTTTGTCGCCGCCAGAACAATTACCCCTCGAGTTTTCGCAAAACCATCCATCAGACTCAGAAGTTGCGCCACTAGGCGCTTTTCAACCTCACCTTCAACTTTGCTGCGATCGGGCGCAAGGCTGTCAATTTCGTCAATAAAAATCAGGCAGGGGGCGGCTTTTGTGGCCTTCTCAAACACTTGACGCAGGCGCGATTCCGCTTCCCCGTAGTATTTACCCATCACTTCAGGGCCGACGATCGCAATGTAATTGACCCCTAGCTCATCCGCCAGCGATCGCGCCGTCAACGTTTTGCCCGTACCCGGCGGCCCGACCAACAGGACACCCCGAGGTGGCTCCAGCCCAAGCCGTGCCAAAACATCTGGACGCTTGAGGGGAATTTCGACCAGCTCGCGCAACTCTTGAATCACTGCACCGAGCCCCCCGACATCGCTGAGGTTAGAGGGGGCTGTGGGCGGCTCGGTCGCAGAAGTCTCAACAGGGGCAGCCGTCTCCGCAGGCGGCGGCGTAATGATCACCGGATCACCGGATGAGGGATCCTCCGCTCCACTCGGACGCCGAACCCGACTCACCCCGATATCGGTGGGAATATTCCCCTGCCGAGGAATGCTGCTCATACTGCGGCCACTGATGCGGATATCGGTTTTTAGTTCTCCCTTTTCCGCTTTTTCCTCCAGCGCTTTGGCAAGCTCTAGCAACTGCTCGAAGCCTTTGAACAGGTCACTCATGGCAAAGAATCCAGCGTCACAATCTGGAAGCATGGCCCCAGTGGGGATACCCCTGAGTTTTAGTGTGCCCAATCCCACCGGAGCGGGGCGGAGGCACCGCTCGGAGTTCACAAAACTCAGCGTTGTACTCGGGGCAGTCAATTTCGCGAAGAGCCCGCGTGAACAGTTCCGGCAAGATGATGGGCGGAATCAAGCCCTGCGCTCATCGCGACAATGGGTAACGCTCAAAATGGCAGACAGCCAGAAAACGCCCTGCGGTTCTAGAACGGGACGGGGCTGGTGAAGTGGATGGGCGTTTGGGTGAGGGGATGCAGAAACCGCAACTCGCCAGCATGGAGGTGGAGGCGATCGCTCCACCCGCTCGCTGCGGGGAATGGTGGCCCGTAGAGGGCATCTCCCAAAATGGGGGCGTTGAGGCCCTGGGGGTGGGCAGCGTGGAGCCGGAGCTGATGGGTGCGCCCGGTGATGGGGCGAAACTCGACGCGGTGTCGAGTTCCCGTCGTGGAAAGAAGGCGATATTGGGTCAGGCTGGGTTTACCTCGGTGCCAGTGGACTTGCTGGCGAGGGCGTTGGGTCGGGTCGCCCCAGAGCGGCAGGTCAATGGTGCCTGTGGTGGGGAGGCGATCGCGCTCCCCCCTGACCACAATTGCCTCATAGCGTTTATGCACCTGGCGCGCAGCAAACTGCTGGCTCAGGATGCGATAGCTGTCGAGGGTGCGCGCCACTAGAACGATGCCGGAAGTGGCTTGGTCGAGGCGATGTACGGCGCGCAGCCTGTCGCCGTTGGGGTACTGGGCCTGCAATCGGCTGAGGATGCTGTCTTGGCGATCGCGCGTTCGACCGGGCACGGTGAGTAATCCGGGTGGTTTCTCAACGGCGATCAGGGCCTCATCTTCATAGCGGATCGAGAATGCTAGGGGGGATGCAATGGGTGCTGGAGTCGGCAAGCCCGACAGCAAAAAGCCCAGAATTGGCTGGCAGCGGTCTGCGCAGGGGCCATAGAACTGACCGGGCTGGCGATCGCCCAGACGACTCGGCGGCCCGCCCCAAATTTCCGCGATCGCGAGGGGCACTAAACCATGCCTCGCAGCAAAATGCAGCAGTTTAGGGGCAGCACAGTCCCCCGTGCCAGTGGGCAACCCATTGGCAGATAGCTGCTGCAACGCGACGGATTCCCCCGCAAAATTGGTGAGCTGATAGACCCGGTGCATCTGGTCTTGGAGTTGGCGTGAAAGATGCTTGCGCCGTTGTTTGAGCAACCGAAGGCGGGCGTCAGCCCGGTCAATTTCGGCCTTGAGGGGAGCGAGGGCGGCATCCTGCGTCTGTTTTAGGCGACGGCGAGCAATACCCTCCTGCTGGCTTTGGCGATCGAGGTCGGCCAGGGCATCGGCCAAGGCGGTTCCGGCAAGGGTGGCGGCGAGGTGTTCGCGCTGGCACTGGCGATCGCGTTTGGTTTGGCGGTGCTGTGCAGCCAGACTGGCGCGCTGGGCCTGAAGCTCGGCCTGCTGCTGAAGGTAGCGATCTCGACTGGGCAACTGCTGGAGGTGCAAAATTTCGGTTTTGATCTGTTCAAGGGCACTGAGGGTTTGCAGCTCTTGCAACGCGACTTGATCGCGCCCTGGAATAGGCGGCACCCAGCCCGGATGGGTATCCCGACCCCACCACAGCCCCGAAAACGCCTTAAGCACAGCAACTTCACCCGTTGGCATTTTGGCCAACAGCACGCCGTACATCTTGCCGTCCAAGGGAAGATTGCCCACGGCCTCAATATGCTGCAAAACCTGTCGCGCGATCGCCTCTGCTAACGTTGTCCGGGGGAGGCGATGCCACTGCCCAGTGTGAGGGCACCGCCCCTCATACCACGCAGATACCTCAGCGATAGTCTCCACAACCGCGTCTACACCAAAGTCTGATAACGGCTGACAGTACTCAACAATTTCCGGTAACACGGCGACTGCGATCGCTCCTAAACTTCGCCTACTGAATGTTCTGTGATGA
>JACYME010000040.1 GCA_015272155.1 Leptolyngbyaceae cyanobacterium T60_A2020_046
CATGCTAGCTAAGCTTTTTGCTGGGCATTGGTCACAGTCGCCAGTCCGATTTGGACAGGATCATGAGCCAATTTGTGCCTGTGTCATGCCCTCGCAAGACACCCTACGCCCCGGCCAATTGGCTAAAGAAAGCTATCCCTTGACGCTGAGTGGGCCGCTAGCCGTGAGTGAACAAAGAAAGCGTCACTGTTCTTCGTGTCAGCCTGAAATGAATCTTGGCTTTGAGTTCACAATGGCGTTTCAGCCCATTGTTGATGTCAGTCAAGGGCGTATCTTTGCTCAAGAAGCCCTCGTGCGGGGGTTGAATGAAGAACCCGCCGGACTCATTTTGTGCCAGATCAATGAGCAAAATCTCTATCAGTTTGATCAACTCTGTCGGGTCAAGGCGCTCCAGTGGGCTGCGATGCTGGAGATTGACGGGTATTTAAGCATTAATTTTTTGCCGAATGCCGTGTATCAGCCGGAAACGTGTATTCGCGTCACCCTAGATGCTGCTGAACAGTTTGGTTTTCCCAGCGATCGCATTATCTTTGAATTCACCGAAAATGAGAAGATTTTTGATCACAATCACCTGAAGAACATTATTCAAACCTATCAGCGACTGGGATTTAAAACTGCGATCGATGACTTTGGTTCGGGCTATTCTGGCTTGAATCTGCTCGCCGAATTCCAGCCAGACATTATTAAAATTGATATGAAACTTGTGCGCGGAATTGACCAAAACAAGGTAAAACAATCCATCCTAGGGGCCATGTTAGAGGTCTGCCGGGATTTAGGGATTGTAATGATTGCCGAAGGCATTGAAACTCTAGAGGAGGCGATCACGCTGCAAGCCATGGGCATCACGCTGATGCAAGGCTTTTACATTGCCACCCCTGCCTTTCAGTCCTTGGCGGTGCCTCGCCTTTCTTTGCAATAGCGCGATCGCGATCGCGCAACGCCCCAACCTCCCTCCCTGAGTTTTTCGTTGCATTCCGTTACATCCCGTTACATCAAGTCCAGTCATCCTCGGATACCTCCCCGAGGGTAAGGGGGCAGGGCAAAGTTCAAGCTGGATCCGGACAAAATAAACACCGCAATCTTGGGGTTCCAGCTAGCCCAGAGCGCGGCGCTCCCCTTGGAAATAACGCCAGAGCCCTGATCCACGCCCTTCTGCCGCGATCATCCGGGCGTTAGAGAAACGAGCTAGACTGCCCAAAAGCAGCGGCGCACGCACCGCCGCATTAAGTTTTGGCTGCTGAATAATAAGCGCTGCACCACATTTCATTGCAGAATGTAACAAAAATGAGGCGATGCCATCCGGGCGCAAGCGCTCGGAAATGCTCGATGGATAAGGGCTTTCGAGCGCGATCGCGGCTCCGTGCCAGCAAATCCCTTAACAACTCGTAAATTGAAAGCCATCGGTAGCGGTGTATATAAGTTCTGGAGGGTTTTCTGATAGAGGTAAAAGTCAATCCCGGCAAGGTTTTTCACTTACCCGAGCGATTGATTAGCCTCGCAGTCGAGCAACTTCAGAATTGGTCCCTTCAACTTCTCAAAGGTCACAACCTTATGTGGAATGTTGAAGAAATATCAAGAAATGAAGAGTTCGGCTGTTTCTTGTTTTTAAGATCCTCTCATACACGCTTAGGCAGCTTTCGCTGGCTAACCGCGATTCCAGTCAAAAACAAACCAAAACTCAACAATTAGGAGATTGGGTCTAATGTTTGACGTATACACCAAGGTTGTGGCACAGGCAGACGCTCGTGGCGATTTCCTGTCCAGCTCTCAAATGGATGCTCTGAGCGCTGTCGTTTCTGATGGCCTGAAGCGAGTCGACTGCGTAAACCGCATGACCAGTAACGCTTCCAAGATCGTCGGCGACGCAGCTCGCGCACTGTTTGCTGAGCAGCCCCAACTGATCGCTCCTGGTGGTAATGCTTACACCAATCGTCGTATGGCTGCTTGCCTCCGCGACATGGAAATCATCCTGCGCTACATCACCTACGCAACCTTCACCGGCGACGCTTCCGTGCTGAACGATCGCTGCCTGAATGGCCTGCGTGAGACCTATGTTGCTCTGGGCGTCCCCGGTGCTTCCGTGGCTGCTGGCGTTGAGAAAATGAAGCAGATCGCTCTGGCTATCGTGAACGATCCCGCTGGTATCACCCAAGGTGATTGCTCCAGCCTTGTTTCCGAAATCGCCAGCTACTTCGATCTGGCTGCTGCCGCTGTTGCCTAGTCACCGGCTGTTTTCATGTGCCTTGCGCACATTCCTTCTCTAACGAACCAAGACCAACTTGTACATCCATTAGGAGATAGTTCCAATGAAAACTCCTCTGACTGAAGCAGTTGCTGCTGCTGATTCTCAAGGTCGTTTCCTGAGCGCTTCTGAACTGCAAGTGGCATTTGGCCGCCTGCGTCAAGCTACTTTTGGCCTCGAAGCTGCGAAGGCTCTGACCTCCAAGGCTGACTCCTTGATTTCCGGCGCAGCTCAGGCTGTGTACAACAAGTTCCCCTACACCACCCAAATGCAGGGGCCGAACTACGCTTCTGATCAGCGTGGTAAGGACAAGTGTGCTCGTGATATCGGCTACTACCTCCGCATGGTGACCTACTGCTGTGTGGCTGGTGGCACTGGCCCCATGGACGAGTACCTGATCGCAGGTCTTGATGAAATCAACAGCACCTTTGAACTGTCCCCCAGCTGGTACGTCGAAGCGCTGAAGTACATCAAGGCTAACCACGGCTTGAGTGGCGACGCTGCAACTGAAGCAAACTCCTACATCGACTACGCAATCAACGCTCTGAGCTAGGTTGCTCTGATTTGCCCGGAGGGGCAGACAGTTGTTGGCGCATTGTTAACAATTGTTTGCCTGTCCGGGCATTGTTGTATCTGAAGTTGCCAAGGAGAAGGCAAATGGCAGTCACAACTGCAGCGGGACGCCTTGGGGTGTCTCCGTTTGACGAGTCGGAGCCCGTTGAGCTACGTCAAAACTGGACCAAAACCGGTGATGTTGATGCCGTCATCCGGGCTGCCTATCGTCAGGTATTTGGAAACCAGTACATCATGGCGAGTGAGCGTTTGGTCAGTGCTGAGTCGCTGCTGCGTCAGGGTGATATTTCGGTGCGCGATTTTGTGCGGGCACTGGCGCTCTCTGACCTATATCGAGACAAGTTCTTCCTCTCGGGGCCACACAACCGCTTCGTGGAGTTGAACTTTAAGCATCTGTTGGGGCGCGCGCCCTATAGCCAAGCTGAACTCGCGCATCACGCGGCGATCTATCACACTGCTGGCTATGAAGCTGAGATCAATTCCTACATTGATTCAGCAGAATATAGCGATAGCTTTGGCGATAGTGTCGTCCCCCATAACCGAGGGTATCTGACCCAGGTGAGTCAGAGCACGGTAGGATTTACTCGCTTTTTCCGGTTGTACCGGGGGTATGCGACGAGCGATCGCGCCCAGAAAAGTGGCATAAGCGCTCGTCTTGTGCAGGAGCTCGCCAAAAACTCTGCATCCCCTGTATCCAACGCTAGCACAGGACCCGCGCTTGTGGGCACGGGTGGTGGCGATCGCGAGAAGTTCTATCGCATTCGAGTGATGCAAGCCTCTGCGCCCGGGCGGTTGCCTCAGGTGCGGCGCAGCAATACGGAGTATCTGGTGTCCTACGAGCAACTGTCTCGTAAGCTCCAGCAGATTAACCGTGCTGGGGGCCGAGTCACCAGTATCACCCAGGCCTAGGCCGAATTTCACAACGCCTTGTTCCCGGTTGAGGTGCAACAATGCCCCAAGGGGTGTGGACTTCAGCGGGAAGGGGCATTTGGTCGTCAATTCAAGGAGGATGAGATCGTGCTGATCACGACTGCTGCATCCCGTTTGGGCACGTTGCCGTTTGAAGAAACCGGACAGGTTGAACTGCGGGCGAACTGGACCCAAGACGATGCAAAATATGTCATTCAAGCGGTGTATCGCCACCTGCTGGGCAATGACTATCTGATGAAATCTGAGCGTTTGACTGGCGCGGAGTCGTTGCTGTGCAATGGCTACATTTCTGTGCGTGAGTTTGTGCGGGCAGTCGCCAAGTCTGAACTTTATAAAAACAAGTTTTTTTACGGTAACTTCCAGACTCGGGTGATTGAGCTTCAGTTCAAGCATTTGCTGGGCCGGGCTCCCTACGATGAGTCGGAGGTGATTGAGCACCTCGATCGCTATGAAAATGAAGGCTACGACGCCGATGTCGATTCCTTCATGGACAGCGAAGAGTACCAAGCCAACTTTGGGGATTATGTGGTTCCCTATTACCGCAGCTTTGTCTACCAGCCGGGGCAGCGGAGCACTGGGTTTACCCGTATCTTCCAGCTTTATCGCGGGTATGCTAACAGCGATCGCGCCCAGATGGGGGGTCGTCTGTCGCGTTTGGCTGAGGAGCTGGGCCGCAACCAAGCAACCTCTGTGCGTCCGCCCAGTGCTGACTCGGTGAGCACTCGCAAAGGCAACACTACACCCAACAAGGCGTTGGGTGGTTCGACGCCCTATGGGCAAGCGGGCAAAGTGTACCGGGTTGAGGTGGTGGGCATGGCTGGCCCTGGCTATCCTCGGGTACGTCGCACCAACACCGCATTCTTGGTGCCCTATGAGCAACTGTCCGCCAAGCTACAGCAGGTGAATCGGATGGGTGGTCGCGTGTCGAGCGTGACTCCCGCCAGCCTGTAGGGTAAGCCCTATCGCGTTCTGCGCCAGTGGAGTCTGGGTTTTTCGTTGCCCCGGTTGGGGTTGAAAGGCTAGGACTCTACTGGCGTACGGGCGATAGACGGGCGATCGCAGCGGTTCGCGCGATCGCGGGAATTCCTAACACACCAGCGATTCTAGTTGCGTAGGAGAAAGTCAATAT
>JACYME010000123.1 GCA_015272155.1 Leptolyngbyaceae cyanobacterium T60_A2020_046
TGGTGGCTGAAATTCAGCGCGCAACGGGGCTAGAGGCGGCGATCGTCGATGTCAATGACTTGGGAGCGGTTAAGATATTGGCATCAACCCCTGGCATCAATGCCCAGCAGTTGACCCAGGCACTCATTGATAACCCGGCGGGTAATGCTGATGAGCAGACGCCGTTAGTGTTGGTGCGGCCTCAGTCTGCTAGTGCTGGGGAGCCTGGTTCGGTTCCTGAGTCGGGGCAATCGCCACAGGAAGGTTGACCGTTAAGGTTGTGCCGTCATTGATGCGTCATCCACGCAAGAGCTGCTTTCATGGCCCACTCTGATTCTGATTACGCTGAACTTCACCTGCGATCGCTCTATCCGCGCGATTTGGAGTATCCCATGCAGTGGGGCGATCGCAGCTTGGTGATTACAGATCCGCTGCAAAAGGCGATCGGCGAAGAGGGGCTCACCGTGCAACAGCTCGCCGCTTGGTGGAAGCGACTGGGAAATCTGGCGCTACCCAATCAGCCCAAGTGGTCGGGCTTTGTCGCTGAAATTGGCGACCAGCCCTGCGGCCTCATCGAAATTTTGCCCTTCAACCGTACCCGCAGCACGTGGCGGGTTAAGCGGGTGGTTGTGAATCCTTTGGCGGTGCCTGCCAGCGGCGAAGGCCCCCTTGATCTCGTGGGGACGCAGCTTTTGCGCCATTGCTTCGAGGCGGTTTGGGAAGCTCGCATGTGGCTCGTTGAGGTGGATATCCAGCACACTACAGCCCTCGCCCTCTACCGCCAAAATGGCTTTCAACCCCTCGCCCAGGTCACCTACTGGGAAATCTCCGCCGAGGCGCTGACAGATTTGGCCCAGCGCGAGCCTGATTTACCGAACCTGATGGCGGTCAGCAATGCCGATGCCCAATTGCTCTACCAGCTCGACACCGCCGCCATGCCGCCCCTGATGCGTCAGGTGTTTGATCAGCAAATTCAAGACTTTAAGACAGACCCGCTGCACGGTTTTGCCAGCACAACGGTGCAGTGGATGCAACGGGTGAATGTGCAGCGGGGGTATGTGTTTGAGCCCCAGCGCAAGGCCGCGATCGGGCGCTTTGAACTCACCGCCTGCCAAGATGGACGGCGCTTCCACACCGCAGAGCTGACGGTGCATCCGGCTTACACTTGGCTCTACCCCGAAATTATGGGGCACATGGCGCGGCTGTTGCAGGCGTTTCCGGCGGCTCCTCTGCGGCTGACTTCCCACGACTACCAGCCCGAGCGAGAGGATTATCTGACTCAAATCCACGCCGAGCCCGTTGATCGCACGCTGATGATGTCGCGATCGGTGTGGCACAAGGTTCGCGAGTCCAAACCCCTTAGTCTAGAAGGGCTCCAGCTTCCTGATGTGTTGCCGGGGCTCCAGCCCGCTGGCAAGCCGATGCCCGGTAGCCGACTCTCGTGGCAGCGGCACCCCAAGCCTGATACCAAAGAGGAGGCGCGCCCCTCAACACCCCCGGTGGAACCGCCCTGCCTGGGTTCAGAGCGGGCCAACTCGGTGGACCCTAAATCACGCCCCGATCATCTGTCTGGGGAGTCGTGGTAGGCTAACCCTCAGCGCAGCATGGACGCGGGCCACGCCCCAAAGGATATGGAGCAAACCTCGGCACTGGGGTTGGATATTGGACACAAGCGCATTGGGGTGGCCGGGTGCGATCGCCTCGGGTTACTGGCAACGGGGTTGACCACGCTGAAGCACACCTCCTTTCAGGATGTGGTGGCCCAGCTCGCGGCCCTGGCGAGGGAGCGGCAGGTGCAGGTGCTGGTGGTGGGGTTACCTTACACCATGAACGGCGAGGTGGGTAAACAGGCGCGCCGAGTGCAATCTTTTGCCCGTCGTCTCTCCGAAGCGTTGAACTTGCCTGTAGAGTATGTGGATGAGCGGCTAACCTCCTTTCAGGCGGAACAAATGCTTCTCTCTGAGGGGCGATCGCCCTCTCGTCACAAAGGACTGATTGACCGCAAAGCCGCTGCCATCATTTTGCAGCAATGGCTTGATCAGCGGGTTTCACCGCGATCGCGGCAGTCTGCCCCCCTTCCCGATACCGTTTCAGGAGACCCTGAATGACTTTTTCTGAATCCACTCAGGACGGCCACACCATTGCGCTAAAGGATGAGTTTGGGCGATCGCTCCTGTGTCAAGTTGAACAAGAATTTGAGATCCAAGGCCGACACTATGCCTTGCTCTTACCCGTCGATACTCCGGTAGAAATCTTCAGTTGGTGTGAAACCGAGTCTGGCGAAGAAGAGGAACTCGTTGATGTCGATGAAGACGAAATTGATGAACTCTTCCCCACGGCGCGCGCCGTTTTGGCAGAGCACGAGCTCAGCCTCCAGCGCACTGCTGTTACCCTGACCGTCGCGGGCGAGTTGCCTGAAGCAGAAGAAGAGAACTGCTTCACCCTTGAAATCGACGACGAAGACGGCGATGGGGACAGCAAAGACGAAGAATTTCAAATCCTGGCAACTTTTTTTCATCAAGACGTCGAATACAACGTCTGTACGCCCGTTGATCCGCTACTGATCTTCGCCCAAGTTACCCAAACAGGCGAAGCCCAGATCATTCCCCCCGAAGAGTTTGAGCGCCTGCGCCCAGAGATTGAGTCTGCGCTCTTTGATGCGGTGGAATAGGACGGTTTGCAATTGCTGAATTCAGTCTTGCTGCATGGCTTCTCGGCTTTCTAAAATACTGTTTTTTGTGCTGCTGCTGCCCGTTGCGATGGGGGTGGCGGGCTGGCAAGGCTGGGCTTGGTGGAGCTGGGCCACTGCGCCTGTTCTGCCGATGAGTTCAGAGGCTGAGGGCGAGCCAATTCAGATCCAAATTCCCGCCGGAACCCCGGGCCAACAGATTGGCAACGATTTGGAAGTTGCCGGGCTGATCCGATCGCGTTTGGCCTGGAATCTGTGGAGCCGTTGGAAAGCGTTTCGAGATCCGGCGGGCAGCTATCAGGCTGGCACCTACGAAATTGCCCCAACTCAGCCCCTTGCAGATATTGCTGAAACGATTTGGCGCGGGGATGTACTGCAAACTAGCTTCACTATTCCCGAGGGGTGGAACCGGGAGCAAATGGCCGCAGCCCTGGAAGAACGAGGATTCTTTTCCGCCGATGCGTTTTTGGTGGCGACCCAGACGATTCCCCGCGATCGCTACCCTTGGTTACCGGCGGATCTACCCCACCTTGAGGGCTTTCTCTACCCCGACACCTATCAGATTCCGCCGGAGTCGCTGACGCCTGAGCAGGTCGTTGATCTGATGCTGAGCCGCTTTGAGTCGGTGGCGTTGCCCGTGTATCAGCAGGCCAGCAGTCGGTTTTCCCTGAAGGACTGGGTGACCCTTGCAAGTATTGTTGAAAAGGAATCTGTCGTGGCGGAAGAGCGATCGCAAATTGCCGCTGTCTTTAATCGCCGCCTTGAAGAGTCCATCCCCCTTGGGGCTGACCCAACTGTGGAATACGGCCTCGGCATTCGTCAAACCCGCGAGCAACCCCTCACCTTTGCTCAGGTTGAAACGCCATCCCCCTATAACACCTACCTCAACCCAGGTCTCCCGCCGACCCCTATCGCCAGCCCTGGCCTCGCCAGCCTAGAGGCCAGCCTTGACCCACCCGAAACCGAATATCTTTATTTCGTGGCTCGCTATGATGGCACCCATGTCTTCAGCCGCACCCTCGCGGAGCACGAGGCGGCCCAGGCCCAGATTCGTGACGCCATTGATGCAGAACAGCAATCCAATGGGCAGTCTGAGTAGGCATGTTTAACCCGCTCTGTTGGGAGCGGTGAACCCCGTGACGAAGCTGTCCCGGCGGCGCAGGGTAGGCCAGCACAGCGGGGGTGAGGCCAGCACTGGGGTGCTCTGCACCGATATGATGCTATCGATATCCAACGTTAAGTCTGTACGAGGCGAAGCAAACTATGACCTGGGGGAAATTGTTACAGCCCGATGTGGTATTGGGCGAACCCGTGTTGGGGCTCACCCCCGATCGCATTCGTGCCTATGATCTCGATGGCTTGATTTTGGACGTGGATGAAACCCTTGTTCCCCTTCGGGAAGCCCAAACTTCTCCAGAGGTGCAGACCTGGATCAACCAGCTCAAGCCCTGTGTGTCGCTGTGGCTCGTGAGCAACAACCTAAATGAAAACCGCATCCGCCGTATTGGTGAAAGCATCGGCGTGCCCTATATGACGGGGGCAGGTAAACCCTCGCGACGCAAACTCCGGCGCGCGGTGGAAGCGATGCAGATGCCCGTTGAGCGGGTGGCGATGGTGGGCGATCGCCTGTTTACCGATGTCCTGGCGGGGAATCGGCTGGGCCTGTTTACCATCTTGGTAGAGCCGATGGTCAGCCCGATGGGAACCGCGAGTAAGCCCGTCGTGCGATCGCTCGAAGTCTGGCTCTCCCAACGGCTTGGGGTCTCGCTCCAATCCTCTCCCTAGTTCATCGGTAGATAGGTTGGCGCAACATTCTCGGGCCGATACCCAGCGGAGATACAGCGGCTAAGGGACTCATTGGTGCTCAGGTTTCCGGTTTCTGCCAGGCCCACCACACAGTCTGAGTAGCGCACGGGCAGCAGGCTGCGGTGGCAGCGGGTCAAAACCGCGCGCGAATCGGGAACGGGCAAAGCGTCGTGAATATTGGCCACGCAGGTCGCCACTTCGGGGGGACGCCGATCTCGACTACAGGCCGACAAGGCATCCCTCGGTGCGATCGCGCTGACCTCAGCCACCCTAGCCACACAGCCCGATACCTCCGTAGGGCGAAAGGCCAAGGCACAAGCGGCAGCGGCGGTTTCGCCATCAATGCCCAGGCCCACCAAGTCTGCCGCGCACCGACTGTAGTCATTCGCGATCGCCCGCGACGCCGTCAGTGGAGCCACGCCACCCACTAGCAGCCCTGCGGTGATGATCTGTAGCGCAGACCACCGGATGCTTTTGAGAGACACAAGAGAATGAATCATGGGCAAAGATTAACGGTTATATCGCTTCTTAACGGTTTAATACGAGGGAACAAGCCGTGTGAAGGCCCATTTACGATTATCCTTGAAGACTCTCTCTGTAGATCTGCTTAAGATCTTCCTACAGATTCCGACTTTCTGATCAGACCTTTCGCGACCCGAGTCTGGATAACAAATCCTCTACAGTTAAGAGAGTAACTCAAACATCACATTGGCATGACTTCGAGGGCATTTCACCATGCATCTGAGTGACATAACTCATCCCAACCAGCTCCACGGGCTATCGATCCATCAGTTGGAGCAAATTGCCCGCCAAATTCGGGAAAAGCACCTAGAAACCGTGGCTGCGAGTGGAGGGCACCTGGGGCCTGGGCTGGGCGTTGTGGAGTTGACCCTGGCGCTCTATCAAACCCTCGATCTTGATCGAGACAAAGTCGTTTGGGATGTGGGCCACCAAGCCTACCCCCACAAACTCATTACCGGACGCTATAGCCAGTTTCATACCCTGCGGCAAAAGGACGGCGTGGCAGGCTACCTGAAACGATCGGAAAGCCGCTTTGACCACTTTGGCGCAGGCCACGCCTCTACCAGCATTTCTGCCGCGCTGGGCATGGCGCTTGCCCGTGATGCTCGGGGCGAAGACTTTAAAGTTGCTGCCATCATTGGCGATGGCGCATTGACAGGCGGCATGGCCTTAGAGGCTATCAACCACGCTGGACACTTGCCCCACACCAACCTGTTGGTGGTGCTCAACGACAACGAAATGTCGATTTCGCCCAACGTGGGTGCAATTCCGCGCTACCTCAACAAGATGCGCCTCAGCCCACCGATGCAGTTCCTCACAGATAACCTGGAGGAGCAGTTTAAGCATCTGCCCTTTGTGGGCGAGTCGCTCTCGCCAGAACTGAGTCGCGTCAAGGAGGGCATGAAGCGCCTTGCAGTGCCCAAAGTCGGCGCAGTGTTTGAAGAACTGGGCTTTACCTACATGGGGCCGGTGGATGGTCACAATTTGAGTGAACTGCTCGCCACCTTCAAGGAAGCCCACAAAATTCAAGGGCCGGTGTTGGTGCATGTGGCGACGGTGAAGGGCAAGGGCTATGCGATCGCAGAGAAGGATCAGGTCGGCTATCATGCCCAGTCTCCCTTTGACTTAACAACGGGCAAAGCCAAACCCTCCAAGACACCCAAACCACCTTCCTATTCCAAGGTTTTTGGCAATACCCTGACCAAGCTGGCGGAGGATAACCCCGCTGTGCTGGGCATCACGGCGGCCATGGCAACGGGCACGGGCCTCGATATTCTCTGCAAAAAGCTGCCCCAGCAATACATTGATGTAGGGATTGCCGAGCAGCATGCGGTCACCCTGGCGGCGGGCCTCGCAGCGGAGGGCATGCGCCCAGTCGTGGCGATTTATTCCACCTTCCTCCAACGCGCCTTTGACCAAATCATCCACGACGTGTGCATCCAAAAGCTGCCCGTGTTTTTCTGCCTCGATCGTGCGGGTATTGTGGGCGCAGACGGCCCCACCCACCAAGGCATGTACGACATTGCCTATCTGCGATCGATCCCCAACATGGTGCTGATGGCTCCAAAGGACGAGGCTGAACTTCAGCGGATGATGGTCACGGGTATTGAGTACACTACCGGCCCAATCGCGATGCGTTATCCCCGAGGCAGTGGCGTCGGCGCACCGCTCATGGAAGAGGGCTGGGAACCTTTGCTCATTGGCAAAGCGGAGGTGTTGCGCCACGGTGACGATGTGCTGATTTTGGGCTATGGCTCGATGGTGTATCCGGCACTGCAAACGGCGGAAATCCTCAGCGAGCATGGTCTGGAAGCTACGGTGATCAACGCCCGCTTTGCAAAGCCCATTGATGAGGATCTGATTTTGCCTTTGGCCAAGCAGATTGGCCGTGTGGTGACGATGGAAGAGGGCTGTATTATGGGCGGCTTTGGCTCTGGGGTGGCAGAAGCGCTGCTAGATGCCCAAGTATCGGCGTCGGTGCTGCGGCTTGGTATTCCCGATGTGCTGGTGGATCATGCCACGCCGGATCAGTCTAAGGTGGAGCTGGGCTTGACGCCATCGCAAATGGCGGAGACGATTCTGGCTCGCTTTCAGGTTGGGCAACCAGCTGTGAGCTTGCAGCAGTCTTAAACTCAGTTTGCTGCGATGGGCTGGGCGGCTAAGCGCTGTCGGTTCGTCGCATGGGTAAGAACCAAAAGCCCCTAGGGCGCGATCGCGCCCTAGGGGCTTTTGCCTTGCGTGGCAATGGGGCAGATGTGCAAACGGTGTTCTGGCGATCGCTGTTGCAAAGACAGTTCTGTGACCCCGCGATCGCGTCAGGTGCCTTCACCCCAGCCTGTAGATGAGCCAAACCTGCTCCTTTTTCCCTTAATCAACAGAGAAAAAAGATGATGATTTATACACCCACGCCCAGGATGATAGACCGATTCGTCTGTCATCCTGGGCATGACTGTCAGCGCTAATCGGGCTTTTTCTCGGGGAGGAGGCACTTGTCAGAATCGCAGCCAGCGGGGCCAGCTTCGATCAGGTCGCCGCGATCGTAGCGAGACAGTGCCGAGTGGAAATTATCCGTCACCCGACGCGCTTTGACCTGCTCAACCATCGCGTCATACGTTGCTTTGTCGATGGGTTCAAAGGGCAAGCGGGGGAAGGTTTGCAGGTTGTCAAAACGAGCCAAGAGCGCGGCTGAAATATAGCCCTCGTCGTTTTGAATGGCCTCGAAAATGCGCTGGGCCAGGGGTTCGATTTCAGCTTCCCGGAGCTCGATGGTGGCGCTGGTGTTATGGGCAGTGTAGTAGCGCTGCACCTGCATATAGAAATCGAACTGGGCGAGGGCTGAGAATTGCTCGATCTCGATTTCATCGGCTCCTGGCAAATTCGCCCAGGGCACCTCAACGGGCATTTCCACCAGCCATTCTGTACAGCGCGGATCAAAGGGATCGTTCAGCAGATTGCCATTTTCATCCTTGTCTGACTGCGAGGGCACAATGGCATAGCCATAGTCGATACAGGCCAAGGCGACGGGGTCATTTTTGCGGAAGGTGATGCGGCGAATGTAGCGCTGGGCTTTGGGTGGGTGCCAGCCGGGGGAAGCCCCGGTAAGCAGTGATTTTGTGCCCGCAGGTTGGACGGTGGTGCAGCGGTTGGGGCGCTTGATGCTGTGGCGATCGCAATAGTCCCACACCACGCGATGCACGATCTCCTTCCAGCGCGACAAATATTCCTGTTCCTTCGCTTTGAAGGCTAAGCCCTGCATGGTGTCCGGGCGACCCTCTGCCCACCACGTCAACCAATCTGGACCAAAGGCCGTGACAAAAAAGTCAAACAGCCCGGTGAAAGAAACCCCCACGATGGGGTCTTCTTCGCGAGACTGGCGATAGCGGGCTTCCACAAACTTGTGATTCAGTAGGGCTGCCACTGCCAGCGCTGCGGCGGTGAAGGCGTCTTCTTGGTCTTGCAGGTTGTGGGGATCTAGTTGGTTGAGGTGAACCTCTGCCAGGTTGCAGTGAAAGTCTTGCCCCAGGATTTCGCCACAGGGATTCAGGCCATAGCGTCCTTTGCCGCCTGCCCGCCGCTCGGCTTCGCCCGCCCACTGAATTGCCCCCTCGCCGGAATAGAACTGCTTGCGAACGGCATTCGTACAGTCCTCAAGGGTGGGTTTGTGGTGAAAGACGCGGGTATGGTTTGCCATCCGCAGGGCGTCGCGCTCGGGGTCGATGCGCCAGTTGCCCTCAGAATCTTGTTGCCAAAGGTTGTCTTTGGCAGCGGCGGCCAAGACATCTTCACTATCAAACTGACGCATCCCGGCGCTGCGGCGGATATTGCCCGCCACAACACAGGCTGCCGCTTCATCGATGAGCAAACAGCATTCAACGGAATTGAGCTGGCGTCCGATCGCTTTGTTGAGGATATTTGCACAGCGTTCGTATAGCGTGGGTAGCTTGATGGGATTGGCAACCCCGCCAAATCCTTTGAGCTTTTCGCCTGCGGGGCGCACGTCGCTGAGGTCAACGACGACATCCACGGCATTGGTAAAGCGATCGTCACTAGACAGTTCCAGGATGGTTTGGTAAGACTTCACCCAGCCCTGACGGCTGTCCCCAACGCGGATGTAGACCTGGTTGCCGGTGATTTCAACTTCTGTCGTCTCGCGGCGATCGCTCACCGGAGTCGTCCCAATCTTGCCTTCTTGGCGCACGGTCAACTGATTGCGAATTGTCGGCAATTGGCTGATGTACTTGGGCTCTAGCACCGCACCCGTGCCGCAGCCCATCATCGCCAGATCCATCATCAGGCCAAAGGCGCGCCAGTCTACGACGTTCGTGCTGGTGCAGTTATAGGCTCCCGAAAAGTTTTCGGGCCGCTTGCTCCAGTCTGTTCCACCCACCCAGAGCCAACGACCAGAGGGCAGCGCTTTCACGTCTTGCTGCATCCGGGCGAGGAGGCGACGCTCGTCTTCTGTGAGGTGACCGAGTTCGACTAAGCCGCCCAGGGTGCGATCGCAAACCTGTTGCCAGGTTTCTCGCTCGCCATCTACGGTCGCGTCTTTGCGGCTATAGGTGCGATAAAACACCGGATACGCGGTCGGCGCGGATTCTGGAAAGTCGCGATGCAGACGGGTGCGAGGAAGTTCTTGAACCATGATGTCGTTACTCTGTGCGCTCTACGCTAGGGAGACTCTTGATGAAACTGACGGCAAATGCAGTGATCGAAATCGATGATGCAAGCCGAACCAAGTGCACCTCAGGCTATCGCTCATGGTCGAGACGACCACCGAAAGGCCAAAGAGGTAGATTTCTCGGGTGTGCTTCTATGTGTCTTCTATATATAGTGCCAATCGTCAGGCAAATACAAGTGGAAACGCTATATAGGGGCAGATAATAACAATCCCTCGCGGTTCGTCAAGAGTACGAGAGATCTAGACGCAGATTCAGGTGGGGATGAGATGCAGACCTGAAAAGCGATGGCCGGTGCTGACGGTCAGGGTTTTAGGCGCGCTCTGCACCGCTGACATCGAGCTCCTGATGGAATTAGGGGGTTGAGCCGCGCCGATCGCGCCACTCTTGGAGCTTGAGCTGGGCAGAGGCATAGGCTTCTGTGCGCTGGGGGACGCGATCGGCTACGGCGATCGCACTATTAAGGTCAACGGCGGCTTCAGCCTCAGCGATGCGTAGAATGTCCCAACTCCATTGGTTGATAGCGCGCTGGGCCTCTTGCCAGTTGGAACTGCTTTGGGGAATGCCCTGGGCGATCGCGATCGCATCCACCAGGGCGCTCACGTTCCCGGCCTGGGCGCGTTGGTAGGCTTGGGTCAGGTTTTGACCACGCACCTCGCCGCGCCACTGGGCGATCGCGGTTTGGGCTTCGTCATAGTAGGCTTGGCCCGAAGGAATCTGAGTCGCCACAGCCACTGCATCCGAAAGGTTGCCAGCGGCGGCAAGCTGCCGCGCCCGCGCCAAAATCGGCTCATTATTCATTTGCTGAATCTGCCAGCGCCAATCGGCAATTAGCTCCCGGGCCTCTTCATAAATCGCGCTGGAGCTGGGAATATTACTGGCGGTTTCAATGGCGGCGGTCAGAGCCGCGCGATCGCCTGCACTGGCCAAGGCCTGCGCCTGGTCGAGATAGGGGCCATCTTCGATCAGCGAAATTTGACGACGCCATTGGCGGATCTGGGTCTGGGCCTCATCCCACAGGGGATTTCCAGACGAGATTTTTTCCGCTTCGGTAATTGCGGCCCGTAGGTCGGGCACTGTGCCTGGGATGGCAACGCGCCGCGCCCAGTCGAGATGGGCCACGCCTTCGAGTTCGCGCTGCCAACGCTGAATGAGCAGCCGGGCGCGTCCGTGGAGGGGACGATCGCTGCTGATGATCTGGAGACGCGCGATCGCGGTTTCATAGCCCACCACTGATCCCGTCCACGTCAGTTCATAGGCTTCCGCGAGGGTGCGGAAGTCCGCCACCTCCGCCGATAGGTTAGCCTCCGAGGGAATCTTCGCCAGAATATCGAGGGCAGCCTGACCATCCTCGCGAGCCAGGGCCTCCTCTGCAAAATCCAATAACCGGCGGCTGATTTCCTTCATCAGCCCTTGGGCTTCGCCGTAAAGATGGCTGTTTTCGTCGATGGTGGCAATCATCTCAAGGGCTTCGAGAACCGCGTCAACGGAGCCGCGATCGGCCAAGCGTTTGGCCTCACCTAGGGTATTCACATCCTGACGGGCAATGGTGATCAGGCCCGTCAGTTCTTCATACTTGGTGGTTTCCCAATAGGTGTTGCCCACCGATCTCAGTTTGATAGCCTCGGTAAACGCCTCAGCAAACTTGGAAGCGCGGAGGTGCTGCTCAGCGGTGGCAAAAATGTCCTCCGCCGATTGCCAAATCTGCTCCCATTCGGTAATGCGCTCGGCTACCTGCCCAGCGGCAGCAGTGTCTGCAGGGATGCGTCGGGCGATCGCGATCGCCTGGTCAAGCTCCCCCGCGTGGAAGGTATCGCTCGCAATGTCGAGAATTCGGCCTGCCCACTGCTCTACACGCTCGTTAAGCTCCGGGCGCAGGGGATGATCGTCAGGCAATTGTTCCACCAGGGCGATCGCCGCCAGCAAACTTTCCACCGTGCCCTGATCCGCATAGGCATCGGCACATTGGAGGCGGGTGGTGGCGGAGGCCGTCGGCCAAAAAATAGCGCGACAATTGGGCAGGTTCGGAATCCGAAAGAGGCTGAGGGCGGCGACGGTGGTCACGCCGCCCAGGGTCACTAGCGCCAGGGCAGACCATGCCGGCCAGTTGCCCGCCAGCCGCTGGGACAGTGACCGCTGAGGCGTGGGAGAGATGTCTTTGGGAACCGAGGGCGCAGGCGGGCGGCGATCGCGGGGTTTGCGCACCGTGGGCGATGGTGGCGGTACCGGCCGACGGGATGGCGCAGCGGGCTGCTGAAGCTGATGCCGCAGGTCATTGAGTTCCGCCGAGCTACCCCAGGGATCGCTGAGCGATGGGGCCGGGTTCGTTGGACGAACGCGATCGCGGGGGCGCGAGGGCTGAGGATGCAGATTTTGGGGCAATTGAACCGCAGGGCGGGGCCGCTGGTCACGACGGGGCGGCGGCACTGAGGGCTGCCCTGTCGCGCTAGGACGGGGACGGGGATAGGGATCGGAGGAAAACTGGCGGGGTGGATTTTGCGAAGTGCTCATGGCTCCCCTGGCGAAGCAGTGGGTCTGGGGCGAAGGGGGGTCGAATCAGTCAGGAATAGCGTTAGGAACAGTTTCATCCCGGCAATCAACACCAAATCTTGGGAATCGGACGGGGCAAAACGTTTTTGCAAGTATACCGGCGACTGCCCAAAATCAACCGTCCTTTAAACTTCCTGTCCTTTTTGCGTGACAGGATGGCCCACGTTAGGGTGCCGGGCACAATCGCGCAGGTCTGTTGCTCTACTGCGCTACAAACACGACGGTGTCGATGAGCCTGACTGAGACGAGAATAGCGCAGCTTGAATCACCGCAGCGGTTTCAGCGGCTTTTTCTAGGTGGGGGACGTGCCCACAGCGATCGATCCAGGTGAGGGTAGCCCCTGCGATCGCCCGCTCAAAGCGCGTCGCATCCTTCACCCCCAGGATGCGATCCTGCTGTCCCCAAACGATGTGCGTGGGTACAGCGATGTCGCCAATGCGAGAGCCGAGGAAGTTGTAGCCGCCGCTTTTGGTAAAGGCAATCAGCGCCTCTGACCAATTGGGGCAAGCCAGGTGCAGCGCCGCGCAAACCTCTGCATCCGGCGTCACCCAACTGGAGTCACAGTAGGCTTGGCGGCTGATCCGTCGCCGCACGCCGGGATTTTTGAGAAAGGCGGTGGCCCAGCGATCGAGGGGCGGCACCATCAGCTTGCCCATCGCTGGCCCAGCAGCAAATCCTGCACTGTCGAGCAAAACCAGTTGGCTCACCGCCTCGGGATAGGTAAGGGTAAAGTCGATCGCAGCGGCTCCACCCATCGACGCCCCCACCAAAAGCATGGGGCGCTGAATCTGCTGTTGCCACAGGTGATAGAGGTGCAGCTTGATGGCTTCGGGGTCAAACCGGGGGCTCACCTGCCGACTGGTGAAGCCAAACCCCAGCATGTCCACGGCCCAGGTTTCGGTGTGGGATGCTAGGTGCGGCAGCAGGCGACGAAATTCAAAGACAGAACTGTCAAATCCGTGGAGAAGCATGATGGGCACGGCTCCAGCGCCTTGGCAGACGAGGGTTGTGGGGATGGGGCGATCGCTCAAGGGTGTGGCGATCTCAACCTGTTCGATATGCTGCGCCAGCTCGATGGAGGTGGGTTCGGTGAGGTCGTTGACCTCGACGGGCAAGACGGATGGAAACATTGCAGAGCGTTCGACCTATGCGAGGGGTGAGTCTAAGGAGAGCGATCGCGGGCGTTCGCTATAGTAGCTGGCAATCAGCGCAACTGTTAGCCACCACAGGGTGCTCACCTGGGGTCGATACCAGATGGTATCGACTAGACCGTGGGACATCATGCCCACGAGGGTGGCAAGGGCTGCCATCAGCCAATAGCCCTGTACGGCTTGGGTGTCGCGCAGGCGCTGCAACTGCCGCCAGCCTTGGCTCACCGTCACCACAATCAACCAGAGAAAGGTCGTGAAGCCGATGATCCCAGCTTCAACGGCAATTTCTAGAAACACCGAGTAAGCGCTGAGGGCGGTAAAGCGCGGGCGCTGGTAGAAGGGATAGACCTGGTTAAAGGCGTCGTTGCCAGGGCCAATCCCCAAAATCGGGCGATCGCGAATCATATCGACCACCGAGGCCCATACATTGAGGCGAAAGTTGTTGCTGCTGTCGCTGCGGCCCGCAAAAATACTGCTCACGCGATCGCGCAACGGCTCCACCGCAACCACTGCCATCACCAAAAAAGCCGCGACTCCGCCGATCAATATCGGCAGCACCCAGCGCCGCCACCGGGGCGGAAACCGCAAACTCCAGTACTGCACCAGCAGCACCAGCAGCACAAATCCGCCCGCCACAAACCCCAACCAGCCCCCTCGGCTAAAGGTCAAAATCAGGCAAGCGGTATTCACGAGCAGCGCCACCCCCGCCAGCAGCTTGGGCACCCACCGCGACCAAGCAAAGATCGCCGCACCGCTAAGCATCACCGCCGGGACGAGGTAGCCCGCCAACAGGTTGGGATTGCCCAGGTAACTGTAGACGCGGGTGGTGCCCACCAAATTGGAGGTGGGATCGACCCAGGTGGCCAGGGCGTCGGCCCCAAAAATCCACTGCCGTAACCCCGTGACGGACACAATCAGCGTGGTCAGCAGATAAACCGAGATTAAGGTGGTGCGCACGGGCGATCGCTGCAAAATCCGTGCCATCAGTAAGAACAACAGCAGGTTGAGGGTCAGTTTGATCAATCCCGCGATCGCGGCCCCCCGCACCGGAGACAGCACCGTCGCGAGAACCATCACGCCCCAATACAGCGCCACCATGAGGTGAACGGGGGTCAACCCCTGCCCGGCTTCGTCGGAGAGCGTCAGCAACACCCACCACGCCCCACAGGCCGCCATCAACACCCCCAGCAGCGCCGTTGACACATAGGGAGCCAGGGCAAACAACGTCGCCACGAAGAGGAGCCCAATCCAATCGCCCCAGCGCAGCAGCCAGCTTCCTTGCCGCCAGGTGCGCAGAAATCCGAGAAGGCGATGAATGATGCTCACTTCGCGCCACTGGTGCAGCGCAAAGCGATTGAGGGTGAAGGCTTGCCAAATGTTGCTCAGCATGGGACAAACACGAACATTCACCCCTCACTCTCAGATTAGGTGTCGCTGCTGTCAACTCCCAGGCGATCGCGATCCTCCGCCTGCCAAGGGATCAATTGGGCAGTAGCCACGGCATCGCGCAGGGTGGCGGAGGTCGTATCTGCCCGGCGCTGCTCCATCTCTACGAGGTAGAGGTTGGTATAGAGCCGCGCGATCGCCTTGCGCCCTGCCGCCGTAACTGACAGATAGTGCAGACTATCGCGCACAAGGGGGTACACCACATGCCAGTAAAACTGGGGATAGCTGCTGCGCAAATCTGCCGCCGTGCGATAGCCCATCTGAGCAGCCATGCCCGTTTCCTCAAATTCTTGAAAGAGGGTGGGCAGCCTACGGAGATAGTGGGGATCACTCAACTGACCCAGCAAGTCCGCGCCACGACAAATTCCCGGCAGGTGCCACGTGTCGTGATAGCCGGGCTCATTGGGTACGGGAAAGCGAGTCATTTCGAGATTGCGCTGGAGCCGCCGCGCAGAGAGGTGGGGATAGGTACGAAACTGCTCGGCCACAAACGCCTTGCCGCGATCGACGTGCTGTGGCCCCAGGGCGGCATCCGTCGCCGTGGCGGGGAGATCTACCCAATTGCCCTGGCCATCACTGTAGCGATCGCGGGCCACCTGATCCCCCACACAAATGCCCCGCAGGTAGCCCACATCGTGGCACAGCAGCGACACTTGGTAATGCAGCCAGTCGAGGGCAGACAGGCTGCCCTCGACCCGCTGCTTGCCTTCCACAATGGCCTGCCCAACCTCCATTACCTGTTGGGTATGGCTGACGGTGTGATACGGCGCGTTGCCCTCTGCCAAGCGGGCCAAAATCGGCAGGGCGATCGCCGTAAGTTCTGCGCCATAGTCTGGGCCGTGGGTGCCAAATAGCGCCCGATAGCGATCGCGCAATTGGGCCAAAAAGGATTCAAACTGGGTCATTCTAATCGAGGGGGTGGGAATTGCGTGGGGCTCTAGACAGTGGGAGCAGGGCATTGTCTGTTTCGGGTGAGGGGACTCGCGATCGGGCGACCACGGAAATCGGCTCTTTGGGCGAACTGACGCGGTTCACGTCACCCAACCCGTATCGTCTAACTCGGCATCTGCGTAAATCTGCCGAGCTGCGATCGCGTCCCCTATGCAGCCGGACGCTCTCCGTTCGATTCCGGGCTCAACGCCGCGCCGCTTGATGCTCCCGTAAATTGTCGTGTAGTCCAGTCTTAGGTAAATGGGCGACTGCACATCTTCACGGTAGACAAAAGAGCGGGCTGAAATTCGATGGAGATCATACATACCCTGTGATCCCGATCAAAAAAGCAACCGTAGAATCCACGATCTTCCTGTGCCCACCCTGGGCTGCACACTGAACCCATTGGGGGGATAAAGGCTCCGTGCCTCTGAATTTTCAGGTGATGAGGCAGACAAGGATGGTTCCGTGTGGCCAGTTTCCTTTTCCAAGAGCATGAGCCTCGGTGCTGGGTCGCCAGCAGATTTCTCGGCTCCATACTATGATGACGATGGAAGCTAAATTTTTGTAAAGCTAGCTGTAACGCGTTTTGACTTCGGCTGTCAGATACCCTAAAGATGCCGCCTGCCCCTCTGCGTGGTACGCCCTTGATGTCCTCTGGCAAGGGGGACCAGCCGTTGTGCAGCGCGGTTTGCCCCATGATCAGCTTGCGCCAGCCTGGCAAATCTTACTGTTGGGGGATGGGTCACCCACCCGCCATCTTCAGCTCTTGACCCGCGATCGCACGGAAGTCGATGTCATCGACATGTCTCACATTGGGCTCGACCTCGATGGCGCGCCGGATGTGATCCGGGCGGTGCCGGGGCCGCGTTTGCGTCGTCAGGTTTGGTTGCGCACGGCTTCGGGGCAGCGCCTCGCCTACGCCACCTCTTGGTGGGAGTCGAGCCATGTGGATGAGTATTTACAGAACCGATCGCTCCCCATTTGGGCAAACCTGACTCGCCTGCGCACGGAACTCTACCGCGATGTGCAGGGCATTTTTTACGGTCATTCCAAGCCGTTGGAAGTTGCCTTTGGGCAGCGCGGCCCCTTTTGGGGACGGTATTATCTGTTTTGGCACAACGGCAGTCCGCTGACGCTGATTTACGAGGTCTTTTCGCCCTACCTCACCCGTTATCTTGGCCCAACTCGCGTCGAGCCCGCTGAGCGCTAGGTTCACGGAGGTACGCTTAACCTTTTTTCCTTGAGGCAAGGGCAGAGGCTGCTTTGGGTTAGAAAGGCCTGGAGATTTGCCCTGCACCCGTCAATCACCGTTGGAATAAGCCGCCAATGCCGTGGATGGGCATGGCTCCGGTTTGGAGGCGCTGCCAATAGTCGCGCAGAGCGGCGGCGACTTGGTTGGACAGCAGCATACAGCCCAGCAGGTTAGGCAGGGCGATCGCAAACAGCATCATGTCGCTAAAAGCCAGTACGGCACTGGGCTGGGTCACGGCCCCGACAAAGGTGCCGCCCACGTAGGCCACGCGGTAGACCACCGTCCAGCGATCGCCCGTCAGGTATCGCCAACATTGCTCGCCGTAGTAGGCCCAGGACACAATGGTCGAAAAGGCAAACAAACACACCGCCACGGTCAACACCAGCGGAAAGCCCGTGACCACATTGCCAAAGGCGGTGGCGACGAGTTCGAAGCCCAGGGCAGAATCTGGGGCGTTGCGGTAGGCTCCAGTGACGATGCAGACCAGCGCCGTAAGGTTGCAAATAATCACTGTATCGATGAAGGGCTCCAGGGAAGCCACGATGCCTTCGCGGACGGGTTCTTGGGTGCGGGTGGCGGCATGGGCGATCGCGGCAGACCCCACCCCCGCCGAGTTGGAAAACAGCGCCCGCCGAATGCCCTGCACCATGACGCCCACGGCGCCACCGCCGATGGCTTCGGGCTGCCACGCCTGACGGACAATCAGCCTCACCGCTGCCGGAATCTCGGCCCAGTGCAAGATCAGCACCCACAGCGAAGCCATGAGATATAGGCCAATCATGGTGGGGATGATTGCGCCTGCAACGGTGCTGATACGCTGGATGTCACCGAGGGTCACCAAGCCCACCACCGCAGTCAGCACCAGCCCATAGAGGACTCGGTAATCGCCCACGGTGGGAATCACATGGGCGATCGCGGCATAGGCTTGGTTGGCTTGAAACATATTGCCGCCGCCCAATGCCCCCAGGGCACAGCAGGCCGCAAAGGCGACGGCCAACCCCTGCCCCAAGGGTTTGAGCCCCATCCCCGCTAGCCCCTGGGACAGGTAATACATCGGCCCTCCGGCGACGGTGCCATCGGCCCTGAGGGTGCGGTACTGCTGGGCCAGCACGCATTCCACAAACTTGCTCGACATGCCCAAAAGACCTGCCAGGGTCATCCATAACACGGTGCCAGGGCCACCCAGTTGCAGGGCGATCGCCACGCCCGCAATATTGCCCAAGCCCACCGTTGCTGAGAGCGCTGTCGCCACCGCCTGAAAGTGGCTGACTTCTCCCGGTTCGTCGGGGTTATCATAGCGCCCCAACAACACCGCGATCGCGTGGCGAAACCCGCGCACGCCAATAAACCCCATCCGCACCGTGAAGAAGATTGCCCCAAGGAGCAACCAGCCGATCACCAGCGGCAGCCCCCCGACACTAAAAAAGAGGCTGCGCTCAAGCTGCGTGACGCCCCAGTTCAGCACCGTGTCAAACCCGGCAATCATCGCATCGAGCGAGAACTGCGCTGCCAATATCAAATCGTTGTGCAATGGGCTGTCCTAAAAATCTTGAGCGTTTTATTTCGCGATGGCTGAGTGCTGCAGCCAGCGGTTGGTCAGATTGCTTGAATTGCAGCCAGAAAACCGCAGCCAGAATCTGCATTCTACCCTTAGCGATCTCGCTCCTAGATCGCCAGCATGGTTTGGAGTGTTGCCGACGCTGAGCATCAAAAAATCCCCCAGGGGTTTGGATAACCTCCGGGGGATAGGATAGCTTCACTTGACCAGATGGAGGCTACAGTGCGCTCATGGGCGGCAAGAAAATGGGGAGGGCGATCGCGACCACAATGCAGCCAATCCCCAAAATCAACGACCAGAATCGGTGATAGCTATCGATCACCTTGCCGCCGCTGGTGTAGCGCACGAGATCCATCCACGGGGCAATGCCACGACGGAACCACCCCACCGCATTGCCGCTAGTATCAATCAAAGACTTCACCTGGCGCGCCCCAAACAGGAAGTTGCCGATGGGGCCAAACCGTGAGGAATACCGGAGGAAAATCATCCCGGTTTTGTCTTGCAGCTTTAGGTCAGAGCCAAAAGTATAGCCTGCGTCACCCCGGCCAATCAGTTTGCCGTCTAGCTTGGCGGGTTGGCCCCGCAGTGGGCTCGCGTAGGGGTCAGACATTAGGGTCAGCACATCCTTGGCAGGGGCGTTGTTAAAGTCGGGGTACATGACCGTTCGCTTCACCAAAATGCCAACGCCCAGGCCGATTAGCCCGCCCGTCAGGAAGCCCCAGGGAATCGGCGTCAGGATTCCGACGATGACCCCAACCCCAAGCCCGATGGGTTCTGCCAGGTACAGCACAATATCGGCGGCGAAGTTGCCATAGAGGCGCTGCTTGCTGAGGCGATTGCCTTCCTGAACCACGCGCCCCATGTCAAATTCAATGTCGAGGCCGAGCTGTTCGGCATAGGTGCTGAGGGCGCGCACCCGCTTGCCCGTGAGGGGATGGGTAGAATTTAGCTCCATCCACCAGCCCCAGGGGTTAAACAAATCCCACAAAAAGACGCGCCCGATGCGATCAGGGCTGGCGGCAACTCGATAGGCGTTGCCTGTGGAAGTGGCCGATTTTGCGTCATAGATGCCCAGGGCGCGGGTGCCTTCGAGTAAACGACTGGGCTCCTTCTGCCGCTGCCCTTCTTCGACGATGCCGTAGGCAATTTTGACTAGGGCACGGGATAGTGCGTTGGGGTTGCCAGTGGTTTCTGCTGCGAAGTGATCGGCGAAGTATTCCCGGGTGCGGGACAGATACAGCATCAAGTAGGTGCCGATTACATAGAAGACGTAGGCTGCGATCGCGAGCGTTTGGGCCGCGTCTTTTGCTTTGTTGTCACCCCCACCTCGGGACATGCGCCGTCCAAACACGTAGATCAGATACATGATCTGAATCATCGTAGCGGCGAGGGTCATGAGGGCAAAGTCCCAATGGACGATGTGCCCGAGTTCGTGGGCGTAGACTGTTGCGGCTTCATCGTCATCGAGGTAAGTGAACAGCCCGCGACTCACTACCAGCCGCGCTGTGTCAGGAAGTGACCCATAGGTAAAGGCGGTGGGGTTTTGGTCATCAATCAGACCGAGTTTGGGCTGTTTGAGTTTGCGATCGCGACAAACCTGCTCAATCACCCGAGCTGATTCTGGGCTCTGCTGACGCACCTCTTCGAGGGAAACCCAGCGCGTTCCGTAGAGCCAGCGCTGGGTGAGATCCATCAAAAACGGAGACAAGAAAAAGACGACACCGTTAAAGATGACGGTGCCGACAATTGCGATCGCGAGGCCCAGTCCCGGATTTTCGCTGTTCATAATGAGGCCCAGCCCCATCAACAGCACAAACACCATGCCAAATAGCAACACCATCGTGACGCTGGAAGCCAGCGCTAGCTTGCCACCCAGCCCGGCCATCAGCACTTTGACCCCTGTAGTCGCTGCGCGACCCGCCTTGGGCAGTGGTGTGTGACTCCCTTCAGGATTCACAGACGACATATCTACCTCGTGGTTTAGCCATAAACACCTGTCGGAATTGGGGTGAGGCGCGATCGTGCAAGCGCGATCGCAGCCCGTTCAATTCCCGCTCATATCCACAACGGTACGCCAGTCGATCCCAAGCAAGCCTCGAAATTTCGATGAAACTTAACAGATGCAGGGAAATGCTGGAGGCTATCATCAATTCAATTCAGAGTCCTTATCCCGGTTCGGTTACAGCCCCTGGCACGGTTCCGAGGGCGGGCGCGGTAATCCAGTCTGGGCAAGCGTTTCACCATCAATTGATGACGCGCCCTAAGCCCTGGCGCGATCGCCCCCAGGCAACCCCCTCCGGGAACCCATCCCTCCATGACAACGCCTGAGAAGACAACGCCTGAGAACGTTACGGCTTGGCAAAGTCAGAGGGTCTGCGGAAATTTTCCACCGGCATATCCGCCGTCGCCTGCATCATAAAGTCGCGCCAGACCGGAGCCACCACCCCGCCCCCCGTTGCCCCTGTCCCCAGGGGCGAGTAGTCATCATTGCCGACCCAAATCGCCGTCGCCAATTGCGGCACATACCCCACAAACCACACATCCCGCTGGGAGTCCGTTGTCCCGGTTTTGCCCGCCGCCGGGCGACCAATCTGCGCCCCCGTGCCCGTGCCTCGGGTGATAACCCCTTGCAGCACATCCGTGAGCGAGGCCGCCGCCCACGGATCGAGAATAAGCTGCGGCTTTGGCGTATTGTCCAGCAGCACATTGCCGCTGCTGTCGGTCACCTGCACAATAAAAGTCGGGTCTGAATGCCAGCCATTGCTGGCAAAGGTGGCATAGGCTCCGGCAATCTCCATCGGCGTCAGATCTACCGCCCCAAGGGGCAGCGAAACAACGGGCTCCATTGGGCTCTCAATCCCCAACAGACGACAGATTTCGATCAGCCGATTGATCCCCACGGCCTGTCCCAGCTTGATGGCGGGGATATTGCGCGATACCTCAAGCGCCTTGCGGATGGGGATATTGCCCATAAACCCGCCGTCGTAGTTGCGCGGGATGTAGTACTGGTAGCCGTCGGGATAGCTGACCGGCGTATCTTGAATAATGCTGTCGGGCGTGAATCGCCCCGAGGCAAAGGCCGCGTAGTAGACAAAGGGCTTGAAGGCTGAGCCGGGTTGCCGCTGGGCCTGGACGGCCCGGTTAAATTGGCTAGTGGTGTAATCAACCCCGCCGACCATCGCCTTCACAAAATGGGTGCGCGGGTCGATCGCAACGAGGGCCATCTGATCCGCCGAGACGCCGCGCTGCCGCAGGAGGGCATGGTTGCGCTGGACGGTTTCTTCCGCCATGCGCTGCATCTCCAGATCCACTGTGGTTTGAACGCGCATTCCGCCTTTGAGGACGGCATCGTTTCCAAAGATATCCTTCAGTTCTTGAACGACGGCTTCGGTCACGTAGGGGGCGACGCTGCTGCGGAAGGACTTAATTTCTCCAAGCAAGAGCGGTTGGGCCCGGGCAGCAGCCTCTTCTTCGGCGGTGATCCAACCGAGTTGCCGCATCCGCACGAGAACGGTCGTCTGCCGTTGCTTTGCGATCGCATAATCCACAAAGGGACTGTAATCTTCTGGTGCTTGAACCAGCCCCGCCATCATGGCTGCCTCAGCCAAGGTCAACTCCGAGGCGGACTTGTTAAAGTAGCTCTGGGCAGCGGTTTCTACCCCGTAGTTGTTGTGGCCCCAGTAGACTTGGTTTAGGTACATTTCGAGGATTTCGTCTTTCTCGAAAACCTGTTCTAGCCGTAGGGACAACACCGCCTCGGCGACCTTACGGCTAATGCTTTGCTCAGGAGAGAGAAAGAGGTTTTTTACCAACTGCATGGTGATGGTCGAACCCCCCTCTACGGTCGAGCCTGCTTGGAGGTTTGCCAACACGGCTCGGCCCACACTGCTGGGGTTAATGCCCCGGTGGGAGTAGAAGTAGCTGTCTTCGATCGCCAGCACCGCTCGTTTTAAGTGGGGGGACACTTCATCCAAGTCCACCACTTCACGATTGGCTTCGTCGTGCAGGCTGTAGAGCAGAGTGCCTTTGATGTCGTAGATATAGCTGGTTTCGCTGGGCAGATAGTTGCGCAGGACGCGCACATCGGGCAGGTTACGGAAGCTGATGGCTAGCCCCACCAACCCCCCTGCCGCAATGGAACTGCCGAGCATGGTGGCCCCTAGCAAAGTCGCCACGGTAATTTGACCCACGTCCTGAATGTACTGAATCAGGTTGGTGGGTTGGCGCGAAGAGCGCGATCGCTGACGAGGAATGGTATTGGAAGACACCTTAAGTACTGGGTTAAATAGGGGGGTTTTAGGGAGCCTAAAGTTTTGCGATGATAGAGGGTTAGTTCCTCAATGCCTGACCTTGGCAACAGCATAGGTCAACCCTCACAGCTCTGCCAGTAATCGAGATGATTTGAGAACAGCAGGCGTTGCCGTGGTTAACTTTAGGAACATTCGACTGTCGTTGATAGATATTTTCCGCAGCTCATGGCGAAGATCCCAGAAGAATTTCAATGGATTTATCGAGGTATCAGCGAAGTCTTTCCTGACCAACCGGAGACGCCGGATCCTCGCCAAAACCTGCTGGCTCGTCTGAAAACCTGCGATCGCCCCCTGCGCGTCAAGTTGGGGATTGACCCCACCGGGGCTGAGATCCATATGGGCCATAGCATTCCCTTTCGTAAGTTGCGAGCGTTTCAGGATGCGGGGCACACCGCCGTGCTGATTATCGGTGATTTCACCGCGCGCATTGGCGACCCCACGGGCAAATCAGAGGTGCGCAAGCAACTGACTGAGGCCGAGGTAAAGGCTAACGCCCAAACCTACCTTGATCAGGTGCGTCCTATCTTAGACTTTGAGACGCCGGGACGGTTAGAAATTCGCTACAACTCGGAATGGTTGTCAAATCTTGACTTGCCTCAGATCTTAGAACTGTTTGCCACGATGACAGTGGGACAGATGTTGGCGAAGGAAGGATTCGCTGAGCGCTATGACAAGGGGAATCCGATTTTTTTGCACGAGTTTTTCTATCCGCTGATGCAAGGCTACGATTCTGTGGCTGTCAATGCAGACATTGAGCTCGGGGGAACGGATCAAAAGTTCAACATTGCGGTCGGGCGGGATCTTCAGCGTCACTTTGGGCAAGAGCCGCAGTTTGGCATGTTGTTGCCCTTGCTGCTGGGGACGGATGGCGTCCAAAAAATGTCAAAATCCCTCGGAAATTATGTGGGGCTTCGGGAAGACCCACTGACGATGTATTCCAAGCTGGAAAAAACGCCAGACACCTTGATTTCGTCCTACTTTGAGCTGCTGACTCGGCTACCCTTAGAGACATTGCCAGATAACCCCCGCGATCGCCAAAAACTTTTGGCAATGGAGGTGACGCGCCAGTTTCATGGCGATGCCGCCGCCCGACAGGCCCAGCAAGACGCCATCAACCTCGTGCAGGGGGGCGGCACGGCCGAGCAGGTGCCGGAATTCTCGTTGCAAGGGGTCAACTTCCCGGCGAAAGCGTTTTACCTGCTGGGGACGACACCCCTCTGTTCGGGCAGCAGTGACGCTCGCCGCCAGATTCAGGGGGGAGCCGTCAAGCTCGATGGTGAACGTCTCAGTGACCCAAATGTCATCTTTGAGCAGGCCAGTGACTTGGCAGGAAAAGTTTTGCAAATTGGCAAGAAAAAGTTTGTGCGCTTGGTAGAGTAAACGGTGCAAAGATCTGCGATCGCCTCATTTTCCCGCTTTCTCATTTTCACCCCTTTAAAAAGCTGTGATGTCCCCATCTGATTCCATCATTGTTCCCCTTGATGTTTCGTCTCAGGCGGAGGCGATCGCCCTGGTTGATCGACTTCCCCAAGTCGGGTTTTGGAAGGTTGGCCTAGAGCTTTTTGTCAGCAGCGGCCCCGATATTTTGGTTCAGCTCAAACGCCGAGAAAAACGCATTTTTCTTGACCTCAAGTTTCACGATATTCCCAACACCATTGCCGGAGCTTGCCGAGCTGCGGCCCGATATGGGGTGGATTTTTTGACGATTCATGCGACTGCGGGCAAAGCCGGGCTAGAAGCCGCCGTCGAGGCGGCCCAACAAGGGGCTCAAGCAGCGGGGTGCCCGCCACCCCGGTTATTGGCGGTCACAGTCTTAACCAGCATCCACAGCCGCGCCCTCGCGCTAGAGTTGCGGGTTCCCCTAGCGTTGTCAGACTATGCGCTGCAAATGGCGCTGCTGGTGAAGGAAAGTGGGTTTGCGGGGGTGGTGTGCTCTCCCCAAGAGGCCAAAAAACTGAGACGGTTTGGCGGCAATGCCCAAGACTTGTTGATTGTGTGCCCAGGGGTGCGGCCCAGTTGGGCGGCAGCGGATGATCAGCAGCGGGTAATGACCCCGGCCCAAGCGATCGCGGATGGCGCAAACTATTTGGTGATTGGGCGTCCCATTACTCAGGCCCCTGATCCAGTCGCCGCCTATGAGAAAATCTGCCACGAAATTTCGGCATCCGTGTTGTGAGCCGAACGGGCAGATTCCTAGTATTCTGTATTGACTAAATTCTGTATTGACTCAACTCGTTTTCGCTAGGGGAGCGAAAGGGGTTGAACACTGTGATGGTTGACCAACCCCTGCACCACGCCCAGCCAAAATATCCCTTGGAACATCACAGATGGCGGATTACAGCCCACGCCAAGCTCCCAAATCAAACCCCAATGCCTTAGGCGAACGATCTGGGACTCATCTAAAGGCTAACCGTGCCTCTCCAACGCCAGCGATCGCGAGATCCAATCCCGTTCTATCCATCAGAGTTAACGTTGACGACGGAAGCGACGCTTTTGGCGACGACGGGCAACCTCTTTACGCTTACGCTTTTCGGCTGGGGTTTCAAAGTGCCGATTCTTTTTCATGTCGGCAAAAATGCCAGCACTCGATACCTTGCGCTTAAAGCGTCGCAGGGCTGACTCTAACTGCTCATTTTCGCCAAGAACCACCTGGGCCATTCAGTTTCCTCCTAAAAACAATTGGGCGAATACTCGGGAAGCTTGCCGTGCCCTCGACCCTCGGCCAAGCCACCAATCTACAGAGACAGAAACCCAGGAGGGCTAGGATACCTCCCAACCCTCCCAGGCTGTTCTCAATCTGAATTGTTGAAACCCGATTTGGCTTTAGTAGCCGCGATCGCCACCGCCACCGCCGTTCCAGCCACCTCGACCACCGGACGGCTTCCGCTCTGTCCGAGGACGGGCCTTGTTGACTTTGAGAGTCCGCCCCATCCATTCAGCACCATCGAGATCTTCAATGGCTGCGTCTTCTTCGGCTTCGTCAGACATCTCTACAAACGCAAATCCCCGCATGCGACCTGTCTCACGGTCAACGGGGAGTTGAATACGCTTCACAGAACCGTATTCCTTGAAAACCTCGTTCAGGTCTTCTTGCGTTGCATTGTAGGAAAGGTTCCCTACATAAACCGTCATAGCTTACCTCATTCAGATGATTGGTCGAATCGAGATTGGAACACGGAGGTAAGCTTACAAACCAGAGACAAAGCAAGTAGCTCAAAAACCCAGCGAAGACTCAGCCACCGATACCTAATCCGCATACTATCATAGCGCCACTCATCAAATTCCTGAGATTTTTTTTGCTGAATTGCTAAAGGTGTCGTTCTATGAACAGCGGGTGACAGGGCCAGTGGTCGAGGCTAGATTACCGTCTACGTGGGACGGTTTTAGGACGCTTCCTGTGGAA
The DNA here is from genome assembly GCA_015272155.1 of Leptolyngbyaceae cyanobacterium T60_A2020_046. GTDB lineage: Bacteria > Cyanobacteriota > Cyanobacteriia > Phormidesmidales > Phormidesmidaceae > JACYME01. The sequence continues at coordinate 26,276 of JACYME010000123.1, forward strand.
ATAGACCCCGAGCAGCTTGACCCTGGGGTGCGCTATAAGCTGCTGATTGGCTCAGTGGTGCCTCGCCCAATTGCATTGGTTTCTAGTTTGTCGCCTCAGGGCGTGGTCAACCTTGCCCCGTTTTCATATTTTGTGCGGTTGGACACAAGCCTCTTGCCCTTGCTTTTAGCATCGCTAAAAAGCCCGATGGCAGCGAGAAAGATACCCTGCGAAATGTGCGCCCTAGGGCGGAGGGTGGCAAGGGGGGAATTATGTGATCAATGGGGCGATCGCGGCCTATGCCCGACAGATCGCCGAAGCCTCAGAACCGCTGCCCTATGGGGAATCAGAGTTTGATTATATTGACCTGGCAACGGCCCCCAGTCGCGTCATCTAGGTGCCACGCATCGCCGAATTTCCTGTCGCCTTTGAGTGCCGCACGCTGCAAATTGTCCCCGTGGGGGAGTTTTCCCTGGTGATTGGGCAGGTTGTCCATCTCTTTGTGCGCGATGATCTCTATGACGATCGCTATCGAATTGATGCTGATCGCCTTGGGGCAATTGGGCGCATGGGCAGCTATGGCTATTGCCGAACGGGCGATCGCTTCACCATTCCCAACAGGCTGTCCACCCCGCCCCCCTCATAGGTATGGCTTTCCATCACTCTTCACGGGAGGCGGCGCGAAGTTGCGCCTTCGCCGCCTGCCAGAGGGTTTCGAGTTCCGCCAAAGAATAGTCTGAGAGGGAGCGGTTTGCCGCTGCCTCAACCTGGGCAAACCGCTCGACAAACCGACGATTTGTGCCCTGGAGCGCATCTACGGGATCAAGGCCGTACCATCGCGCAAGGTTGACTAAGGTGAACAACAGATCTCCGAGTTCGGCCTGTTGGTTGGCCTTGGATTCAGCGGCGATCGCAGTGCGAAATTCCGCTAACTCTTCGTGAAACTTGTCCCACACGCCCTCAATGTCGTCCCATTCAAACCCTACCGCCGCTGCCTTTTCTGAGATTTTGAGGGCTGCCGTGAGGGGTGGCAGGGTACGGTGATACTTGCGCAGTTTCGGTGTTACCGTGTGGGGGTTTTCCACTTCACCCCTGGCAGCCTTCTCCGCTGCTTTGATGTGCTGCCAGTTTTGGTGAACTTCCGCCACGTCATTCACAGTCACTGCGCCAAAGACGTGGGGATGGCGGCGAATCAGTTTGTCCGCAATGCCAGTTGCGACGTCGGCAATGTCAAAGTCACCCGCTTCGCTAGCAATCTGCGACTGCAATACGACTTGCAGCAGGAGATCGCCCAATTCTTCGGTGATGTCGGCAGTGTCGCCCCGTTGCAGCGCATCTACGACTTCATAGGCTTCTTCGAGCACGTAGGGAATCAGGCTTTGGGGAGTTTGCTGCAAATCCCACGGGCAGCCTGTTTCGGGATGGCGAAGCTGGGCAATAACCGTTAGTAGCCGCTGGAGTGCAGCAAGGTCTGGGCTGAGGGGCGAGGGCGATGGGCTCATGGAAATGGGCAAGTCGATGGGAGCGAGGGCATCGGTAGCGTCGATGGCGGATCTGTCTACACTGTACTGATCGTAAAGATTCAGGTTGACGCTTGTGAGTGTCTTCAGCATAAACCAGACCACCCCATTGCTCTGGGATAGGGCTGTTTTCCATCGGTTAGCGACGGCGCGATCGCGGAGGACGACTCCGGCGCGATCGCCGAGAGGTGCGTTTCAGCGCTGAACGGGTGTCTGTCCTCCGGCTCCGCTTCCAGGCAGATACTAGCCAGTCGCTGAGGGAATGGCTCATGGCACCACATTCAATGCCCAACAGCAGCGTGAGCCATAGTCCTCGATAGCGCCACAGAAAGCTGGTGGTGCCCTGCCAAAGCCCCGCCCAGGTCACAGCGGTATAGCCCGCTGCATTACTCACCTCCAACCCAAGTAATAGGAGGATGGCCAGCCAAACCGTGAGATAGAGGACACGGCCCAACGTGCCTGCCAAGGGCCCGTGGGATAACCATGATCGATGGCGGAGGCGATCGCGATAGGGTCGCCAAATCCAAGCCAGCCAGCCCCAGCGCCTGCTCTGCACTGAGCGCACGTCTAAATCCGGGCCAAACATCAGCCCCCCAAACAAAAAACCGCCCATAAAAACACCCGTGAGCGGCCATTGCTGCGTTAGCCAGTAGCCCAAGAGCCCTGCCCCCGGCAGACAGATATAGGTGATGCGATCGTGGATACGGCCAGAGGGCATGGTGAATCAACGCAATGCAGACGGGGTCGCAACGTGGGCGGGGACACAATCTTCAGGATGAGATTCCTGAAGGAATCAGCAGTTCAGGCAAGCAAACCCCTGCGCTGATTTGGGCGTGGCTGATTCCCAGAACGAGTTACCCCCATCCCAAACCCTTCTCCCATTTTTGGGCGCGGGGGATTGAGGGGGTGAGGGCCAAGATGTGTGTACACGGTAGCCCCTGGGGAGAGGGCTCGGGTGAGGGGCTCGGGAGCGGTCATCCCCAGATGCAGCACACCCTGATTTACATGCCACCCCCTTGCCTCCGTGCGCAACGTCGGAGTAGCCCCCTGATACTGACCCATTGCCGTAGATCTGGACAAGTTTTTTCAAAAATCTCTGCTGAATCTCCTCTGAAGAAAGAGGTCGGCATGTTATGCTACATATTCGCGCGGGCGATTAGCACAGTGGTAGCGCACTTCCTTCACACGGAAGGGGTCACTGGTTCGAATCCAGTATCGCCCATAGACCTGAAAACCCTTGAAACTGAAGCCCTGGGGGTGATGCATCGCCTTCAGAGCTTTAGTTGTGACGGATCCCTCAATGTTCAAAGGCTCCCGATGGATTGGGTTCGTTTGGGGATCGCTCGGGAGGGTTTGACGATGATTTGACCACGGGATGCGGACAAACGCTCTATCGGTGGTCACATGTACAGCAAATCCTGTCGCTCAAACGGAACCGTAGGCATCGAATCCAGGAATTTAGACAAACTTTGATTGCTGAAGCGGTCACCGGATAAATAAAAGTCTGAGGTTAATGTAACAGTCGGCTGAACCAGTGAACGCGCGTTCACGGAATTTCAACCCGGAATCCACGGGATGATAGGTATTTCAGCCCTCAACGAATACGTATCCTTAGATCTTCGAGAAGGATGTAAATCTTGATATCCCTTGCTGAATCTTAAGATTCAGCCATCCTTATCTATGGGGTACTCCCCCTTTTTAGGACTACCGTTTTTAGGACTACCGTACTTTGTCAATGTCCTGACAGCGGGTGCTGCTCACGTATGTTTGGGCGCGAAAAGATGCCTGCAACGGTTTGGCGAAAGCGATTCCCCATGCATTGGGAAAACGATAGACCGGGTTTAGACAAAGCGGGTTGATAGGCTTTCTCTAGACTTTGTTTACCGGTGGCCGAACCGGGCTTTCTAGCATCATGTCTGACATGAGATTGTGTCTTCCTGTGGGGACGAGTCCTAGATGCTCTACTCCAGAGACCAAACCCCTACAGAATGAGTTCCGAGAAGGGGCCAGGGGTGGGTTTGCCGCTGGGTTTTACCCACCCTGCCCTTGCGGATACCCTTCCCCGGGAGGGGGAAATACGGGCTAATGGCTTAACCCGAACTGACGTTACTTAACCGCAGTACCGTAGGCGATGATCTCGATTGCAATGGGGCCGCTATCTGCCATTTGCCCGCCTAGTTCTGCTGTTTCAAGGCGCACGTTCACTACTTTGCGAGCTTTCCAGGCGATCGCGTCTTCCTTCATGCGCAAAATGGCCTCGCGGCGACCCCGCTCCAACAGCGTTTCATGCACGGCGATGCGTCCGCCAAATACCTGTATCCAGCTTGCAACAAAAGTTTTGAAATAGTCTGAAGCAATCACCACGCTGCCAACGACCAAAGCCGCTTCATCGGCCTCGCGAATGGGGGTTTTGGCCCCAATACTGAGGATAGGCAGCAGGCGAGTGCGGTATTCGCGATCGCGCAAGTCTTGAAAGTGCTTGCGCTCTGTGGCGCTGCCCACAAAAAAGCCTAGCCCCAGCAAAATGATGAAAATGATAATGCCATTCAGCAAATCCATCGCTATTCCACCTGTACCGCTGTGCCGTAGACGAAGAGCTCTGCTGCGCCTTGGGTCAAGGATGAGGTGGCAAAGCGAATGTTAATGACTGCGTTGGCCCCTTTGCGGATCGCGTCTTGGGCCATCCGCTGGGTGGCTTCGCGGCGCGCCTCTTGCAACAGTTCGGTGTAGCCCTTGAGTTCGCCGCCCACCAAGTTTTTGAGGCCCGCTGCAATATCCCGTCCTAGGTGCTTGGCCCGTACCGTGCTGCCCTGCACCAAGCCTAGATGTTTCACAATTCTGCGTCCGGGCACGCTTTCCAACGTGGTGAGGATCAGGGCTCCAGAGGGGGAATTCGCGGTCATGGCTAGGCTCCTTGGGGGCGATCGCTGGTGGAATTATAGATACACTTTTCTGCTCGCAGCACACTCCTGGTTTTGACCCGCTGCCTGCGATGGAGGCGTGAACGGATCACCCCGCGTCCTCATTGACTCTTTCCGAGGCGTGCAGCCCGCTCGCCCGCAATGCCACCGCCGCCCAGCCCTAATATCCCTGACAAGTTTTAGGCCAAGATTCAACCCTGCTTAAACTCTCTTTAAACCCTGCATAAATCCGCATCAAAGCCGAGAAAAACAGTGTTTTCTATGTCAAATTCAACCAGAAGTAAATACTTTTGAGTTGTCCACATATCCAAAGCTGTATCATGCTGCTATATCCTTGGATGCGGTGGGAGTGAATCATCCCCAAAAATGGTGGAACTCCTAATCACTAAACGCTGATAATTACTGCTAAAAATATTTCGATAAGTATACATTAAGTATGCATATTTATTATGTATTGATTACGAAGCGCTGACGCTTCCTTCCATTGGAGGAGCTATCCTAAAATGTAGAAGGTTGACTCCGCTTCGCTTCACAAAGGAGAACTACACCATGTCTACAACAAAATGAATTCAACTGAGTTGGCAACTTTAACAGGTGCCGGGGTCGCAACCCTTGCTCTGGCTGCACCTTTTGGAGCGCAAAGTCCCTGGTGCTAGATGCCGATAGACTGGCATATGGAAAACCTGGGCGATCGCTGATTGGCCTCAGCAAGGGTCTGAAATATTGCTTCTGCTGATTTCCCCACTAAATCCGCTTGTGTCAAGATCCAATGCGGGCGAAATCTTTAACAAAGGTTTTGCCAATTCCAGGAATTTCTATCAGGTCTAGTTTTATCGCTGGTGTGAATTTTATCCCTAATTATGCACCCTCAGTCGGCAACAAGGCTGGCGGCAAAATACCAGAATTTCCCCAGTGCTGCCCGGGCTGAGCAGTCCGTCCTGGCGGCAGATGACCAACGGCTTCCGGGATATATCGCTCTATCAATTTGGACGGTTTTTAGATCACGCTAGCGCTGAAATGCGTCGAGACGTTGGGCGATCGCGGGATTATAAAGTCGCAAATAATTCCAATAGCCCCCAAACACCGTCTCGATATAGTTTTGGGTTTCTGGGAATGGAATGCGATGCACAAACTCATCGGCATCGGCGTAGTTATTGCGGCCAATCCAATCCGCGACATTCCCCGGCCCGGCGTTGTAGCTGGCAACTGCATAGAGCGAATTGTTGCCATATTCTCGATGGGTATAGTCGAGATACCAGGTGCCGAGGTTGAGGCTGTCTTCGGGATCTTCTAGGTTGTAGTCACCAATGCCTGCCTGGGGCTGAATCCACGCCGCCGTGTCTGGCATCACCTGCATCAGTCCAGTGGCCCCCACCGCCGAGCGAATTTTGGGCTCAAAGCGTGACTCTTGGCGGATCAGGGCCGTTACCAACAGGGGATTAAGCTGACGCTGGGCCGACCATCGCGCGATCGCCTCTGCAAAAGGGAAGGGATACAGCGCTTGCCAATAGGCCGGATGCTCCGTCAGCTCCGCATAGATGGCTTGGTCGGCAGGGTCATCTCGCGATGCCAAACTCGACACCATAAACATGCCGTCTAAGTTATCGCCTACCCCTAGCCGCAGCACCCCATCGGTGAATTGTTCTTCAACGGTCGGGTCTTGGGGATTGCTGAACTCCACCTGCCACAGTGCCCAGGCGTCTTCATCCTGGCCGAGACGATAGAGCTCTTGCAATGCCTCGGAGCCTGCGGGCAAAGGTTCTCGCTGGGGGGGCAGGCTCACCGCAGGTTGGAGCGATCGCACCGTTTCAAAATCGCCCACTTCCCAGCCCAGCGCCACCGCCGATCGCCACGCAAAATAGGATTCAGGGTAGTCGCGCAGCACCCGTTCAAAATAGGACTGGGCTTCTTGGGATTGTCCGGCTCGCTGCATCCACTTGGCGGCCCAAAATCCCGCCTCCGGCGCTTCTTCACTGTTGGGATTTTGGTCGAGCACTTGGGTGGCCCATGCGATCGCCCCCGACCAGTTGCCTGCATCCGCTGCTCTGTGGGCATCGCGCAGCCGCAGCGTTGCCGCCTCGTCGGACTCAGAATAGTCGCTGAGCACCCGTTGCCGCGCCTGATTTGCCGTATCTGGGCTGCTCAGGCTGTCGTAGAGCTTACCCTTTTCGATCCAGGCTTCGGCGGCGCGATCGGGAAAGCGCTGCGCCACCTGATCCAGCACCGCCAGCGCCGTATCGGTATCCACCAAGTAGGACAGGCGGATGAGCCCCAGGGCCGTCTCTGGCGCATCGGGAAACTCCGCTGCGAGGGCTTGATATCCTGCGATCGCGGCGGCCCGCTGTTGACCAATCTGCATCCCTCGCGCCGCCCGGTATAGGGTTTGCGGCGTCCGGGGAGCCTTGCCGTAGGCTTCTCCTGCCGCCCGGTAAATCTGCCTTTCCCAATAGGCAAAGCCCACGGCCTGCCAATCCTCGGGCGTCAACTGACTGCCATACTCTGCCACCAGACGATCCACAAAGGACACCACCTCAGGATGGTGCAGCCCATGCCGGGTGATCAGCAGCAGCCACTCCTTCGCCTGGGGGCTGTCTGGCGTGGCGGCGAGGCGCTGCACCGCCACCGCCACACTGCGAGGATGGGCGGGCACTTCCGCCAAAAGCCGATCCCAATATTGGGGCTGGGTTTGCCCAAGCTGATACAGCGCTTCTGCTTTGGCGGCTGGGTTTTGGGGTTCTTCCAGGACGGTCTGCCAGGTGGCGATCGCAAACTCGGGCTGACCCGCCGCCCGCTGCGCAATGCCTCGCTGCACCCGCACCTGATCTGCCATGCTGGGGTAAGCGGCCTCCAAATCTTCCAGCAGGGGCAATGCCTGACCGCCCTGCCCCTGGGCAATGCGATCCACCGCGAGGAGGTAGCGGGCTCGGGCTTGGTCGGGGCTGTTGCGGCGATTAGCCAGCTCTTCCAGCGCCTCGGCGCGGCGCTCTGGAGACTTCAGGGCAAGGGCCAACACCGCAGAATCCGTCGCGTCTTCTGGCGCGATCGCCCCTGGTGTTTCTGGTTGGCCCGGTCGCGATCCGGGCACACCGGTAAACGCGACGATCATGCCCAGCCCCAAGGCGCTAACGCCCGCGATCGCGAGTCCTGGTGCCCAGCGGCGCAAACGCCTTCCCATAATGTCTCCCCCACTGCCGCAGAATTGTCTCTACGAAGTTCTAGCAAACCTTGGGCAAAGCTGGGGTAGGGAGCACTGGATTTCGGGCCTTGACAAATTTGGTCGGTCTGACGCACTTGCAGAGATTTCAACGTGCTAAAGCCCCTCGGCTGTCGCTACTCCCCAAATCAAGGATTGATCCTAAGAACCCACAACCTCAGATTTTAATGGGGGTTGCGCGATCGCCCTAGCTGATCACGCGATCGCCCCAGAGGAGAGGATGCATTCCACAAACCCGCAATCTGGGCGAACCGCGCAGCGCTAGCTGGCGATGACCCCTTCCACCATCCAATCAATGGTATTCAGACGAGGATCACCAACCTGCCAGACTTCTCCAGCCGGAATGATGAGATTGCCGCGATTGTCCTTGAGTTCGCCCTGAAAGATCGCCAACTCCCCGCTGGCAAGTTGTACCTTCGCCGTTTCCGCAGCCTCCCGAGCCGCTGCCGAAACCGCTGAGCCATAGTCTGAAATGCGCGAAAACCCTTCCTTGAGTCCGCCCTGTAGGGCTTTGGGAATGCCGCCATTCATCAAGGTTTTGCCTGCTTTTGTCATCTCCGCATACTGAACGTAGATGGCTTCCCAGTTCCACTCGACCCCGGTGAGGTAGGCATTGGGGGCCACATCGCGCTGATCGACGTGGTAGCCACAACTGTAAACCCCGCGATCGGCGGCGGCGGTGATGACAATTTTGGGGCTATCGACCCGTGTGCTGATCACGTCTGCACCTTGATCGATCAAGCTATTGGTGGCTTCGGCTTCTTTGATCGGCAGTGCCCAATCTCCCGTGGTCACGGTTTGCACCACGATGTCAGGGTTGGCGCTGCGGGCTCCTAGCACAAAGCTATTCAACTCTTGCAGCACCACTGGAATTGGCTTGGGTACGACATAGCCAAGTTTGCCAGTTGTGCTCATCAGCCCCGCGACGATACCAGACAGAAATGCCGGCTCGACGAGGGAGCTGTAGTAAGCCCCAACGTTGGCGGGGTGGCTGTCATCGAGGGGGTGGTTGGGGTGAAAGAACTGGACTTCAGGAAATTCCTGGGCGAGTTGCAAGCTGTGGGGATCGAAGTAGCCCCAGGAGGTTGGAAAGATGATTTGCGCGCCGTCAATTTCGATCATGTTGCGCATCGACTCTTGGACGGCGGTGGTCTCTGGGATGTTGGCTTCTTCTACGATTTTGATGTCGGGGAACTGGGCGAGCATTGCCGCAACGGCCTTGGCATGGGATTGGTTGTAGCCGTAGTCATCACCGGGGCCGACATAAATGAAGCCGATAACGAGGGGAGAATCCACTGAGTTGGGGGCTACGCCAGACTCGGATTGGGGAGAACGGGCACAGCTTGTCCATAGATGGGATGTGACACCAAAGGCTCCGGCAGAAAGCAACCCTCTGAGAACGGTGCGGCGGTTCACTGACAGGCGACGATCGCGGGGCATGGTATCTCTCCTAACGCCTCAACGGGAGGCCAACACAGTCAATGGGAAGTTGGTACAGTGGGAGGCTAGCATACGTCTCCAGGCTCGGCCTCAGGATTCATTGTTTCGTAACTGAAGTAGCGATCGGGCACTCCGTTATAGATGATGTAATCGCTATAAACGTGAATACCGGGCTGACCGTCAATTTCGGCGATCGCGGCCTGGAGCGATCGCAATTGTGCAACGGTCATTTGCAAGGGCCGTTCGTAGGGCTGATAGCTGGTGCGAATGAGATAGTCTAATCGGGGATAGATTGACATTTCAATGTGACAGCCCAACAGATATTGGATGGGATGGCGATCGCAAAACTCCACCATGCGATCAATGCTGTTTGCAAAGGCTTTCCAGTCGCGAACGTAGAGGCGACCGGGGTAGAAAATATCGCCCGTCAGCAGCAGTTGCGTGTAGGGATCGTAGATCGAAACTTCGGCCTCCTCATGCCCAGGGGTGGCGATAACCTGCAAAACCCGCCCCCCAAGGTCAAAGGACACCTGATCCTGCGGCCACTGCTGAAAGCCATAGAAGGCGATCGTGGCGGCGAGGCTTTTGCCCACGATGACAGTGTTGGGGCGATCAAGAAATTGCGAGTCGCCCTCATAATGGTCGCGATGGAGATGGGTATGGGCGACGACGAGCCCATAGGTTGCCGGATTGCCACCATGCTGGGCCAACCAATGCTCGATACAGTTATCGACCGTTTGCCGCAGGGGAAAAAATTTCGGCGATCGCGTGGCTCCTGTGTCGAGCAGGATGGCGCGATCGTTGCCAAACAGCAGAAACATGAATGGTGCTTCGGGATGCACCGCCATGTTTTGCCGCATGATAATTGTGTGCAGATTGTAACCATGAACCTGAATATCAGGATCAGTGTTGTGCTTGGGCGACACAGAGCCGTGGATCCAGCGCACATTTAGATCCCCAGAAGCTGCTTCTGGTGATGAAAAATTGATAGCAGGCGATCGCGGCGTCGAGCGGGTTGTCATGGTGATGATGACCCAGTTATGGGCAGAATACGGGCAGCTTGGTTTCTCTTGCCGTGCTAGGGTTCAGTCAATCCGTGCTAAATGGGTAGCCGAAATCTTACCGGTGAGTTAGGGAAAATTTTGGGCGGGTCGAGGCCCCTCAAAAGTTTCTTGCCGGAACACTAGGTTAGCTGTCTCATTGCCTTTCTCCAACATGGCAACCACTGACCTTTTCTTTCTACCATGTCCAATCTGTTGGCAAGCCCATCTTCCTTCGAGGCGCTCTTCACCCAAAGCCTAGACATGGTGATGGTGCTGGATGCTGAACAGATTGTGACTGCGATTAACCCCGCAGGTGCATCCCTCCTTCAGCAGCCGCTCGCAACCTTGGTAGGGAAATCCGTAGACGCACTGTGTACCGATGGGGCCTTGTCCGGCGACCATCGGATGCTGTTGCAGGCTCTGTCGGCGTCGGCCCAGTGGTGTCTCAGCCATCAACAGCCCCACCGCGATCGCCACAGACTGCACGCGCTTCCCACCCCGCAATCCTACGACTTTACCTACACCCCGGTGGTAGGAGCGGATGGAAATACAGCGCAGGTGCTCATCATGGGCCGCACAGTGCTAGACCCGGCGATCGCCACCTCCCCCACTAGCCCCAAGCCCGCTGACACAGCATCCCCAAAAGCCATCCCCAGCCCCTTCCATCAAAAACTGTTGTTTTTAGAGAGGGTGATGGACAGCATTCCCCAGGGGGTGTTTTGGAAGGATCGCGATGCGGTATATCGCTGGTGTAACCGGAGTTGGGCCAAGCTGGTGGGCCTTGCCGACCCTGGCGACATTGTGGGAAAAACCGATCACGATTTACCCTGGCAGCACAACGAAACCGACACCTACCAGCACCACGATCTCACCATCCTGCAATCCGGCGTTGCCCAGTGCGATCGCCTCACCGTGCGTCGGTGGGCCAATGGCAAAGAAATTTGGTTCACCAGCAATAAACTTCCCTGGAAAGATGCCGAAGGCACTGTCCAAGGCTTGCTCTGTACTTTTGAACCGATTACGGAATATCGTCGCGCTGTGGAACTCAAAGAAAGCAAAGATTTGCTCCAATTGGTGTTAGATAACATTCCTCAATTACTGTTCTGGAAAGATCGGAAATGCCGATATCTTGGCTGCAACCAAAACTGGGCATTGGCGGCAGGGATTGGAGACCCCAATGCAGTCGTGGGCAAAACCGATGAAGAAATTTGGTCATCCGAAGAAGCCCAGCTCTATCGCGAGCAAGACGAAGCCGTGATGGCGAGCGGCATCCCCGTCATGCACCTGATCGAGCAGCAGCATCAGGCCGACAAAGTGGCGTGGATCGATGTCAATAAAATCCCCATCCGAGATGCGGAGGGGAATGTCATTGGTGTTCTGGGCACCATTGAAGACATTACCGAACGCAAACAGGCTGAGATTGCTCTGATCGAATCTGAAGCAAAGCTGCGAGAACAGACTGAGGATTTAGAGCAAACTTTGAGAGAGCTTAAACAGACTCAGGTGCAGCTCATTCAGACTGAAAAAATGTCGAGTCTTGGCCAATTAGTCGCCGGGGTTGCCCATGAAATTAATAACCCGGTGAATTTTATTCACGGGAATTTAAGCCACGCTCGGCAGTATGCGGAAGATCTGATTACTATCGTTGATTTATATCGCCAACACTACCCAGATCCCCCGCCAGAAATTGCGACTGTTCTCAACAGCCTTGAGTTTGACTTTTTACGAGAGGATTTAGTCAAGCTGCTCAATTCGATGAGCACGGGCACTGATCGAATCCGCAAGATTGTGCTTTCTCTGCGCAACTTTTCACGCCTTGATGAATCCGCTATCAAAGATGCCGATATCCACGATGGTTTAGAAAGCACACTAACCATTTTGCAAGGTCAACTCAAAGGAGGAAGCAAGGGACATTCATCCCCGATTCAGATCATTCGCCAATACCATGACATTCCTAAAATCACCTGCTATGCGAGCCAGCTCAATCAGGTGTTTATGAATATTTTGGTGAATGCGATTGATGCTCTACAGGAGCGCGATGCCCAGCGATCGCCCGTTGAGTGCAGTGCCAATCCCAGCACGATTACCATCACGACGGTCTATCTCTGCGATCGCAACAGGATTCAAGTCCGTATCCATGACAATGGGCCAGGGATTCCAGCTTCTGCTCGCGATCGCATCTTTGACCCGTTTTACACCACCAAAGCCGTTGGCAAAGGAACAGGGCTCGGCCTCTCCATTAGTTATCAAATCGTGGTTGAAAAACACAACGGCACCCTCACCTGCCACTCCACGCCCGACTTTGGCACTGAGTTTTGTATTGAATTGCCGATTCAATAACAAGCCCTAAGCACATTTCGAAATAAAAGATTAAATGAACGGATATGGTGGAGGTATCAGAACAAGATAGAAAGGTAGTGGGTCGAGTGATAGGAACAATGGTTACAACACTAAAACCTCGTCGCTTTCGTCGTGCTACTGAACGTGCTGTCAAATGATACAGCAGTGATTTAACTGACCGAGCTTAGTGGTGCAGAAAACTTTTTAGAGTCTCATGCTAAACGGCTCAGGCGATCAAAATAGCGTCTGAAACCCATTGCCTTCGTTCGGTCTTTGGAGAAATTTCAAATCTGACGTCTCGGCGAGAATTGTTTATCCATAAGGGTTCCAGAAGTTTTCTGCACCACTAAGAGGCACTACGTCGAATAAAGTTGTCGCCAGCGATCGATGTGCCTGAAGCTGAACCGATTCTCATTCTTAATTAGAATCACTATAGTTATGACGCTGCACTAGCCCAATGCTGGCTTTGAAGTATAGAGTGGGTTGTTTGCGTTTGTGACTTATGAACGACTCCTATCATCTTTTGAGGGGTTCAGAGCTTAACCCCCTGTTCAGTTTTTTGGTTCCACTTTAATTTATCGCTGCCATAGCATAGGATGATCACTCATTGTCATAGTGTGAAACAGTCACTCATCAATCTGAGGCAGATTGGTAGACCTAAAATAGTGATCGTTGGTTAAAGCAGCGCGAAGCCAGTTTGCAGATTGCCCAGTTTATACTTCCTGCTTGGAAACCTATTGGCAGGAACGATAATAGCGATTTGTTAGCTCCCAGGTTTTTAGATCGTCCTTGGCTTTCTCAATCTGAGTCTTGACCTCCTTGTCTATGGTTTGCTAGGCCGTTGCAATATTCAGGTGAGCCTGCTGCTGAGAATACCTGTCTCAAGATGAATGGGTTAAACGCTTCCAGGCTGAATCGATCGCTTTTTTCATGCGTTTTCCGGTGCGACTAAGGCTATCATAGATATCTTCCCATTTATCTTGCAAAAACTCGCCAGCTTCCTCTAAGGCATTTTTGTCATGTTGCCCCGACTGAGCGAGTTCATCCCGCACTTCTTTGATTTTGACGCGGACAACTTCGGGTTCATCTTGAGGAGAAAGCAGGGAATGCAAGCGATCGCCCATGCGTTTGACCAAATTCTTCACCTTTTGGGATTTTTCACTCAAAAAGCCTTTTAATCCCTCAGACTCACTTTTCAGACGGTTTTTGGCATCTTCTTTGATGATAATTGCTTCTGTATCGATCACATCCACATCCTCAGGAAATAACACCGCTCGACCGCCAAAGGGTACTGCAATCTCGCCACCCAGGATATAAGCAGCAATATCGCCTGTTTCCCAATCAAAGAGAAAATCTTCCACCCAACCCAAGGGCGTTCTCAAGGACGGCGTGCGAATCGCCATCCGATGAAGACGACGCAGAGAAGACGGTGGCGTAAATACCAATTCTGAGTAGGTCAGTAAGGCATCAGGCCCAACCATCGCCACTTGCTCAAAGGGCGTATAGCCCGCATCACTGGCAAAGTAGACGACACGCCCGCTATCATCGACCCAAACTTCTTCCACACTGCCGTAGCGGGTGGCAGTCCCTCTATCCATTGCCATTAAACCAACGATTTGACTACGACGAATGACGTTAAACATATCCAATTTCTCCTTAACTAAACATTAGGTTAACAACAAGGCAAACAGTCCACAGAGGGCAATCCCATCAAATACTCCCGCCCCACCAATACTGAGCACCCCAGGAGTCATGCGTTCAATTTCTCGCAGATGGAGGAGGTCAGCTCCAATTAAAGTACCTAAGACCCCTCCAGAAAAGGCGATCGGTGCTGCGCCATACCCACCAGTCAGCAGTAGGGAGACCATGGCTGCAGTCAGGGGAGCAACCAGAGCGTTCATCTGAATCCCAATGCCAGGAACGACTTGGGCTGAGTAGTAGCTTACGATAGTGACGATTGCAGTCACCCCCAGAATGATCAAAGGATTAGAACGGGTAAATTCGTAAACCGCAAGCAAAGCAGGAATTAGCCCTCCACCGACATTTAAGGCGACAATGGTTTTTTGCTCTATTTTTTGCAGGGGAATGCCCCAAAATCGGGCGATCCAGAGTTCTGCCAAGTCTGGCATGATGGAGATGCGAGAGACACGCTCATAGAGGGGGATATTGATGGTACTGCCCAAAATAACGGCAGCAAATAGGAGTAAGGCGAAACTGGGAGAAAAGCCCAGCTTGGCAACAGCTACTTCAACAATATCTATAGCAATTGCGAGCCAAATAAAAGGAAAGATAAGCAAGAAGAGTAAAAAGAGTAGCAGAGTAACGGGAAGATAAATCATCTTGGGTTAATTAAAAGGGATAGTGCTCAATAGATGATGAACGATGATGCGATTGAGAGTGCCGAGCATCTGGTGGGTTTTGAGTTTTTGGTTTTGCGATCGCATCAAATCGTTGAAACATCCAGACTCGCAAACACAATAATCCACCCAAAACGACTAAAAAAGCACACACGCCCAACAAGCGGTCGAGAGGAATGTCAACTACTCCTTGCAAAATCACTTCCCGCAATGCCGAAACCAAAGAGACCTCAACAGCTGTACCAATAGAAATTCGCTGCTCTTGTAGGTAAATAATCAATAGGCGAAAGATTTCTACTAAGATGAGAACAAACAAAATATCGGAAGTGACGGCTTGAAAGTTAATCGGCTGCAATAGGGAAAGAAACATTTCACCCAATCGAATCAGCATGACGCAAAACAAGCCAATACAGAGAGATATTACGATAAAATCCTGGAAAAACTCCAGATTATGCACAATGGTGCCCTTTTCAAACCATGATTTCCAGCCTTGGTTCGGTAAGGATAGATATTTTATAGGCATGGGAGAGTTTTGAAAACTAATAACTGGTAATGAAACTTCCTAATCAGAGTAAAGCACTTAAGCAAAGGCTCAAG
>JACYME010000220.1 GCA_015272155.1 Leptolyngbyaceae cyanobacterium T60_A2020_046
GGGCGATCGCGACAACCCACCCGGCATCGCGCGTCCCATTACTCTTCTTCCGACGGCTCCAGAGAGTCTATCTCGGCGCTGCTGTCAGCATCCGGGTTCTCATCGTCAAGGGTCGCCGGGACGATCGCAACCGCCGCGATCGCATCTTCATCATCTAGGCGCTGCACCCGCACCCCTTGCGCCGCCCGCGACTGAATCGAAATATCATTCACCCGCTGCCGGATAATAATACCCCGGTTGGTGACCATCATCAGTTCCTCATCCTCGTTGACCACCAACAGCGACACTAAGCTGTCCTGATCAATGCGGAACTTAAGCGCCTGTAGCCCCATGCCCGCCCGGTTTTGCAGCCGGAAGAGAGAAACAGGCACCCGCTTACCCATACCGCCAGCGGTAATCACCAGCACCCACGGCCCTTGGCTATTGACCGCCACCTCATCAGTATCCTCCGTCCCGGCGGCAGTGGCCTCAGCAACCGCATCCGTCACCTGAGAAGACAGAATGTCCATGCTGATCAGCTCATCCCCGTCGCGCAAATTCATGGCACGCACGCCGCGCGTGGGCCGCCCCAGGGGCCGGAGCTGATCATTATCGGCCTTGAAATGGATCGTCATGCCCTGCTGGGAGCCAATCAGGACGCTATCACTGGTGCGCGCGAGGCGTACCCACCGCAGTAGGTCGCCATCCTCTAGGGAAATGGCGATCAGCCCGTTGGCGCGAATGTTGCTGAAGGCCGAGAGCGCCGTTTTTTTAATGAAACCACCCTGGGTCAGCATCACCAGGTACTCATCGTCCGTGAAGTCCGAGACGGCAATGACAGAGGTGATCTTCTCTTCCTTGGGGATGGGCAGCATCTGCACAATGGGCATACCCTGGGCCGCGCGAGACCCCTCGGGAATTTGGTAGGCGCGCAGAGAGTAGGCAACACCGCGATCGCTGAAAAACAGCACATGATCGTGGCAGCAGCAGGTAATGAAGTGCTGAATGCCATCGTCCTCCTTAATGCGGGCTCCGGCCTTGCCTCGGGTGGCACGGCTTTGGGCCTCAAAGGTATCAACGGGCATCCGCTTGATGTAGCCATACTCCGTGACGAGGATGACCACCTGCTCATTGGCGATCAGGGAAATGTCGGTCAGTTCGTCGTCGTTGCGCTCAATGACGGTACGGCGATCGCTGCCAAACCGTGCTCGCAGGGCTTCCAGCTCCGTACGAATGATGTCGAGCACGCGATCGCGCCGCGCCAAAATGTCTTGCAGATCCGTGATTTTGGCGAGCAAATCCTCGTGCTCTTGCAGAATTTTATCCGTTTCCAAAGCCGTGAGGCGGCGCAACTGCATTTGCAGAATGGCGTCCGCCTGCCCTTCCGAAAGGCCGTAGCCGCTCATCAGTTCTTGCTTGGCGGTGGGCGTGTCTGCCGCATGGCGAATCAGGCTGATTACCGCGTCCATGTTTTCCAGCGCAATCAGATAGCCCTGGAGGATGTGATCCCGCTCCTCCGCTTTGTTCAGTTCGTAGCGGGTGCGACGGGTAATGGTTTCGATGCGGAAGTCGAGGAATACCTCCAACATGCGCTTCAGGCTCAGGAGTTGGGGCTCTCCGTTCACCAGGGCCAGCATGTTGACGCCGAAGTTGGTTTGCAGGGGCGTCTGTTTGTAGAGGTTGTTGAGCACCACGCGGGGATAGGCGTCGCGCTTGAGTTCGATGACGATGCGCATCCCGTCGCGATCGCTCTCATCCCGAATGTCAGAAATGCCCTCTAGCCGACGCTCATTCACCATTTCGGCGATTTTCTCGATCAGCCCGGCCTTGTTGGTTTGGTAGGGCAGCTCGGTGATGATGATGGCGTCGCGATCGGGACGGCCCCGCTGCTCAATGGTTTCAATATTGGCCACTCCGCGCATGGTGATGGAGCCGCGCCCGGTGGTGTAAGCATCGCGAATGCCGCTGGTGCCGAGGATTTGCGCCCCAGTAGGGAAGTCTGGCCCTGGGATCAGCGCAATCAGTTCGTCAGTAGAGATCTCAGGATTTTGGATCAGGGCGATGGTACCGTTGATCAATTCCCCTAGGTTGTGGGGCGGAATGTTGGTCGCCATGCCGACGGCGATCCCCGAGGAGCCGTTGAGCAGCAGTTGGGGAACCCGCGCGGGCAGGACGATGGGCTCTTGCTGCGAGCCGTCAAAGTTGTCGCTAAAGTCTACGGTGTCGGACTCGATGTCCTGGAGCAACGCCTCGCTGGTGAGCGCCTGGAGGCGACACTCGGTATATCGCATCGCGGCGGGGGGATCATTGTCCACCGAGCCAAAGTTGCCGTGACCTTCGATGAGGGGCGATCGCATGGAAAAGTCTTGGGCCATGCGCACCAAGGCGTCATACACCGCCGTATCGCCGTGGGGGTGATATTTACCCAACACTTCCCCCACCACACGAGCGCATTTCCGAAAGGGGCGATCGGCGGTCAACCCCAACTCGTGCATCGCGTAGAGAATCCGGCGGTGTACAGGCTTTAGCCCATCCCTTGCATCTGGGAGTGCCCGTCCTACAATGACGCTCATGGCGTATTCCAAATAGGAACGGGACATCTCGTTCCGCAGATCCGTTGGGATGATAGTCATAGGGTGAAAAGCTCCAAAATCGCAAGGTTTCAGCGTTGAGCCCTAAGTTGAGCCCCAGATTTAAATCGAAGGGGCATTCTTTTGCCGAATCTTGGCAAAATACACGTCACTGCATGTGTTATTTTAACACGCTTTTTCCTCTGGTTCGGGGCACGCTAGGCTGGGAGCGTGTTCTCCCAATCCCTTGTGGAATGAGGCTTTTGTCGATGGCGGCTGATCTGGTTGTGGTCTATTCCGACGCCTTTTTGCATCACGATACGGGGCGTCTCCATCCTGAAAATGCGGGACGCCTGCGGGCGATCGTGCAGGCATTGCAGGCGGCTCCCTGGGCCGATCGCTTGCAGTGGCAGGTGCCCACCGCGATCGCTGATCGCGATCCCCTGCCCCAGATTCGGCGACTCCATAACCTCCACTACATCAGCGATCTCGAACATTTGGCGGAACAGGGCGGCGGCTTGCTCGATCCGGATACGCCCGTGTCGCCCCAGAGCTATGAGGTGGCGCTGCTGGCGGTGAATGCCTGGCTAGACGGCGTGGAGAGCGTGGTGAAGGACGAGCGATCGGCCTTTGTGTTGGCCCGTCCGCCGGGGCACCATGCAGTCAGCGATCGCGGCATGGGGTTTTGTCTATTTTCCAACGCGGCGATCGCGGCCCATTATGCCCTCGACTTCCCCACTATCCATCGCGTCGCCATTCTCGACTGGGATGTTCACCACGGCAACGGCACCCAGGCGCTCGTGGAAGCCAACCCCAACATCGCCTATTGCTCGCTCCACCAATTCCCCGCCTATCCCGGCACTGGGCGCAGCAGCGAGCAGGGCTTTCACCACAACGTACTGAACCTGCCAATGGAGCGTGGCAGCACCCTGGTCGATTATCAAGATCGCTTTGAGCAGGCAGTGATGCCCTTTTTACGGGACTTTCACCCCGATTTGCTGATCATCAGCGCAGGCTACGACGCCAACCACGATGATCCCCTCGCGAGCATTTCCCTGCGGCCCACAGACTATGGCGTCCTGACGCGATATTGCCTCGAAATTCAGCCCCGCTTGCTCTTTGGCCTCGAAGGCGGCTACGACTACAGCGCCCTCGCCCAATCCGTCGTCGCCACCCTCGCCGCCTGCCTGACGTGATGGGGTATCATCGGCACGGCTCATCGCCAAGATGCACCCGCATCGTTATCAGCGCGATGCTTGTTAGAGGGCGTTTGAAAAGTCTTCCAGGGTAGCTTGAACTACCTTGGCTATGTAGAACCAGCAACGAGGGAATCAGGGTTTCAAGCGTTGGGGTCATCTGTACATGTAACTTCTGATGCTCAAATCCACCCTTTTAAAACATCCTCTTAGCAAGTCGGCCAGTGTGTCTTTATTGAGACAGCATCTTCAGCCAATGTGATGAAAATTCTTCCGATAGTTTCATGAAAAAAATACTCAAGAAAAGCACTATCCAGTGGGGTCAATTCAAGTTTCAGGAAGCTCTCGGTCGGCTCACCCAAAAGAAAAGACTCCACTTTCTCCACATTGGGAAAACAGGTGGATCAGTCACCAAGGATGCGCTGAGAAGCCTATCGGGAAATCGGCGATTCTCATCCAGCCCAGACTACTTCATCTATCTCTATCGTCATGACTTTACGCTGCAAGACGTGCCTCAAGGAGAGGGTGTGATCGTCTTCTTGAGAGATCCGATTACTCGGTTCACCAGTGGGTTTTACAGTCGTTTGCGGGAAGGAAAACCTAAGTTTAATGTGCCCTGGAGCCGCAATGAGAAAATTGCCTTCGGTCATTTTTCGACGCCGAATCAGTTAGCCCTCGCGCTGGGGGCCAAGGATCCAGAAGAGAGAGCCCGGGCAGAGCACGCGATGACCCACATTGGTCATATCAAAAAGCCCTACAGTTTTTGGCTGAAAGATGCAGAATACCTGCATGAGCGTCGCGATGACCTCTTTTTCATCGGGTTTCAAGAACAGTTGAGCCACGATTTTGAGGCGCTGAAGGCAAAACTAGGGTTGCCAGAAGGGCTCAACCTCCGCGCCGATGAGGTTGGGGCTCACAAAACGCCAGGCCATTTCGATCGCCATTTGAATCCTGACGCGATCGCGAACATTCAGGCGTGGTACGCAACGGACTACAAAATCGTTGAGGCGTGCCAATCGATTCGAGCTGAATTAATCTCAGCATTTTCTGAGAAGAAATAGTGCAACATGGAATGCTGGAGGCCAAAACCCTA
>JACYME010000062.1 GCA_015272155.1 Leptolyngbyaceae cyanobacterium T60_A2020_046
AGAAATAACTCTCCATTTGTCATGGCCCTTTGCCCTCACCCCTGCCCCTCTCCCTTAGGGAGAGGGGTTCTGAATCCGGCTCCCCTCCTTGGGAAGAAGGGGTTGGGGCATGAGGGCCTAGTTTGGATGCTGAATGAGTTGGCGTACTCTAAGCCACAGGTTTGTCAGTCCCAGAGGGGGGTGAAGCGTCCACGTCATTGCAGCCCATCAACCATCAAGCCGTTATCCCAGGCCATTGCCTGTCCCCCATCCACTCTCCTGACGGAATCCATCGTGGGGTTTCCAGAAATTGGAATGACGCCGAAAACACCGCCTCAGTTAAAAGGTCTATCTCTAGATAGTGGTAAGCAGTACCCCACCAGCCCATATGGTAAAAAGACTCGCTGGGTGTGTGATTCAAGACCAGAAAAACTCAATTCACTTCGGCCTGCCATGGGTTCACCGCCACGGGATTAAGGCGCGATCGCTGGCGAAGGCGGACAGATCAACCACAGAGCCTGTCACACAAGGGTTTGAGGCGTCCAGGCTGTTTTGTCTTGCCAGGATTGGGGCGATCGCGGGGATGCCAGCAGCACGGGATCGCCCCAACGATACGCAGTGGTGCACGATTTGATGGGATGCGATACCCTGCGTTTTGCAGCCAGAGTCTCCGTCGAGATGTCGTGGGTTCCTGGTTGGGAGGCAGACGTGCTGAAGTCATCCTTCAGCAGGATCTCGATTGACAACCGCGCGATCGCGGCAGGGATCAAAGCGACCCAGGCGACCGACGCCCCAGCATCCCCTTGGCTCCATTCAGCCACCGCCCTGCATTGTGTGTGTTGTCTCGTTGAGTTGAGAACTGTCCCCGTGATGATGACCCCAGCTCCACAGCTTTTAGTTGTCGATGACTCCCTAGACAATCGCTTTCTGCTCCAAACCCTGCTGGAAGAGGAGGGGTATCAGGTCAATGTCCTTGAGAATGGGCAGGCCACGCTGGACTATTTGGAGCATCAGCTTCCTGACCTGATTCTGCTGGACGTGATGATGCCAGGGCTCAGCGGGTATGAAGTCACCCGCCACATTCGCGAACAGGCGCACATTCCGTTCATTCCCATTCTGTTGATTACGGCCCACGAGCGATCGGATGTCGTGGAAGGGCTTGACGCCGGAGCCGACGACTTTATTCGTAAACCCTTTGATGTGGATGAGCTGCTCGCCCGGGTGCGCGCCCTGCTGCGGCTGAAACACAGCGTCGATGCTGAGCGAGAAATGGCCCAGCAGCGGGATGATTTTGTGTCTCGCCTCACCCATGATCTGCGCACGCCCCTTGTTGCTGCAAATCGTATGTTGACTCTGGTGAATCAGGGGGCGTTTGGGGAGATAACACCGGACGCAAAAACCGCGATCGCCCAGACGATTCGCAACAACGAAAATCTGCTTTCCATGGTCAACACGCTATTAGAGGTTTATCGTCATGAGGCTGGGCGAAAAACGATGTCTTTTGCGCCCTTTAACCTCATCACGCTGTTAGAAG
This sequence comes from Leptolyngbyaceae cyanobacterium T60_A2020_046, assembly GCA_015272155.1. Classification (GTDB taxonomy): domain Bacteria; phylum Cyanobacteriota; class Cyanobacteriia; order Phormidesmidales; family Phormidesmidaceae; genus JACYME01. The sequence goes on from JACYME010000062.1 coordinate 1,514, forward strand.
AAGTGATGGCAGAACTCCGTCCTCTCGCAGAGGAAAAGCATCTGGAACTGAAACAAGATGTGCACCTGATGGCGGATCAGCCGACGACATTAGTGGGCGATCGCTTGGAACTGCGGCGAGTTTTTATCAACTTGATTGGCAACGCCATTAAGTTCACCGACGCAGGATTTGTGCGCGTTCAGGTGACGCAAACCTACGATGCGCACCCAGCCCCCCAATGGCAGATTGACATCCAAGATACGGGGGCAGGCATTGCTCCGGCAGAGCAGCGAGAAATTTTTGCCTGGTTTCGCTCGGGCAATCATCGGCGCTCGGGCAGTGGGTTGGGGCTGCACCTTGCCCAGCGCATTGTTACTGCCCATGCTGGCACGCTGACTGTGCAGTCTGCCCTGGGCGAAGGCAGCACCTTTACCGTGTGCTTGCCTGTGATGGCCTCTGAGTCGGCGGGGTGAGTCATCTCCCTTGGCGGACAATTCACAACCTGGACGGTTCAGATCGCAGCCTGCTGAATCATTGGGGCGCAGCCACAGTGACGCGGGTGCCACCCTGGTTTAAGGACTGGGATAACGCGACCAATACCCGCACGAGAGCTGTGCCGACGCGCCCGGACGATCGCGATGAGGGAGTTTGTGTTTCGACGCACGCTAAAAAATGTTGGCATACCTGCTTCAGCGGTTCCCCGGCAGGTACCGCCAGGGGAGTCGTGTTGAGGCCGATGGGTTGGAAGCGATCGCCGACGGTTTCAAAGGTTCCAGCTTGCAGGGTTAGCATCTCTTGGGGGCGCATTTCGTCAAAAATCAGTGCGCCGCGATCGCCCACGACACAGAGACGGCGCTGCTTGTCTGGATTCGCCCAGCACAGGTGGATCGTGGCCCGAAAGCCGCTGGGATAGTACAGCGTCACCCACACTACGTCAGACAGTCCCTTGGGAAACAGGTCAGGCGCGATCGCGGGCGATTTCGGTTGTAGCCAAGTTTGCCCCTGAGCCGAGACAGCGACAGGCATTTCCCCCAACCAGTGATTAAAAATAGCAATGTCGTGGATTGCTAAATCCCACAGCGCATCGACATCCTGGCGCACGGGGCCGAGGTGGGTGCGGGTGGCATATCCGTAGCGCAACGGCCCCACCCCGCGATCGGCCAAGGCGCGCTGGCCTGCTTCCACAGCGGGGTGAAATAGATAGGTATGGTCGATCACCAGTTGGCGCTGCTGGCGATCGGCGAGGTCACACAGGGCGTCACACTCCGCCGGGTCAAGGGTGAGGGGTTTCTCGGCGAGGACGTGTTTGCCCTGGGTCAGGGCGGTTTTGATCAGCGGATAGTGGGTCGCGGCGGGGGTCGCAATCACCACTCCGTCAATCTCCGGCTGGTGTAGGACGGTCTGCCAATCGTCGGTGAGCTGGGTCACGGGATCGAGGTTGAAGCGATCGCGCAGTTGGCCCAGTTGTTCGGGGCGCGGGTCTACCACCGCAGCGATGGACACCCCAGGCAACGCCAGAAAATTGCGCAGGAGGTGAACGCCCCACCGTCCCACGCCAAAGAGCGCCAGTTGCTTGCGATTGCCCATAACCTGTTCCAATCTGTTCCTACGCGCTGTCTCGAAAGTTGAGCGGGGTGCGCGGCGGCGCGTTATTGCCACCGGGGGGCTGCACCACAGGCGGCGGCGACTCAAGCACCACCATTTTGAGCTGCATCGCCTGATAGGCTTCCTGGGCTGCGGCCTGCTCAGCCATCTTACGCGATCGCCCCAGACCCACGCCCCAGCACTGATCCTGAAACCAGACTTCGGCCCGGTATCGATTTGGGTCGCCGTGCAGTCGGCTCACTTCCTGAAGCCGATATTCGGGCAGTGCTTTGTGGAGTTTTTGGGTCAGTTCTTGCAGCGCGGTCTTGGGATTGGATTGGGCGGGGTTTTGGCGAATGGTTTCCGCCAGTCGCTCTAGGTGCGGATCTAGCCAAGGTCGCACAAGGCTCAAATCTTTGCGGCTGAGGTACAGTACCGCCAAAATGGCTTCCACCATATCGGCAAGGCGGGAGGGGCGGGCAGCGCGATCGCCCGCTGCGCTATTCGAGATCTGGAGAAACGGCTCTAGCCCGAGCCGTTCGGCAATGCTGGTCAAGGTGCGATCGCTGACCAGATGCGATCGCACCGCCGACAATTCACCCACCATGGCCTCGGGATAGCGCTCCATCAAAAATTCCGCTGCCGCCAAACGCAGCACCGCATCGCCTAAAAATTCAAGCTGTTCATTGTTGCGTCGGGCAACCGACGAATGGGTCAGCGCTAATTCCAATAACTCCCAATTCAGCGCCACCGTTTCGGGTAGACCTAGCCGAGCCACACAACGACGCAAGTGAAGGGGGGGAAGAGAAGGAGTATCTTGCATACGGATTGAAACATCACACGTAGAAAAAAGGGAACTTCACCGACCGGAAACACGTCGTGAGGATTTGTGCAATTGCACAAATTCCCACAGAAAAATCATTAAGCTAAGGACTAGCGCAACCCATGACCAGTCAGCCGAGCGGCAAGGAGATCAAAATGTTGCGAAGCGCACTGCTATTGGTGAGCACCCTAGGGATTTTGGGTGGGTCACAAGCCGCCTCATGGTCTTTAAATACTCAGTCTAATCGGGCTGCCACCCATGATGTGCAAACTTTTGCCACAAAAAATTCCATGGTTTCCCAAGGTTTAGAGGTTGCCCAAGATCGCAACGCGCCTCGCTTTTTTTGTGACCAAAGCACCGGAGAGCCGACAGTGATGTACTCGCCACGGGGGCAACAACAGGCCTATGCCTGGGCAGTACCTGGCAACATGGGCAGCGAATGGCCAGCAGAGCGCCGCTGTGAAGAAATTAGCCGCCGCCTAGAGTCCTATCGTCCCGATGGGTTGTTAGAACTGCAAACCAGCGTTGAAAACGGCTACGATATTGTGTGTGCCACAACGGAGGCGGTTTCGCAGTGTCGCATTGTCTTTACCGTGCCGCCGGGGCAAGATCCTATCGCTACTCGCGATCGCGTGTTCAATAATCTCCTCGTCGCCGATCAGGGGCAATCTACAGAAGGTGTCGTGACCTTCAGCGAGGGCGGCAACAGCGTGCTCGACCAAATTGGTAACGTCCTGGGCTTACCCAGCACTGGCCGCAATCGCCCCAGCGGCATTTCCCTCAAGCCTTTCCTGGCCCCAGCGGACGGCGGCACGGGTGAACGCCTCGGGGGAAGCGGACGCCGCCTCAACCCGGACAACTTCCGTTAGAGACATCCCGCGATCGCGATAGACTCGACGCCAAAAGCAGTGTCTTTAGGGGGAAGACGCCGCTTTTTAGTTTTGTCCGCGTTGCTTGCTGGGGCGCGTCATCAATTGATGTTGAAACGCTTGCCCAGACAGGATTCTCGCGCCTGCTCTGACAATCCTGCCCTCACAACCGTGCTCGGGGCTGTAACCCAGCCGTGGTAAGGACTCTGGATTAATTGGATGACGCCCCCTAGTAATAGGTGCCGACCTTGCGGTGGTGAACTGCGGTCATCCCATCGGGGTTAGATACCTTGCCATCCTCAACAGTGCAATACACCAGCCAGTGGTCGCTGAGTTCCATGCGGCTGGCAACGGTACATTCCAAGTAGGCCAAGGCGTCGGCCAAAATCGGGGAGCCGTTTTGGGCAGGGCGAGTGCGAATTCCAGCAAAGCGATCGGCACCGGGAGCAAACCGCTTCAGGAAGTGACGCATCAACTCGGCATAGTTGCCCTCTTCCAAGACATTGAGCACAAAGCGATCGCCCACCTGCATCAATGACTCAATAGCCCGATCCTTTGCGACAGATACCGTAAACCCAAGGGGCTGGAAGCTTGCTTGGGACACCCAGGAAGCCACCATCGCGCTGGTCATTTCGCCCTTTTTCGCGGTGATAATGTACAAGCCGCTGCTGATGCGCCCTAGTGCTTTTTCGAGGTCAGCATCCAGGGACTTGAGCTTTTTGAGCTTGTCGGCTTGGCTCAGCAGTTGGCCCACGTCTACCCCTGTTTCTTCGCACAACTGATAGGTGCTTGCGTCGGGGATATCTTTGATGCGGATGGGGTCGAAGGCGCGCTTGAGGCCCAAATCCACAAACTTATTGACGAGGGGATCAATGGGCTCGTCGTCGCCACCGTAGGACTCAAACAGACCCACGACTTGCTTGTCTTTCACGGCGGCCAACACCGTCCCTAGGGTGGTCTGGGCTGCTTTGGCTCCGGTGCCGCTGGAGGGTGGCATCCCAATCACCAGGGCTTTGGCGCGGCTTACGAGTTCATTTACCTCGTGGGGGTCTGCCGATCGCAGATCCATCATTTCCACCGCCACGTCGGTTTTGGTGATGCCGTGGGCGATCGCTTGGGAGAGGCGATCGCTGTAGCCATAGTCCGACATGTAGAAAACCGCGACCAAGGTTTCTGACTGGCCCTTGGTTTGGCTCCAGGTGCGGTAGCGATCGGTCAACTCTTGCAGGTTGTGGCGCAGCAGTGGCCCGTGGCCCGTCGCAATGGTCGTAATCGGCGGCAGGGCATCCATCCGCTTCATGGCAGACAGCACCGACCGCGCATTCGGAGCCATCAAGCACTCGTAATAAAAGCGATAGTCTGGCGAAATGGCAGACAAGTCTTCGTCATAGGTGTCATCGCTGCAATAGTGCATCCCAAAGGCATCGCAGGTGAAGAGAATCTGCGTGCCATGGTCGTAGGTGAAGATGGTGTCGGGCCAGTGCAGGTTGGGGGCGCTGACGAACTCTAGCAGGTGCCCGTTGCCGAGGTTGAGGGTGTCGCCATTTTTCACAAGGAGGCGCTCGAAGGGGCGATGTACCAGGTCTTCTAGGAAAGCGATCGCGACCTTGGCCCCAACCACCGTTGCGTTGGGAGCCAGATCCAACACATCAGCCACGAGACCGCTGTGATCAGGCTCAGTGTGGCTAATGACCAGATAGTCAATGGTGGCGGGGTCGATTTCGCCCTTCAAAATTTCCAGATAAAGGGCGCGAAACTTGGCGTGGGAGGTGTCCACCAGGGCAACCTTGTCGCCCCGGATGATGTAAGAGTTGTAGGTCGTGCCGTTTTGTAGACCAAACTCAATGTCGAAGCGATCGCGATCCCAATCCAACGAGCGAATGGTTGTCGTGTCGGGGGCGATGTTTTCGACCTGTAGGGTGAGGCGTGTCTGCGTTTGGGGTGCGGCTGCGACCATCGGAACTCTCCTGAGTGCCTAAACTTTCACAACTAAAATGTTTTTTAACGTATTTCCATTGTGCCCCATTCACCCGCCCTGGGGGGTTACGATCCGTTATCGATGTGCGCGGGTTTACTAAAGGGTGGGTAATGAGTCAGGCAGAATTTCCCATTGAGCCAACGGCAGATGGCAGCCAGACCTTTTATTCCGAGGCCTTTGGGGAATGGTTTCACAGCCGTGAAGGAGCCTATGCCGAAGCTCACCACACCTATGTTGAGGCGACGGGATTAGTGGCGAGATCGCGACAGCAACCCTGCATCACCCTCCTCGACGTTTGCTATGGCTTGGGATACAACACTGCTGCGGCCCTCGCGGCCCTCTGGCACGAGCAGCCCGACTATCCGGTTGAGGTCATTGGGTTAGAGCTGGATGCTACCGTACCCCAGGCCGCGATCGCCCAAGGGCTAACCCAGGGCTGGCCCGCCCCCGTGCAAGCTGCCTTGCACGCCCTAGCCCAAGGACAGCCACCCCCACCGCCCTTGCAGGGAAAACTCCTCATTGGCGACGCCCGTCACCACATCCAAATCCTGGCCCAATCGGGCTGGCAGGCAGACGTGATTTTCTTCGACCCGTTTTCTCCGCCCCGCTGCCCACAATTGTGGACGGTAGAGTTTATTCGCTGTGTTGCCCAATGCCTAAAACCCGACGGCTATCTGGCGACCTATTCTTGCGCAGCGGCGGTGCGATCGGCCCTGAGCGAGGCGGGTTTGAACATTGGCGCGCTGCGGGTGGCGGGGCGACGCTGGCCCAGCACGATCGCCAGCCCCACCGACACAGCCCTGCCCCCCTTGTCTCGCCAAGAAATTGAGCATCTTGAAACCCGTGCCGCCGTGCCCTATCGCGATCCCAGCCTCAGCGACGGGGCAGAGGTTATTCACCAGCGCCGCAGTCAAGAACAACGCACCTCACCACTTCAGCCCACCGGGGCATGGCGCAAACGGTGGTTGAGCGGACTTTCCAGCACCTCAATGGAATAACCGCGATCGCGTAGCCTCGTACACAATTTCATCCTTAGCAGCGCCGTATAGAGCCCATTTGAGATCTTTCGGTATCTGCATCTGCGTCAACGTCATGCATGACCTCTACTTCTTCCGTAACCAGAGCTTATTCCAGCAGCTTGACGGATGCCGAATGGAAACTCCTTGAACGCTTATTGCCCGAGATCTTGCCCCCCAAACAACAGACTCGTCCCCTCGAATGGAGCTATCGCGAGATGATCGACAGCATCCTTTATCGCCTCAAGAATGGTTGTCATTGGGCCAACCTGCCCAAAGACTTGCCGCCTATTCGACGGTGTATTGGTACTACACGCAGTGGCGCGCCGACGGTACCCTGGAGCGGCTGATGACGGCACTGCATGAGCGGGTGCGGGGCCAAGTTGGCAAACAGCCCCAATGGACGACCTTGATATAATGGACTCGCAGGCGGTGAAAAATACGTGTGATGGGAGGGTTGAGACGAAGGGGTTCTGCTTTAACACTGCCCCCTTCCGCGACTCGCTCTCGGTAGATTAGCTCGCCAAGTTTGAGAAGATTCGGAATTAAAGTCGTGGCCGCCTAAATTGGCCGGAGTGTTGGCAAAACGAAAAAATGTCTTCCCTCGGGCAGCTTGTCGCTGGGGTCGCCCATGAAATTAATAGCCCCATCAACTTCATTTATGGCAACTTGCAGCCCGCCTCTAACTACATGCAAGACCTGCTCACCTTAGTGGAGCAGTATCAGACCCACGTCTCCAATCCACCCGCGCCGGTACAAGAGTGCATCGAAGAAATCGACCTTACATTTTTATAATCCGATTGGCCCCAGCTCATTGAGTCAATGAAACTCGGGGCAGACCGCATTCGCCAGATTGTTCTCTCTCTACGAAACTTCTCGCGCCTGGATGAATCGGCGATTAAGTCCGTTGATCTTCACGGGGGCATCGACAGCACTCTGCTGATCTTGCAGCATCGCCTCAAGCAACACGATGCAGCCCGTCCTCCCATTCAAATTGTGAAAACCTACGGCGACCTGCCCCTCGTTGAGTGCTACGCCAGCCAGCTCAACCAGGTCTTTGTGAATCTGCTGAGTAACGCCATTGACGCACTAGAGGATCAGCCCCATCAGGATCATCTGGTGGCCCCGGCAATCCAGATCAAAACCAACCGGGTGAATGAGGATTGGGTTGCCATCCACATTGCAGATAATGGCCCAGGCATTCCTGAACATTTCCGCGATCGCGTCTTTGACGCCTTCTTCACCACCAAAACCATTGGCAAAGGCACCGGCCTCGGCCTCTCAATTAGCCAACAAATCATCATCGATCGCCACCAAGGACGGATGCGGTGTCACTCGGATCCCGGCCAAGGCACCGAGTTCATCATCGAGCTACCTGTCGGGCAAAGTGCTTCAACAACACAACCCGCCGCTGCCCTGCACTCCGTGGCCTAGCCCCGCAGCCATCGGCAACTGACAACGGTTACGAAAACCCATCCCATCCCATCCCGGAAATTGTGAGCCATGCACGAATGGCTCACAATTTCCTTTGGAACATTCCTTAACATCGCTAAAACGAAGTCGGGGCAATCGATAGGATAATTATTAGTGCTTGTCATCAGGCTGAGCAGTCCGTGACAAACCGCGTCGCAGATTCGGCCCATCTCGGCTTACGGTCCACCCCCTGAGAACCTCAAAAACCGGGCTAAAGCCTGTGTCAATCCTGGACGCGCATGGTCTCAACCGGGTCTGTGACCGAGCCCTGATGACACAGGAGCGGCGATCGCCCTCCTGTTCACCCTGGCGTGTTTTGTCGTAGCGATCGGTATCTAAGAGGAAAAAATTTTGGTTAGCACCGCACCTTTGAAAACCAGCAAATCACAAGAGATCTTTGCCGCGGCTCAGCACCTCATGCCCGGCGGCGTCAACTCTCCTGTGCGCGCCTTCAAATCCGTCGGCGGCCAGCCTATCGTCTTTGATCGCGTCAAAGGCGCACACATTTGGGACGTAGACGGCAACCAATACATCGACTATGTGGGCACCTGGGGGCCAGCCATCTGCGGCCACGCCCACCCCGAAGTCTTGCAAGCGCTCTCCGCCGCACTGGAAAAAGGCACCAGCTTTGGCGCGCCCTGCGCCCTCGAAAACGTGCTGGCAGAAATGGTCATTGATGCCGTCCCCAGCATCGAAATGGTGCGCTTTGTCAACTCCGGCACCGAAGCCTGCATGGCCGTCCTGCGCTTGATGCGGGCCTTTACCGGGCGCGATAAAATCATCAAATTTGAAGGCAACTACCACGGCCACGCTGACATGTTTTTGGTCAAGGCCGGATCCGGCGTTGCAACCCTGGGCCTGCCCGACTCCCCCGGCGTCCCCAAAGCTGTCACCAGCAGCACCCTCACCGCACCCTACAACGATCTTGAAGCCGTCAAAGCTCTATTTGCAGAACATCCCGGTGAAATTGCGGGCGTCATCCTAGAGCCCGTCGTCGGCAACGCGGGCTTTATCGTCCCTGACCAAAGCTTCCTGACGGGGCTACGCGAAGTCACTCGTGACAACGGCGCACTGTTGGTTTTTGATGAAGTGATGACCGGGTTCCGCATCGCCTACGGCGGAGCCCAGGAGAAGTTTGGCATCATCCCCGACCTCACCACCCTGGGCAAAATTATCGGCGGCGGGCTCCCCGTCGGAGCCTACGGGGGGCGTCGCGACATTATGGAAATGATTGCCCCCGCTGGCCCGGTGTACCAAGCCGGAACCTTGTCTGGCAACCCTCTGGCGATGACCGCAGGCATCAAAACTCTGGAGATTTTGAAGCGCCCCGGCACCTACGAACAGCTTGAAGCCACCACCCACAAATTGATTCAAGGGTTGCTGGCCGTTGCCCATGAAACGGGGCACGCTGCCTGTGGGGGCAACATCAGCGGGATGTTTGGGCTATTTTTCACGGCGGGGCCAGTGTCCAACTACGAAGATGCAAAGCAGGCGGACACCACGAAGTTCAGTCGATTCCATCGTGGCATGTTGGAGCAAGGGGTTTATCTTGCCCCGTCGCAGTTTGAGGCGGGCTTTACGTCTCTGGCTCACACCGATGCAGACGTGGAGCAGACGATCGCGGCGGCGCGTACAGTGCTCGCCAATCTGTAGGCGATCGCGGCGCATCGAGTAGACATCCGTATCCTCGCTTCCCACAAAAAGGAGGGTTACGTCCCAGACGCAACCCTCTTTACTTCGTGTCGTTTCTCTTGCGCCCATTCACGGCGGCATTATTCACCCAACAGGCTTACCAGCAGTGCCTTTTGGGCGTGCATTCGATTTTCTGCCTGATCCCACACCTTGGACTGTGGCCCTTCCATCACATCATCGGTGATTTCTTCCCCCCGATGGGCCGGTAAGCAGTGCAGCACAATCGCCTGGCGGTCGGCCCGGGCGAGGAGTTGATTGTTGATTTGATAGGGTTCAAAAATGGGAATCCGGCTCTCGGCGGAGTCTTCTTGGCCCATGCTGGCCCAGACATCGGTATACAGTACCTGTGCGCCTTCTACCGCTTCTTGGGGATTGTCGATGATGATAACTTCGCTGCGATCGCCCGCGATCGCCCTTGCCTTGAGGACAATATCGCCATCGGGCACATAGTCGGGCGGGGTCGCCACCCGAATGTTGACCCCTGCCAAGGCGCAGCCCAGCAACAGTGAATGGGCAATATTATTGCCATCCCCCAGGTAGGTGAGCGTCAACCCTTCAAGACCGCCAAACACTTCAGACACCGTGAGGAGATCGGCCAGAATTTGGCAGGGATGTTCTTGATCCGTCAGGGCGTTGATGATGGGAATATCAGCATAGTGGGCGAACTCGACTACCTCAGCCTGATCGAAGGTGCGGATGGCGAGGACATCCAGATAGCGATCAAGCACACGGGCCGTGTCTTTGACAGGCTCTCCCCGGCTGACTTGGGTGAGCTGCACGTTCAAATCCAACACTTGCCCGCCAATTTGCCACATTGCAGAGGAAAAGCTGACGCGGGTGCGGGTTGAAGCCTTGCGGAACAGTAGGCCGAGAATCTTGCGCGGGCGATCGCTTTGAACTTTGCCAGACTTGAGATCTGCCGCTAGGGTCAACAATTGGCTGAGTTCTTCGGAAGTAAGATCTGCAAGACTCAGAAAGTCTCGCCCTGTCAAAGCCGCCATACCCGCTTTCTCCGATCAAATGCTGAGACTAAGAAGACTATTACGCTATCAGATTTTGAGTCCTCAATCGCGGTCTATGCTCAAGACAGCAGCGCACTCATGGAGTATGGCAACCCCGTGAACTGGTATCGCGATCGCCTCTTTCCCCGACTTTTGGATTGGGCCATGACCGGCGAATCCTTTGCGACCTATCGGCGACAGGTTTTGGCTGGGGTCAGCGGCAACGTGTTAGAGGTTGGGTTTGGGACGGGCCTGAACCTGGCTTACTATCCAGAGACGGTGACATCGCTCACCGTCATTGACCCGAATCCTGGCATGGGCGCTATCGCTCAGCCCCGCATTGCAGCATCGCCTTTGCCGATTGAGAGTCAATCTCTGCGGGGCGAACATCTCCCAATGGCTGACAACACCTTTGATTGGGTCGTCAGCACCTGGACGCTGTGCAGTATTGCCGAACCTGAGCAGGCCTTGCGCGAAATTCGGCGGGTGCTCAAACCCGGCGGCAGGTTTGTGTTCATTGAGCATGGGCTGAGCCCGGAGCGATCGCTACAAACCTGGCAAAATCGCCTCACTCCGGTGCAAAAACGTATCGCCGACGGCTGCCACCTCAACCGCCCCATCGATATCCTCGTGTCGGCCGTGATGCCCCTTGAAAGCCTGGAATGCTTTTATGCAGATGGATTTCCCAAGGTGGCGGGATACTTCTATCGAGGTGTTGCCGTCAAACCCTAATCGTCAATCGTCTCGTGCGCCCTGGCAAATCTTGGCGCTAAGGAGCCAGCGCCGCGTTGAGCACCTGGCGGGCCGCTTCGGCCTGCGATCGCGCCTCACGAAACTTCAAGTTTGTCTGGGCAAACCCCTTCAGCACCTTAAAGCCATCCTTAAGGCGATTTAACTGATCTTCGGTGATTGGCTCATCAGAAAACAGCAAGTCCACCAGTTCCCGCACGGCGAGCGCCTCTTCGCGGGAGGACTGCATCTTCATCTTGAGGGTTGCAAGGTGGCTGAGCACTTGCACCGCGTCCACCACCGCGTCCTCGTGTTGTTGAATATCGGGAGAGGATTCAGGCACTTTCACTTCAATAAATTGGGTCGGGCTAAAGCCATCGGCAAGGGCCGTCGGCAGCTTGCCATCATCCATTAAATCAACCAACTGATCCATGGCGCGGTCGCGGGCTTTTTTAGAATCCTTGCCTGGCACCTCAAGGATCACTTCCGGGCTTTGGGCCAGCGTGTACTGAACCATGACAACACCTATAGTACGTTTGAATTAATTGGATTGTACACGCTGATTCCGGTGCAGAGCATCACTGTCGAGAAATGTTACCGTGCGTTTTCGCGATCGCGCCTCCCTTTGCCCAAGTTCAGGCATCTGCCTTGCCATCTGTATCCGCCGCCTTTGTCAACGTCGTACACCAGTCGCTCCAGCCGCCAACGTAGAGCGGTGAGAGGGGGTAGCCCGCGATCGCCTGAGCCAGCAAATTGACACAGGCCGTCACCCCTGAGCCGCAAAACACAATGGGATCTTGCACGACCCAGGTTGCCCATCGTTCTCGCAAGGCGTCGGGACTCAGGAAGCAACCGTGGTCATCGAGCATGGTTTTCCAAAACACATTCGCAGCTCCGGGTATCGTCCCGGCAATCGGGTCAATGGGCTCAACCTCGCCCCGAAACCGTTCTGGCGCACGGGAGTCAATCAACACCCGACCTTGGGCGCGCTGGTGCTGTACGGTCGTGCGATCGACCACCCACCCCGGCTGCACCTGCATCTGAAACTGCCCGGGCAAGCGCGGCATCACCGTTGTTGTTGTGGGCAGCCCCGCCCGCTGCCAAGCCTGCCAGCCCCCATCTAGCACTGCTACGGAAGTGTGCCCCACATAGCGCAACAACCACCACAGCCGCGCTGCAAATGCCCCCTGGGCGTCGTCATAGGCCACTACTACCGTCGCTGGATGGGAAGAAATACCGCACGCGGCCAAGCGCTGCGCCAAGGCAGACAGATCCGGCAGAGGATGACGCCCTCCTTGGGCCTGAACTGGACTCGACAGATCACGGTTGAGATCCAAATACTGCGCCGTGGGGAGGTGCCCGGCGTCGTAGGCGCGACGGCCCTGGGTTGGGTCTGCCAGGGAAAATCGACAGTCCACAATCACAACCTGTGGGTCATGCAGGTGTTGAGACAGCCAGTCAACGGAAACAATGGGGCCGGGAAGGGTGAGTTCAGGAGTCATCGGGTCATTACAGGGGTGGGGTGACATCATCAAAGGGCACGATCGCGCGATTATCCACCGCACCCTTGTCCATCGCTGCATCATCAGGAGCAACTGGACGATAGAAGGCAAGGGAGGTGTGGCCGTAGCGGCGGGACTCAATCCACTGTAAGCCCGCGATCGCGATCGGTTGCCATGCTGCCTCGGTATACTCCACGGCCATTTCCCCCGTTGGAGCTAGGAGGTGATGGGTCGCGATCGCCTGCAATACGGGCTCATACAACCCGCTGTGGTAAGGCGGGTCAAAATAAATGCGATCGAATGCCTGCCCCGCCAGACGCGGCAACTGCGCCACCACATCCCCTTGCAGCACGTCATAGCGCTGATTGGCCTGGGCCACATGGGCCCAGTTTTGGCGAATCGTGCGACAGGCCAGCCCCGATCGCTCAATGCCCACAACGGCTGATGCCTGACGACACAGCGCCTCCGCCCCCATCACCCCATTGCCAGCACAGAGGTCGAGCCAACGACAGCCCGCCACCTGCCCCTGCCAAATGTTGAACAAGGCCTCACGCACACGCCCCGTAGTCGGGCGGGTTTGCTGCCCTGGCACGGTTTTGAGTGCCCGATTGCCATAAATCCGCAGCGCCATCACCAGGCCAGGGCAAGGGATTGCTGAGCCACAGCGGTCACAAAATTCGACAAAATGCGGAGGCCCACCGTGGCTGATTTTTCGGGGTGGAATTGGACGGCCATGACGTTGTTGCGGGCGATCGCGGCGGTCACGGTTTGCGTCCCGTGGGTAATCGTCGCCGCCGTCCAACTGGGGTCGCGAGGCTCTGCATAGTAAGAGTGCACAAAGTACACCCAATCTCCCGAAGTCACCCCACGCCACAGGGCTGAGTCTGGCTGGGTCAACTGCAACTGGTTCCATCCCATGTGGGGAATGGTGATGCCCGGTTCTGGCTGAAACTCGCGGATCCGCCCCGGTATGATGCCAAGCCCCGGCTCCTGACCTTCTTCGCTGGACTCAAACAGCACTTGCAGCCCCAGGCAAATCCCCAGAAACGGCTTGCCGCTGGCGATGATGTCTTGAATCGGACGCACCAAATCGCGATCGCGCAGGTGTTGCATGGCTGGGTCAAAGGCTCCAACCCCCGGCAACACCACCGCATCCGCCGCCGCTAGCACCGCTGCATCCTCAGTCACAATGGGCTGTGCGCCTGCCTTTTCCAGTCCTTTGCAGGCCGAGTGTAGGTTGCCCATGTCGTAATCAATGACGGCGATACGAGTCATGGTGAACCTCCAAATTTCAGCCTGAACATTTCAATAGTATACGGAGTGCTCTGGGTTCTGATGAATGGTGAACCTAGAGCACTCGCGATCGTGGCCCTACAGCAGGGCTGCGATCGCACTGTGGCCACAGGCGATGTCCTGGGCTTGTCTCACCATCAGGCGTCATTCCGCGATTGCGCATCAACAGCCTTGCATCCCCATAGCCAGAAGAGATGCGCTGCCCGGCACCGCATCGGAGCATGGGCACACATCGCCCTCATCCCGAATCCTGTTGCCTACCCAGGTCAAAGTTGATCGCAATCGATCATTTCAGCGTTTGTCGTCATTTCCCGTCGTGCAGACGGCCCACCTCAATGACTGCCCCCCTCCTGCTGACCTCCTTTTCCCCGTGGCGCGCCCACCAGCGATCCAACTCCTCTGATGACTTACTCGCCGGGCTCCACGCCGCGAAAAAATTGCCCGCTAATGTCACGCTATTGCGCCAGTTGCCCGTCAACACCCAGCTTGCGGCCTGTCAGGTTATGGCCAAAATTGTCGAAGTTCGGCCAGCGGCAATCATCTGCTGCGGAATGGCGGAACGGCGATCGCTCCTCAACTTAGAACAGCGCGCCCACCGAGGCAAACAGTTCCTCGACACGGCCCTCGATCTCCCCAGCATCCTGCCCCACACCCGCTGGACAACCATCAGCCATGATGCGGGTAGCTTCGTGTGCAACGCCCTCTACTACGCCCTGCTTGATTTTCTCAATACTCAAAGATGGCAAAGTCAAGGGCTCTTTATCCATGTCCCAGTGCTCCACGCGGGCAACATTCCCTGGATAGAAGATGACTTTTTGCAGGTTCTAGCCCAAATCCAACATCAGACCCAAGGCTCATCCTTAGCTGTTGCGGCATAGCCTGGAGCCATTGCCACAACGATGTCTTGGGCGTTGCCGGGGGATGGGAGTATTCATCCCTGAATTCAGCGCCGCTTCATGCCTCACCCCATGCACAAAAAACGCCCCCCTCCAACGAGAGAGACGTTTCGGCGCGATCGCAGGTTGGAGGGGAGTCCAGGCAACCCCTACGATGACGTCGCTTGAGCGGCCAGCAGCTCTTTTAGCTTGGCCAGATCCTGAGCCCAG
Source organism: Leptolyngbyaceae cyanobacterium T60_A2020_046 (assembly GCA_015272155.1). Lineage (GTDB taxonomy): Bacteria > Cyanobacteriota > Cyanobacteriia > Phormidesmidales > Phormidesmidaceae > JACYME01. The sequence continues at coordinate 16,559 of JACYME010000062.1, forward strand.
CGCGGATCAGGTTGGGCTGCTTCGCTTTCCTGCGTCACAGACTTACCCCGATTGCCAGTGTTGCCCTTTGCCTTGCGACGGTTGGAACCATTGTCAGATTCAGGGGCATCCCCCTTTGCCTTCGCACGAGGAAGCGCCTTTTCAACCTTGAGCTCGCTTTCCTCAAGCTGATAACCGCTGAATTTTTCCACAATGGCATCAGCTTGCTCGTCGGTTTTCACCGTGACGAAACCAAACCCGCGACACTTGCCGGTCTTGCGATCAGAGATTAGCTTGATGGAAACGATGTCTTCAGAATGCTCTGAAAATAGCGTTTCCAGCTCACCGCGCTCCATCTCTTTGGGCAGGTTGCCGACGTAAATGCGTACAGACATTATAGATACCTCTAACTCAGCGTTTTGTTATCGACGTGGTCTGGGTTTCGACACTGTCATTGAGCGATTGGCCCAACGAAAACCCTGGGGCAGCCCGGCGTTGTGCTCAACACGATAACCGGAAAGACTCAGCATCCACAGCCTCTGGCTGACCGAGTGCATCCCTGAACCCTTTGTGACTGAAAGCTTTTTGCACTGCCCTCAACTTAACAAAGCTCACCCACAACCTGACTGGCATCGCACGGGGAGGATAACCCCTGAAGCTGACCCATGCACCTCGGGGAGACTGAAACCCAAGCCCTGAAATTCAGAGACCATTAACTAAAGTAACACGCACGTTCCGCAAGAACAGTCGAATCCAGATTTTCCTGAACTCTTGTCACACACAAGACAATAAAAACCAGCCGACCTAGGGACGGCTGGCGCAACTTGCTGTGTTGAGAGTAGGAGAACCCGATACCTAGGACCCGTAGGGCCGAAGTGACCGAACTGTACCTGTAGGAATCAGTCACGCTTAGGTGCACTGGAACTCTGTTAAGAAAGGTAACATTTTGTCTCGAAGTCTGCAACATCGGGGATGGGGTCGAGTAGCCAGTGCGGGTGTCTTTGGGCGATCGCGAGGGCGGGCGATCGCCCCTAACCCCGCAGCAGCACCATCATGCCCCACGCACAAAAGAACACCCCAAGCAGCACTGCAAGCAGGGGATGATTGCTGCGAGCCAGGGTTTTGCCCGATCGCGCCATCACCTCGACATCTATCCACGGGGTTGCGCCGCGCCGAAACCAGCCTGCGATCGCCAACGGTTGCCCCACGGCATTTGCTGGGTGAGCCGGGTGAGTCAAGAGATTGCCCACTGCCCCCAAAATCGACAAAAAGTGCAGCTTGACCAGCCCGGTTGAAGTTTGGAGTATCAGGTCTTGCCCCATCCAATTTGCAATGCCACGTCGCCCGAGTAGCGTTCCTTTTAGACGCACGGGCGTGCTGCTGCTGGGTAGCGTTTGGGGATTCTGAAGCAGGGCAAGGAGGGGCACCTCCCGAAAGAGGTGGGCGGGGGGGATATCGGGAAAATAGCGGTTAATGCGGATGAAAATTCCCATCCCCGTCCCCAAGAGCACAGCCCCCCTCAAGACCATTGGGTCGCCATAAAAGGCTCCAAGCTGCCAAATCCCAAAGGGCGTGGCAATGCCCCCCAGGAACCACAGTAATAGGGCAAAGGCGGCTCCAACGGCTGGGCCTAGGTAGGGGCTGATTTGTAGCAAAAAGAGTCGAAGCTGAGAGCGATGGCGGGCGGTGACGGTTTCTGGCAATGGCATTTCAGGCTCTAGCCCCCACTGATGGGCAAGTCGGGACAGGGTTAAAAGGCGATCGCCGAGCAACGGATGGGCATTGTTCACCGTGAGCCAGTGGCGATAGGGGTTGTGGCGTTCCCAACTCAACACTTGAAGGAGATCAGCCTGGCCGTACAGGCTTCCGGGAGTCAGCGCCGAGGTATGTCCCAGGGGCATCAGCACGTCTAAACTTTCGATCGCGGGATGGGTATGGCCGCTGTGGCTCACGTCTTCAGCCGTGGCGATCGCAAACTTCAGCAAGGCCCGCACCAAGGCATTGGGGTTGCCCGTCCATGCTGCAGCGTAGCGATCGCTCAAGGGCACCCGCACCCGCGCCAAGGTGATAGTCACCTTGTGCAGCAGCCAATACAAACTGTAGGCCAGGGCTGAAATCGTCGCCGCGATCGCCCGTAGCCCGCCTGCCCGTCGGCGATCGCCCCAGGCTGCCCCCTGCCAATAGACCTGATACACCAGTTGAAGTAGCGCCCCCATGCCCGACATCAGCGGCAAGGTGCCCGTTGTGCTGTGGGCCCAGTCGTAGGCCACGAGTGTTGCCAACTCATCATCCTCAAGCCGATCCAACACGCCGCGACTGACAACCAGCCGCTGCACCTGGGGCAACCAGCCGTAGCTCAACACCACCGGAGCTTGAGTCGGCAACACCTTCAGGCTCGGAATGAGGGCCCCCCGCCGCTGGCTCAGTTGGCGTAACAGGCGCACCGTCTCGGGGTGAGTTGTTTTCAGCGTGTTAACCGACAGCGGCGTTTGTCCGTAGGCACGAGCCAGCAGAATATCCAGCAGCCACGGCGAGGCCAACAGCAGCCCCATGAGGCTAAGGGCAATCGGCCAGCGATAGTCGCCATACAGCATCCCTGGGTAGGGCAGGGGCAAGAGCGGCTGACGGACGATCAGCCATCCCAGGGCCGACAGTCCGCTATGAACCAGGCGTTGAATGACCCAAAACAGCGCGATCGCGCTGCCAAGCTGTAGTACCCCGAGCCCCGCAATGGTCACCGCTGGCAGCGCAAAGGCACGGGGTCGGGGCAGGCGGCCCTGGTTCCGAAAGGCCCAAAACTCTGCCGCAGTCAGCAGATCGGCGGGGGCGGGCTCAGTGGATTCTGATTCGGGGGGGGAATGGGGGGCAGGCGCGATCGCGGAATTTGGACTATCCCCAGCACTGTCCTTGATGTCTTCGACAGGGGCCGAATCTGCCACCGTCGCATTCAACTGCTCATCGTGAAAAAGGGAGCTCAGCGCCGGAGTTTCAGCTTCGTTGGCCTGGGGGGATGCCTCTCCTGCGGGTGATTCCTCTGGAGGGGGTTGAGGCATGGGCTCAGGACTCGACGCGCGATCGCGGGGTGACTTCAGCGTCAGACTTTCTTGCGGTGGATCCTGCGCTTTCTTGCTGGGCGGCGTTGTCTCCAAGGGGGAAGACGCTGGCTCAAGGGGCACAAAACCACTGGCATTTTGCACTGCCCCCGTCGCCTCGGGAGCCAAGGGCTGAAAACCCGTCGAAGGTTTTGCCGACGGGGCCGGGAAAGCTTGAACAGCAGTGAGCTGTGTCAACATCTTTTGTGCCCACTGCCGCACCTGTGTCGAAGAAGACTGACTCAGCGAGCGGCAGTGGTGAATCGCTTCCGTCGTTTGGCCTTGTTTGGCGTAGGCGCGCACTAGCCCCATCGTGGCTTTCACCTGAATGGTTTTGGGCAATCCCGGACGGTGCTGTAGCGTAGAAAGGGTGGCGATCGCGTCGGCGTAGGATCTTTGCTGCAACGCATCAAGCCCCGCTGCAAGCTGCGCTTCGGGCGCAGGGCTCGTATCGACAGAGGACGGATCGAAGCGAGGAGACGACTCTGACATACCGCTGACAACCAACGTTGTTTCAAGTCCAGGGTACGCAACTTTGCCAGAATTTCGATCTTCTGTGGGCAACAGCATCGCCCACCATGACAACGCCAGCATTGAGTGGGAAGCCGTTTGGGGACGCTATGGGGCACTCATGGATGACCTGCCCGCCGCGATCGCCGCCGCCCAGCGCCCCCTTCCCGTCGGGTTTTGGGTCAACCCCCTCAAGGCTCCTGTCGTCCCAGAGACCCTCGCTGCTCTCCGGGCTCTTGGCGTAGACTGCACCTCCATTCCGTGGATGCCCGGTGCGTTTCGCAGTCTGCACTGGGTAGCTCCGGGGCACACCCTGCCCTTCTTTGCAGGCTGGTGCTATGTCCAAGAGGAAATTGCCATGACCGCGATCGCGGCCCTCGATCCACAACCGGGCGATCGCGTACTGGATTTGTGCGCGGCCCCTGGCGGCAAAACCGCCCAAATTGCCCTGCGCGTTGGCGATACGGGGTGTGTGCTCGCCAACGAACGCAACCCAGGGCGGATGGCAAGCCTCACCGCAACCATTGCTCGCCTCGGGCTCACCAACGTTATCACCACCCAGGCCGATGGACGCGAACTGGCTTTGTTACCCGGCAGTTTTGACCGCATTTTGGTAGATGCCCCCTGCTCTGGAGAAGGCACCCTACGGCGACGCAAACAGCCCAAACCCTGGAACTCGACCCACAGCCAGCGCATTGCTGCTGTCCAGCGGCGTCTCCTTGATCGTGCCCTCACCCTAGTCAAACCCGGCGGCGTGGTGGTGTATAGCACCTGCACCTTTGCCCCCGAAGAAAATGAAGCCGTCATTGATGCTGTGTTGGGCGATCGCGGCGGGCTCGAATCCTTTGACCTGCCAACCCTGCATGGACAACCCGGACAAGACCACTGGCAGGGCCAAACCTACCGTGGCGATCTCCGCCATGCCCAGCGCTATTGGCCCCACCTCAACGACACCGGCGGCTTTTTTGTGGCGCGCATCCGCCGCGCCGATACCCAGATCCCCAACTCGCCGCCCGCACAATCCATTGCCGACCCGCTGGCGATGCCCTGGACACCAACCTCTCCCCTGCAAGAACTCAGCCGCCGATTTGGTCTGCCCGTCTCCCAGCTCGAAGCGAATAGCCTGTGCTGGACAACCGGACAGCGGCGTCAATGGCTCACCTCAGCGCACTGTATTCCCCCCGCAACTCTCGCGCCGCAAACCTTAGGAATTCCCCTCGCGACCCAAACTCCGCGCGGACTTAAGCCCACCACTGCGTTCTTGCAACGGTTTGGCCCACACATTCAACAAAATCGGGTGATGCTCGATACCCTGACTCAGGTTGAAACCTTTCTCCAGGGGCGATCGCAGGCCCTCGCATCCACCGCGATCGCGACGGAGGGCTACGTCCATGTGGGTTACGGCCCGTATCATCTGGGCTGCGGGTGGTATCAGCACAACAGACTCCAGTCTCAAATTCCCAAAACTCTCCAGTGGGTCAAACCCCAGAAATCGTGAACGATTGAGCTCCCATATCTCCCAAATCCATCGATTAAGATAAGTAAAGTGTAGCGATCGCGATCTCATCTCCTCCCACCTCCCAAGAGCACTGAACTCAGTGACTGAGCTAACCCACCTTCTTGGCAGCTTTGACGGTACCCTGTGGCTTGGCCTGGGAACCGTGAGCTTTGTGGCCTGGTTTTTTAGCATGTTAGCTGGGGGTGGCAGTCCGCTCTTGCTCATCCCAGCTCTGACCCTTGCGATCGGCGCAGCGGGCGTGGCCCCCACCCTCACCACGGGGTTGCTGGTCGGCAACGGCCAGCGCAGTCTCTTCTTTTGGAAGCATATTGATTGGCAGGTCACCGCTTGGTACGTTCCCGGCAGCATTAGCGGTGCCCTTCTCGGAGCCTATGCCTTCACCCAATTTCGCGCTGAGTGGCTGCAAGTCTTCTTGGGAGGTGCATTGCTCATCATGGTGCTCGACCACTGCCTTCAGGGCCGGTGGCAACAAAGCTCAACTCGATTCACCATTCGTGCCTGGCACTTTCTGCCCGCAGCCTTTTTAAACGCGGTGGGCTCTGGCCTGATCGGCAGCACCGGCCCCGTCATGAATCCGATGTACCTGGCCTACGGCCTGGAAAAAGAGACGATGATCGCCACGAAGTCTCTCAACAAAACCTTTTTACACGTTGTCAAACTGGCAAGCTACGGTGTACTGGGGGCAATCGATGGCTCGATGTTGGGATATGGCTTGCTGATTGGGCTCGCTGCGATTCCCGCTAACTGGCTCGGGAAGTGGGTCTTGGCGAGGATGAGCAGCCAGCAGTTTCGGCAGGTGGTGTTTGCGTTTGTGGCCTTCAGTGGGGTGCTCATGATTTGGGGGCAGCGCGATTGGCTCGGCTTTGCGGTTGGGGGCATTTAAGCATGCCAGAAATGGCGCATTGATGCCCTGGGTAGGCTCAGGGTGCTGATCTTAAGCGTCATCGGCGGTGAGCGAAGCGGTGCCGTTCAGCAGGTTGTCTACAAACGCATACAGATCGCGATCGTCTTGGTGAGCAAGGCTCCGATCCTTCAGGTCGATGAGCCCTTGGGCTAGTTCTGCGGCTCGTTTTTTGTAGTCGCGGTGGCCTGTCAGCACATCGAGAAAGGTGCTGTGCTCGATCGCTTGGCGACTGGCATCATCAGCCACAGGCGAGTTGTACATCACATCTTCCACGTCGTAGCGCAGCAGAAAGATCAGGGCGTTGCTGAGAGCCTGAAGTTGCTGTTGGAGCTGGCGGGTATCGAGGGAAAGCCGTTCAAATCCGACTTGGCCTTCAAGGCGAAGCTCGACAATGGGCTGAGTGTGGGGGTGGAGTTTGCCCTGTTGAATTGCGGCCTCGAGGATGGCGATCGCGGCTGCAATCACCTCATCCTCGCTCTGCTCGCTGGTGACGGTGTACCCGAGGCGCACAATGGGTCGTTGCTGATAGTCTTGTCGGAGTTCCGCATGGATGCCCGTTGCGGTGAATTCCACCAGATATGCCCCGCGATCGTAGGCTCCCTCCTCAACGTTATTGGCCTCAATCGAGCCTGGGTTAAAAATCCAATCCTCGACGGCATAGGCCTTATGGATATGTCCCAAGGCCAAGTAGTCCACGCCTGCGTGCTTCAACGGCAATAGGTCTTGATAGCGCAGGGCTCCGCTATAGCGCGCAATTTGGCCCTCTAAGCCATGATGAAAGAGCAGTACCGTGTGGGCCGGGCCGGGCGGCAGGGCTTGAATGGCTGTAGCGAGGCGCGCGATCGCTTGGGGGGCCGTCGCCCCGTACCACTGAGAACCCAACACGCGCACGCCGCAGGGTAAATCCACATATCCCCCCGAGCGACTTTCGGTATCCCAGGGCCGATAGGTCACCTCCCCACCGCTTTCAACGGTTGGCTCCAGGAGGGTCAGGAGTTGCCACTGGGAGAGATACTTTAGCCAACTCGTTTGCGTGCCATAGGGACGATTGTCATGATTACCCTCAATGGCCAACACAGGAATGCCCGCCTCCTTGAGTCGCTGGAGGCAAAGCTGGGCCTGATTGAGAATGGCAGGCTGCACCAGACGATGCTCGAATAAATCTCCGGCAATCACCACAAAATCGACCTGGGCCGCGATCGCGTGGCGTTCAATGACATCCCTCAGCGCGTAATAAAAATCTCGGGTGCGATCGCGACTGTCATAGCGATCAAACCCGAGGTGTATATCTGCAAGGTGCAAGAACCGCGCCATTGATTAACTGAAACTCCGAGGACAATGCCTCTCAGTTTAAGCGGCAGAGGTTGAGGCGGCTAGTTCTTCCAGTTGTTCCTGCTGGTCTTGGGTAATACAAGACTGGATCATGTCTTCAATGTCTCCCTCAAGCACGGGGGACAGGGTAAAGTTTGTGCCGAGGCGATGATCGGTCACGCGGTTGTCCTTGTAGTTGTAGGTGCGAATCTTTTCAGAGCGCGCCCCTGTTCCTACCTGCGATCGCCGCATCGAAGTTACCGCCTGCTGCTGCTCCCGGAGTTTGACGTCGTACAACTTCGCCCGTAGGATCTGCATCGCCCGCTCTCGGTTCTTGAGCTGCGATCGCTCCTCCGTACAGAACACACGAATTCCTGTGGGTTTATGCAGCAGATCAACCGCCGTCTCTACCTTGTTAACGTTTTGACCACCTGCTCCGCCAGAGCGCGCTGTGGAGATCTCCAAGTCGCCCGGATCAATCTCAACTTCCACCGCGTCCACCTCAGGCATGACCGCCACCGTTGCCGTTGAAGTGTGGACTCGTCCCCCAGCTTCCGTCACAGGCACCCGCTGGACTCGGTGAACGCCTGCCTCGTACTTCAACTTGCTGTAGACGCGATCGCCCTGAATCTCCAGGATGGCTTCTTTAAATCCGCCCATATCCGCAAGAGACTCACTCACTAAGCGAACCTGCCACCCCTGTGTCTCTGCATAGCGAGAATACATGCGCACTAGGTCGCCTGCCCAGATGCTGGCCTCATCTCCGCCAGTCCCAGCGCGAATCTCCAACATGATGTTCTTGTCATCATTGGGATCTTGCGGCAGGAGCAACACCTTAAGCTGATACTCCAGCTCTTTCTGCCGAGCCTCCAAGGCTTCAACCTCCTGAGCGGCCATGTCCCGCAAATCTGGGTCACTGCTTGCCTCGCGGTACACATCTCGCGCGCCGTTCAGCTCCTCGACGACCTGTTTCCATGCCTCGTAGACATTGACCGTCTCCTCCAAAGAAGAGCGCACTTTTGCAATGTGCTGAAACTCATCTGGATCCTTCGCCACATCTGGATCAGCCAAACGTCGCGTCAGTTCGTGGAAAGTCTGCTCAACAGAATTGAGCTTGTCTAACAGATAAGCTTCGGCCATAACTTTTAGAAAAAAGTGCGTAAGATTCAGTCAACCAATGCGGCTTTTCGCAAGGTGAAGTCTCCTAAAGTGTGCCTAATATGAAGCCCTGCTAATCACCCGCAATAATGATGCCAACTCTGTAAAGGTTCCAGGAATTCTATTTATGGGTAAGCAACCGGACTTGATATAAGTGTTAGACATCACGATTTAAGCAAGGGATCTCCAATGGCTTGCATCACTGGCCGCAAAGTTTATGGCGCAAGGACTCAGAACTCGCTTCACGACGATCCGAGATTACCTGCGCCTTACTTTCAATCTCCACCACCCTGGTCACTGGTATCAGACATCCCATACTTACGCAGGAAACGCTCAACACGCCCCTCGGTATCAATAATCTTTTGGGTTCCCGTGTAGAAGGGATGATTGCCAGACCACACATCAACGTGCAGCTCAGGCTTGGTAGAGCCTACCGTCATGACCAACTTGCCATCACAATAGACCTTGGCCTCAGGGTACCACTCAGGATGAATCTCAGACTTTGGCATCGAACCGCTCCAAAACAGTAGGATTGTTCAACTTAACTTCTATCAAAGGGCCGCGTAACCCTGGCCTAATCCTCAAACATTATCCAAACCAAACATAGATTAACGCTTGGAGAACTGAGGTGCCTTACGCGCTTTTTTCAAACCGTATTTCTTCCGCTCCTTACGGCGAGCGTCGCGGGTTAGGTAACCCTCAATTTTCAACGGCTTGCGATTCTCGGGATCAAGCTGACACAGTGCCCGAGCAACGCCCATCTTGATTGCATCGGCGTGTCCAGTCAGACCGCCACCGCGCACGTTTACCAAGATGTCGTAGTCACTTTCCAAACCCAAGGTTTCCAAGGGTAGGCGCACAGCAGATAAATAGGAAGGATTACCCTGCAGATGAACCTCGCCTGGACGCCCGTTAATAGTCAATTGACCGCTCCCTGGAACGAGACGAACGCGAGCAACAGCAGTCTTGCGACGCCCGGTTCCCCAGTAAACAACTCGATCGTTCCGATCCGTAGCTTGCATGATGTTATTCTCCCGGTTTGGTATTCAGAACAAGGGCTTCGGGCTGCTGAGCTTGGTGGGGATGCTCAGGGCCAGCGTAGACCTTAAGCTTCGTAAATAGCTTGCGCCCTAGGGCATTTTTCGGCAACATTCCTTTGACCGCTTTCTCGACAATCCGCTCTGGCACTCGCGCCTGGAGCTGGGAAAAGGTTTCGGTTTTCATGCCACCAGGACGACCAGAGTGACGACGATACAGCTTCTGATCAGCTTTTCGGCCCGTCACTGCGATCTTGTCTGCATTTACGACAATCACAAAATCGCCTGTGTCCATATTCGGAGTATAGGTCGGCTTGTTTTTGCCCCGCAAAACCCGGGCTACTTCGCTGGCTAAACGACCAAGGCGCTGATCCGCCGCATCTACGACGTACCATTTGCGCTCGATCGCGTCTACTGGAGGTACGTAGGTCTTAGTCATGGGTGTTCTCTGTAAATCACGTCAAGGAGTAAGCAAACACAGTCGGCAAATCAGCGACTCTTCTACAGGGCAGTGGGCAAGGCCGCACTAGATAAGACGAGATGGGGTAAGGTGTCGTACCAAACATCCGGGGGAAACGGAAAATGCTGGTAGCCAACTCGTAGTAAGCAAAGCCCTTGGGCGGGCGCGGCGTACTTGACGCGATCGCGCTGCTGGGTCTGCCAGAGATGCGTAAAGTCCCCCACCCCCATCAGCCCCCGCCCAACCTCCACCAACAAACCGATGATGAGGCGCACCATCCCGTACAAGAACCCACTGGCCTGTAGCTCAACGATGCAAAAGGGCGATCGGCGATAGCATTTCGCCTCCCAAACATTCACCCAGGAATGCGCCCGACCAGAACCCGCCCGGTGAAAGGCTGTCAATTCATGGTGACCCACAAGGGGAGACAGGGCATCTTGCATGGCGACCTCATCTAGCGGCTCATAATAGTAGTGCCAGGCGTAAGGACGCACAAACAAGTTCGGAAGTGGATCCGTGTAGATGGTGTACCGATAACGACGCCACTCGGCAGAAAACTGAGCGTGCCACTGATCGGGTACAGCAGCCGAAGAACGAATCACAATGTCTGGAGGCAACCGATGATTCAAAATCGCAGCCCATCGGTAGGCTGGAATGATGGCAGGAGCATCAAAGTGAGCAACTTGAGCTGCGGCGTGAACACCGGCATCGGTTCGTCCTGCCCCATGCAGGGTCACAAACGTTCCGAGAACTTGACGAATCACTGCTTCGATCTCACCCTGGACGGTTCGCTCCCTCGCTTGCCGCTGCCAGCCATGAAATCGAGTGCCCACATACTGAATGACTAAGGCAATGCGTTGGCGGTCTTTCCATTGGCCCGTTGAGTCAGCACTGATCTGATCGATAAGCGTAGAAGGCTCCTTTACCATTGCACTGAATGCCCCTAGTACCATTGCACTGAATGCCCCTAGGTCAACTCAATGATGGCCATTTCAGCATTATCACCCCGACGACTGACCGTACGCACAATACGGGTATAGCCGCCGTTGCGATCGCCATAGCGTTCATTTGCCTGTTCAAACAAGGCATGGACAAGCTGCTTGTCGTACAAATAGCCCATCGCCCGTCGTCGGGCAGCCAACGACCCATCCTTCGCCAAGGTAATCATGTGCTCTGCTTCAGAGCGCACTGCCTTTGCGCGGGTTTTGGTCGTAGTGATGCGGCCATGCCGAATCAGCTCAGTGGTCAAGGCCCGAAGTAGGGCTCGACGCTGATCAGCAGGCTTGCCTAATTGAGGTATGCGGCGACCGTGGCGCATTTCAAACGTTCCCCCTTAAAACACATCGACAACAAAAATCCGAAGCTAGCCAGCCTCGGAAGTTGCTCCTCAGAACATCTGAGGAAGACACCAAACCTAAGAAGGCTTGGCAGACTTTTCAGCCGGAAGTGTAATGCCAAGCCGTTGCTGCAGCGCTTCAATGACTTCCTCGGCTGACTTTTGCCCAAAATTCTTGATCTCCAGGAGATCCTCTTGGGTGTAATCCAATAAGTCAGACACAGAATTAATTTGAGCCCGCTTCAGACAGTTGTAGGCACGCACCGAAAGCTGAAGTTCTTCAATCGGGATCTGGTTCGCAGGATCCTCTTCCCGAGACTCCTCATCGGGTTTGGGCTCTAGCGTGACATCCTTCAGCGGGCTGAAGAGATCCACCAGAATCGCAGCGGCCTCACTCATCGCCTGCTGGGGCGTGATGCTTCCATTTGTCCAAACTTCCAGTAAGAGACGATCCTTCGTCAACGCACCGCCTTCTAGCACATCCTCAACGGTGTAATTTACCTTACGGACAGGCATAAACACCGCGTCAATTTGCATAAAGTCGAGGGCAGCGGTTTCATCACGGCCCCGATCAACAGCACGATACCCCTCGCCAACTTCAATACGGAACTCCATCTCTAACGTATGGCCTTCCGCGACTGAAGCGATGTACTGATTGGGGTTAACCACTTCAACCTCCGAGGGCAAATCAAAGTGGCCTGAGGTTACTTTGGCAGGGCCTTGAACCACTAGACGCCCAATCTGCGGTTGCGATGAATAGCTCTTGAGGACGATCTCCTTCATGTTGAGGAGGATGTCAAGAACATCTTCTCTCACGCCCGGAACCGTGGAAAACTCGTGGGTCGCCCCTGCGATACGAACAGAGGTGACCGCTGCCCCGCTCAAGTTTGATAGCAATACCCGACGAAGGGCATTGCCCACCGTAATACCCTGGCTGCGCTCTAACGGCTCGATCGCAAATCGACTGTAGTGATTTTGATCGGCGTCAACGGATGACTCGACACATTCAACCTGGAACTGCGCCACAATGTGACCTCCCTAAACCTCACAAACGTGCATGTATCGGTGCCTTAAACGCGACGCCGCTTGGGCGGACGACAACCGTTGTGTGGGATAGGGGTCACATCGCGAATTAGCGTGATTTCCAGGCCAGCACCTTGCAGGGCCCGGATTGCTGTCTCACGACCAGCACCAGGGCCGCTGACCATCACCTCGATTTGCCGCATTCCCTGATCCATCGCCCGACGGGCAGCGTTGTCTGCGGCGGTTTGGGCTGCAAAGGGAGTTCCTTTCTTTGCGCCTTTAAACCCACTTGCTCCAGCAGATGACCATGAAATCGTCTCACCGTTAACATCTGAGATGGTCACGATGGTGTTATTAAAGGTTGACTGGATGTGTGCAACGCCGCTGGGGACATTCTTTTTGGGCTTCCGCCCCCCGGTTTTTCTGCTTGGTTTAGCCATAGCCTGCCTATCTATCCGACGACTCTAATCTCTCTGTACAAATTCAAGAACATGCCACACTAAAGTGTTCAAAAAGCGGCCACCTTCGGGGCTCTACCTTCTTAAACCTGAGCGACAGTCTATTTCTTAGGAGCTTTCTTCTTACCTGCGACAGTGCGACGACCCCCTCGCCGAGTCCGGGCGTTGGTGCGTGTCCGCTGCCCTCGAACGGGAAGACCGGCACGGTGGCGACGTCCCCGGTAGCATCCGATATCCATCAGGCGCTTGATGTTCATTCCTTCCCAACGACGCAGATCACCTTCGACCTGATAGTCGTTTTCAACGGAGTCGCGCAACTTGGCAACATCTTCGTCAGTTAGGTCACGCACTCGAACATCAGGATTGACGCCTGTTTTGTCGAGTATCGCTTTAGACCGACTCAAGCCAATGCCGTAAATATAGGTCAGACCAATCTCAACCCGCTTGTCTCTGGGCAGGTCAACGCCAGCAATCCGTGCCACTGCCTACTTCTCCCCTAGTCTTTCTCTGGATTCTTGCTACTTTTGATATGTCGCTGATGCGCTTGCTTTACTCAGACGCGCGATCGCATCTCAGCCGCCCCTCGATCGCTAGCCTTGACGCTGCTTATGCTTAGGGTTTGAGCAAATCACCATCACTCGCCCCTTGCGGCGAATGACGCGACATTTGTCACACATTTTGCGAACGGATGCGCGGACTTTCATGTCCCTATTTTTTTGCACTCCACTACAGAATTGCAATCCTAGCAAAAGAGTGCAAGGTCAGTCAAACAGATGTTGTGAAATTGTGAAACCCTAGATGCTGCCCTGGATGACTTGCTGAAGCGATGTCAAGTATCCATTTGTTCTCTATCGATTTCCAAGCGCCTGTAGGCTGAGCCAATGATTGGCTGCTGCGAACTCATTCTAAGACTAGCTTCCCAAAGAAAAACCGCCAACTTTTACCTGGGGAATCGTTAGCGGTCTACCTGGGGAATCGTTAGCGGTCGTATGGATGATCAAAGCATGATCAAAGCAACGAGAAGCCGATGGTTATGCCCCGCGTTTCAGGGCTGCCTCGACCTGCTTAAATTCTTGCTCGAGGCGGTTCTTGAGCTTTTCTGGCACTGGCCGGTTCGGATAAGAGCTATAGTGCCCCGCCAGGGCATTCAGCGCGGTGCGAATGGTGGTGAATGAGCTTAGGGTCGCGACGCTGGTGTTGCGGCGGTAGCGCGACGCAAAATCGTTGATGAGATTCCGCGCTTCAGCTTCGGCGGCTTTTTTGCCTGGATCGTCATCGGGGAGGTTAATGGCGGTGCGGAGACTATCGATAACGGTCAGGGTGTCTTGGCTATAGTTACCCGTCATTTGTCCGCTAACGCCGCCACTGCTACACCCAGTCAGCCCGATCATGGCAACCAGAACAATGGCAATTAAGCGTGTAAAAAGCTGTCTCATGGATATCTCAAAGAACGAAGGAGCAAAGCGAACGTGCTAACCAGTGCAAAGCAATTCTAATGAAGCCATCTTACCGCGTTGCGGAAGGCGCTTCACAAGATCGTTCTGGATGTACGCTGCCCAGCATTTCAACCGATTCTATTGTGTCCACACGCTTGGTTTTCTGTGGCGGAAGTCTCTCTGCCCGGTTGAAGGATGCCCCTTGACCCTTGACCCTGTACACCCTGCGCCCTAGCTATCGCTGAAATGGAGATCGTGACGCCGCCCGCGATTAGGCAGGATAGATACGGATCCGGCGATTGGGCTCGTCTCCAAAGCTGAGGGATTTCAGGCGATAGTGTTCGGCCAGTTCGTGCTGCATTTTGCGAATGCGGGCAGAGCGGGGTAATAACTCAACGGGTTGTCCCTTGGGGATCACAATCTGCTCTACTGCGAGTCGAGCCTCTTCCAAGGCCTCGATTTCGTCGGTGTCGCTGTTGCTGTGGGTGAAGAGATCGAGATGTTGTCCTGCTTTGAGGCTGTCGTCATCAATTTCGAGCAATCTCTGGAGCGATCGCGCAATTTGCGTCATGCTGTTGGATTTGACGGTGTGGATGGGAATTTGCCGAGCCTTCGCGACCTGGCGCAGTTTCGAATGGTGCTGCACATGCGATCGCAGGGCCAGCACTGCATCTGCCATATCCAGATCCTTCGTCAACATCACGGGCAGCTTTAGCGTTTGAATCACCTGATCCAATTGGTGGCGACTAATGCCATAGGGATAAAGCCGCAGGAGGTCTTCACCATTGGGGCCAACCCAGCGATCGCCAGCCTCCGCTGCATCTGCCAGTGGCGACAGGACCGGAGTTTCTTCCGTCAGGGTGCGATCGAGCAAGGTTTGAAACGTATGTTGCTCTGCCGACAGCGGCACCACCTCAGCCGATTTAGTCGTACTTCGACTTGGCGGGGTCATGCGCCCAGAGGCACGCCAGCCCCCAGAGCCAAAGGAACCCTGCACCTTACCGCCTAGGCTTGAGGGTTGCGCAGCATCTGGCAATTCGTGGGTAATCAATACGCGGCCATTTTCGCCCACAGTGCGAATTTGAGAACTGGGTTGCCGTCCTCGCAGCAGGTGATCCACGGTTTCGGACACGTTTTCGTGGATGATCCACCGCTGCCGTTCCAACATTTCCACCGCGATATCAAAGGTTGGTGGAGCCTTACGTTCCAGCACGCTCTTTTGGCTGCCGCGCCGCCGGGCCTCGTCATCCCCTAGGGTGACCGATTGAATGCCGCCGACTAAATCCGAAAGGGTCGGGTTTTTAATCAGGTTTTCCAGGCGATTGCCGTGGGCGGTGCCAATGAGCTGCACGCCACGCTCTGCGATCGTCCGGGCGGCGGTTGCTTCTAGTTCGGTGCCAATTTCATCAATCACAATCACCTCGGGCATGTGATTTTCCACCGCCTCGACCATGACTTGGTGTTGCAGTTCTGGCTTCGCGACCTGCATGCGACGGGCTCGCCCAATCGCGGGATGGGGAATATCGCCGTCCCCTGCGATTTCGTTTGAGGTGTCAATAATCACCACCCGTTTTTGCAGATCATCGGCCAAAACTCGGGCAATCTCACGGAGGGCCGTAGTCTTGCCCACACCGGGGCGGCCCAACATCAGGATCGACTGGCCCCGTTCGACCAAATCTTGAATCAGGCCAATGGTGCCGAAGACGGCTCGCCCAACCCGACAGGTTAGACCAATGACATCGCCCGAGCGGTTTCGAATGGCGCTGATGCGGTGCAGCGTCTTCTCAATTCCGGCTCGGTTATCGCCCCCAAAGTAGCCCACCCGATCGATACAGTGATTTAGTTCATCGCGGCTGACGGGCTCATCTGCAAGATATTCTGCGCCTCCCGGGAAGCGGGCTTCGGGGCGTCGCCCGAGGTCGAGGACAACTTCGATAAGCTGGGCGCGCTGAGGATGATTGACCAACAACGCACGGAGGTTGTGGGGCAAGATTGCCAAAAGTCTATCAAGGTCGTCATTCACTGCGGGGGATGGGGAGGTCACCTCTGGATTGGGGGTGGGCTGGGGACTCGAAGCCGAGGATGCGCCGTTGGAATTGACCATAGCCGACTGGTGCACTAAATAAACCAAGACTGACAGACGAAACTGCGTTACCCGTGGGGCAGCGGGGGGCCGATGCCCCGCACCGGGCACTCAACTGGGAAACGTGCCAGGAATTCTGCGGGGCGTTTGAGCGGAAGCATGAGGTGTTGCGCGATCGCGATCGCGTGCTGTAACTGATCAGGATGTTCTTCTAGCTTGAAGGGGCGGCGATTGCCCGGTGCCGTTGCGGAGGAGTTCGTCGCGTCTGCTTCCAATACTTCACTCAAGAGACGGCGGGCATAACTCCCATAGGCCACGCCCCCAAATCGGGGCCGAGAACCCTGCGCGATCGCGGTCTCCTGGGCAATCTTCGTCTTTTGCCGCAACCAGCCAAGCTGATGGAGTTTCGGTACGGTATACCCGTTGGTGCCTCCAGCCAGTTGCACAAATCCTGGTGGCCCTTGGGCCAACACCTTTTGACCCAAGCGCATGGTGGCGTGGGTTGTACCGTCGCCAATGTCCCCACTCATGGGGCGGCCATCGGTTTGCCAAATGAGCGGAATTGGTAGCGGCTGCAAGGCTTCATACAACCGCCAGAGGTAGGGAATCACGCCCTCGCCGTCGGGGCAGCTAATCGCCAATAGCTTGAGGTGCCCCACCCAAGGCTGTAGCTGGTGCCACAGGGCGAGAAAGGCTTCTTCGCGGTTGATTTGGGTATGAATTTCAATGGCGTCTACCTGGGGTAGCAACTCAGGGGCGATCGCTGCTGGGCTCACTGCCGTGGATCGCGTGTGAATGGTTTGAATCGGGCAAACGGGCAGGCAGCGCCCACAACCGTAGCACCGAGATTCGAGCACGCCGATGGCCACAGGTGTCATCGCGATCGCGTCAGCCGGGCAGATCAGCTCACAGGGACGAGGACAATCCGCTGGGCAATGTGCCGGATCAAACACCGCCTTACGAAAGTGCGGATCTTCACCATCGCAAAAGCTCACCATTAGCCACGGATCCCCTCCCGTTTCCCCATCCCCACGGGATTGATGCTTGCGCCACTGGGCTGCACCTTGAAACGCCTCTTGCACCGCAGCAACGACAGCAGGATCGGCGGCAACATCAACGCAATCTGCACCCGCCAAGGTATAGGCAAGCGCTAGGTTACGAATGGCAGGAAGGTTTTGATAACTGGCTCCGCAGATGAGCTTAAACCAGCGACCCTCCTTTAGGGATAAGAAAGGATGGTTTGTTTGAGTCACCCTTTTATGCTAGCGCTTCCTTTGAAAATGACGAGATCACACTCGAAACTTTCTGGAGAGGCTTGCTTTCGCAGGCTTCTCGCCCGGTTTTCTTAACTGAGCTATTCCCTGATCCTCGGGGTCTAAGTATTCTCAAAAGTTGGGGGCTTAGGCCGTCGCTAACAGATTTGTCAACGGTGTCCAGCTAAATTGGCGATCGCCGCCCACTTCTAACACTACCTTGACCTGGGGCAGTTCTTGGGGAAGCTGGGCCAAATAGCTCAGCTCTTGGCGGCTCAATATATTTGCCTCTAGTACCCACAGCACCAGACCCTTCGCCTTGGGAGACAGGGACTCTAGGCGGTAGGACAAAATCGGCGGCACAAAATACACATCCCCCACAGCGGCGGAAGACCCGACCGTTTTTTTGCCCAAGTGAGGGGGGCGAACGCCATGCACATCTGTCAGATAGGCGGAGAGGTCGCCGAGCCCCCGCGCAGTCAGGTTAATGCTTTCATATCCTGCGGCTCGCAAGCGTCGCTGATAGCGTCCTTCAAAGCCACCTTCGAGGGGCATTCGCACCGCGAGGGCCCCTGCCGACTCCAGATCTTTGATGAATTGCTTGCCTGTGATGAGTAGTGCCATGTTTCCTCACTAAACCAGCCAACTGTGCAACCTTAGGGCCGTCGGGCGGTGAGAACCGACGATGCAGCCCTGCGCGAGGGCTCTTGTCATTATCGGCATCAACCCGCTTCTCTGACAAATGAAATCTGCGGAATTAAGCCATTGCCGCCAGTTATCGGGCAAGGGCGATCGCGGTTGACCTATCCCAACACCGCCCCCAGCCAACCCACCGGGGCCGGCAACATTTCACCCCGAAAGTCGAGTAATTGCACCAGCAGCAAATAGCCCACCGCCAGCAGCAGCGACACTGCTCCAGTCAAGATGGCAACGACTTTTGAACGATCCATCGTCTTACACGTCTCCAGTGCGTGAACAACATTGCATGAGATGGGCACTTCTAGGACAGAACGGCGGGGGTTGGGCCAAGGGGCTGGCCTCGGAAAGCTGAGATAAACCGCGCATCGTTTTCACTCCTGCCTCGAAGCTTGACGTCCCGAGTTTCAGCCCTGAGATTTGCACGTCCAAAACCGTGCTGCGCGGTAGGATGTGCCGGGGCAGGCTTTAATCTGTGATTCGCAAGCTGTCAATCATCACTCAGATTGCCTTACCCTAAAGGACGCAGGTCAATTGTCCTTTGAATTCACCTTAGTTCATCACGTTCTCGCCTGACACACAACGGTATCGACCCATGAGCGCAGCAGTTTCCCATGCCGCAGTGGAACCCCCGATAACGCCGCCCATTGTGGTGCAGACCTATGGCTTGAGCAAAACCTATCGCACGGGGTTCTGGCTCAACCAGACCCTGACCCCCCTGCGCACCTGTGACCTCACCGTCTACCAGGGCGAAACCTTTGGGCTCCTTGGCCCTAATGGTGCGGGTAAAACCACCCTCCTCAAAACCTTGCTGGGCATTGTGCGGCCAACGCAGGGCCGCGCTATGTTGCTGAATTGTCCGATTGGCGATCGCGGGGTCAAGCGGCGCATCGGCTACCTGCCAGAGAATCCCTACTTTTACGATTACCTTACGGGGTGGGAGTTTTTGGAGTATACGGCGGGGCTGTTTGGCCTCTCAGCCGCCGTGAAGCGGCAGCGCATCCCAGACTTGATCGACCGGGTTGGATTGAGCCGTCAGGCGGCTCGCCAAAAGAAGCTGAAGGAATATTCTAAGGGCATGTTGCAGCGAGTCGGGCTTGCCCAAGCCTTGGTGAATGATCCTGATGTCATTTTCCTGGATGAACCGATGTCGGGCCTCGATCCCACGGGGCGCTATATGGTGCGCGAGGTGATTTTGTCGCTGAAGGAAGCGGGCAAGACCATTTTCTTCAACAGCCATGTGTTGTCGGATGTGGAGGCGATTTGCGATCGCATCGCCATTCTCGACCAGGGCGAAATCATTTGTATAGGCAGCATTGATGAACTGTTGGGTCGGCAAGATCAATACTTGGTCAAAGGGCGCGGCGGCACCCTGGAAGTTCTGGAACGCTGGGTGCAGTCTCTCACCTTTCAACATGGACTATGGCAGGGCTATCTCAAGGGAGACGCCTACGATTTTATGTCGAGCGTGCGGGGCATGGGCGGCACTATTGTGAGCCTGGAACTGGCGCGTCCATCCCTGGAAGAATTCTTTATGGAACAGATTCAGACTCGGCGGGAGGGGGATCCCCCGGTGGATGCGCCGCGAAAATCCCGCCGCTGGTTTTGAGGGGTTCTACCAGTGCCCTAGCGCGCTAGGGGAGTGCTCTGTTGAGGCAAAGTCGCGGGTTCTTTCTGTCGGGTTAGAGTACGCCAACGAATTCAGCATCCAAACTAGGCCTTCATCCCCCAATCCCTTCTCCCTAGGGAAAAGGGGAACCGGATTCAGACCCCCTCTCCCTGAGGGAGAGGGGCAGGGGTGAGGGCAAAGGGTCATGACAAATGGAGAGTTCTTTCTATGGAACACTCTTAGGGACATTCAGGCTGTGGCTTATTGGCCCTTGATGGGTTTAGCGATCGCCGTTGCCAAGATAGCCCAGCTATCTTCAAGCAAGGTGTACAGCACCGGCACAACGATCAGGCTCAACAGCGTCGAGGTTGCCAATCCACCGATGATGGCCACGGCCATGGGCTGCCGTAGCTCAGAGCCTGCGCCCCAGCCAAAGGCGATCGGTAGCATCCCCAAAATGGTCGAGGCCGTGGTCATGAGAATTGGGCGCATTCTAACCAAGCCCGTTTTGAGGACGGCTTCGGTGCGATCGATGCCCGCCCACCGGAGCTGGTTGGCATAGTCCATCATCAGCAGCGCATTTTTATCGAGCAAACCCAGCAAAAACAGCAGACCAATCACCGACACCATGCCAAAGTCGCTCTGGGTCACGAGCAGCGCCAGCATGGCCCCGACGATCGCGAGGGGCAGCGATAACCCGACCACGGCGGGCTCTAATAGCCGCCCAAAGGGAATAAACAGCACCACCATCATGCAGACGATTGCCAGAGCGAGGGTTACGGCAAAGCTTCCCAGCACTTCCAAAATTCGCTCGGAATCCCCCGCCACCCCCAACCGCACGGACTCGGGGATGGTGGATTCGGCCAGGGTAATGACCTGCTGGGTTGCCGTGCCCAGGGCTTGATCTTCGCTGAGGTTGGCGCTGATGTAGGCCACCCGTGCCTGATCGAGGTGTTCAATTTCGCGAATGTCTTCGGCAGTATTGGCTTCGCCGGATACGCTCACATCCACAAAGCCCGGCAATGCTTCCACCTCATCGCGAATGGTTTGCGCGGCTTGGTTTAGGGCCACGAGGTCATCGCTGGAAAGGGTGACCTGGAGCGGCTTTTCGCCGCCCACATCCACAAACTGAATGTCTTCCACGCTGACGCGCACCCCGGTCAGATCGGGCAAGTCTTGCCGCATTTGGTCTTGGACTTCGGCGGTGGTGCGATCGCGATCGGGGCGCAGCTTGACGTAAATCTGGCCTTGGTTGGGCTGGCCTTGACTGCCGACGATGGTAAAGACGGAGTCTACCGCTGGGTTGGCCAGTACGACGGCTTCGAGTTCTGTCGCGATCGCTTGGGTATTATCCAAAATCAGCGCGAGGGGGTTGGGGCGCTGTGCCGATGAAGCCGATGGATCGGCGTTGGGTGCGGCCCCCGTCGGCGAATCGGGCACTAAATCCGGCACCTGAATGTTCACCGAGTTCTCGGGCAGCGACAGGCCATCTTCAACGGGCAGATCGGCAGGATTTGGCGTGGAACCTTCGGCACTGGGCGGGGCTGTTCCGCTAGACTGGCCGGCACCGGGCACAGCCGGAATGTTCGGCAGCGGGGCGGTAAAGGTGATGTTGAATTCTCCGCGATCGAGCTTGGGGATAAACCCCTGGGGAATCAGCGGAATCAGCGCGACCCCGATCGCAAAGCTGACGATCGCGATCGCGACCACAATACGGCGATGGTGCAAGGCCCAATGGAGCACCCGCTCGTATCCCAGGGTCAGCCAGGTTTCGTCTGGCGTCTCCATCAGCACCGCTTCTGGCCCCACTGTTGTTGGTGTAGGGCGATCTGTCCCTGGTCGGTGGTGCGATCGCAGCCAATACACTGCCAACACGGGCACCAGCGTCCGCGCCGTTAGCAAGGAGGCCAAGACTGCCACGGACACCGTAAGCCCAAAGGGTTTGAAAAACTGCCCGACTGTTCCGCCCATAAAGGCCACGGGCACAAAGACCGCCACAATGGTCAGGGTGGAGGCGGAAACCGTTAGGCCGATTTCCGCTGAGGCGTTGAGGGCCGCGCGGCGCGGCGATTCTCCCGCTTCGAGGTGGCGAATGATGTTTTCCACCTCCACGATCGCGTCGTCCACAATAATGCCGATGACGAGGGCGAGCGCCAGCAGCGTGATGGTTTCGAGGTTGAAGCCTACCGTCGCCATCACAATGAAGGTTGCTAGCAGGGAAAGGGGAATTGAGAGGGCAGTAATAAGCGTGGCGCGCCAGTTTCGCAAAAAGGCGAAGATCACCAGCACGGCCAGGGCGATCGCTTGCACCAAGGCGCTAATGGTCGCTTGCGTGGCTTCGCGAATATAGTCGGCCTGGGTAGTGGCAACCCCAATGTCTACGGTGTCGTCAAAATCGGCCCGGAGATCGGCGATCGCCGCTTCCGTCTGGCTCACGACCTCTAGGGTGTTGGCGGCGGCTTCCTTGATCACCTGCACACCTAGGGCAGGCTCCCCAGACCGTTGCACCAGGGTTGCCAAAGCTAGGGCGGAAGCACTGTGGTCTACTGTGGGTGTTGCGGGCGCACCCGTGCCTAACAGATCCACCCGCAGCACCCCTGGCAGCGCTTCTAGCGCCGGAATTATCGTCGATTCAACTTGATCGGCTAGGGCAGTGAGGTCACCATTGCCCCCTACGATCGCGTAGCTAATCGCTACCGACTCGTTGAGGTTGAAGGGCAAAATCTCAATTTCAGTTTCGGCGGGTAACGTCTCCAATTCGTCCACTGCCGCCCGCACGGCATCGGCACTTTCGGTGAGATCGCGTCCGACCTTGTAGCGCACAGACACCAGCGATCGCCCCGCTATTGTTGTCGATCGCAAGCGTCCGAGCCCTTCTAAATCCGCGATCGCCGCCTCTAGGGGATTCGTCAACTGGGTTTCAGTATCCAGCGCTGTTTCTAGGGGCGCACTGGCATTCACCACCACCACTGGGAAGGTAACATCGGGAAACAGTGCATATTTCAACGCACTAAAGGCAAACAGCCCCGCCACAGAGATGGCCAGCCAGAACCCAATGGTCAACCGCGGAGCCCGGATCGCCCATCGCGAAACGTTGAGTTGATGACGCAGGGAAAAACGCAACGAAACACTCCTTTCGGAACGGGGCAGTCATAGGTTGTGCGAAGGCGTGCGATCGCGCAACGCTGCCACAAGATGCCGATCAGGCTCCAGTTTACATCCCCAAGTTTTGCCCAATTCCCTGAATCTCCGATTGATTTGCAACATCTTGATTCGCAGTAGCCCCCGTGGCCATTCGCCCATACCAGTTACTCGCGACAGCCCGCGCTCTGCCACTCTGGCCGAGTGGAGCGTCAATCAAGGAATGGCGGGTTGACCAAAATTCTGAAGGGGAGCTGGGATTGAATTTTGACGGTCTTCGACCTGTCAGAATTTTCCTGACGGAACCCTAGGGGCTGTCATCAACCGGTTCAGGTCTAGAGATGGCAAGGGGTTCAGCCCCTAGGCTGTTTGCTTGAGGCGGGCGCGGCAATGCTTATCCCTCAAGGTTTCTGACATCAATTGATGACGCGCCCTAGGTTTCACGGGGGGATGACGACCCGTAGGGGTAGGATTTGAAGGTCTTTTCCCAATTCGACCATCGTGGGTGCCCAACACCGCATCAAGCATCTTTCCATGCTCAGCTTTATCGTCGGCGTCGGGATGCTGACGGTGCTGGTTCTGTGGCAGGGAATTGAGGGGCTATCGGCAATTTTTCAGCAGGCGGGCTACCGGATCTGGTGGATTCCGGTGTTTTACGCCCTGCCGCTGGGCTGTGCCACGGTCTCCTGGCATTACCTCTTGATGGGCGATCGCCCGCCCTCTTGGCGATTCAAACTCTACGCGACGTGGATTGGGCTGGGGGTGAACTGGCTGCTGCCCGTCGCCCAAATCGGCGGCGAACTGGCGCGGGCGCGGCTGTTGATCAAGCGTCAATATGCCATTGGCCCTGCGATCGCGAGCGTCGTCGGCGATAAAACTCTCCAAGTTGCGACTCAAGCCCTCTATACCTTGACGGGGCTAGTGTTGCTGGCAGCCACACGCACCCAAAACATCCTGGGTCGCGGCGCACTCATCAGCGTTTTGGTGATGGGGTTTGTGACGGTCATGTTCTATCGGCTCCAACGAGGCGGCCTGTTCCAGCGCTTTGCCCAGGTGGCTCAGCGGTTTGTGAGCGCCACCTCCGGCGAGGCCATCGACGCGATCGCCCTTCAGGTTGACCAAGCCCTCCAGCAACTCTACGACGCGCGCAGACGACTGGCGATCGCCCTCGCCCTGCGCAGCCTCTATCGGCTCGTGATGGCGGGGGAAGTCTGGCTGGCCCTGTGGATCTTGGGATATCCCGTCTCGTGGGTGGATGCGATGATTTTAGAAAGTCTGGGGCAAGGGGTGCGATCGGCGGCTTTTGCCGTCCCTGGTGGCCTTGGTGCCCAGGAAGGCGGCTTTATTCTCATCGGCGCGGCACTAGGTCTGCCGCCCCAAGTTTCCCTGGCGCTGTCGCTGTGCAAGCGTTTTCGAGAACTCACCTTGGGCGTCCCCGGTCTGATCGCCTGGCAGATTGAGGAAGGACGACACCTGCTGCCTTGGGGAAAACGGCGCGATCGCC
>JACYME010000072.1 GCA_015272155.1 Leptolyngbyaceae cyanobacterium T60_A2020_046
AAAACGCTGCATACAGACCAGAATCATCCCGTCACCTTGCCCCCTTCAACACTGCTTGCGTATAGACCCTCAACGAAAAATCAAGGGTTTCCAGAAATGTGTTAGGCAACCAGGTGTCGTGGGCGATGCAGTATCAGAGTATCAGGGGGCATGGATCAGCACAGATCTCGCGTGGGCTGATCAATGCGTTTATCCGTTGGATGCTCAACGAACTGGTCGCCGCAGTGGCGGCAGAGATAGCGTTGTTTCCCCGTATGGATGTGGCCGTCTTTGACCGTACGAGGGGCTTGGCATTCCGGGCAGGTCGGCATCAGTCGTCAACGGTGGCTTCTTGATGACCTTAACAACCCCATCATTACCCCTGGGGCACTACCGAGGCTATACCTTGGTACAAGGTCAAGAGCTGCGTCTGATTTTCCGGCCTGGAAATCAATCCTGATTTCTGGTCAACTCAGTGGATGAGAACCAACGCTCAACTCAGCAGTGAGGGTTTTTGAGTAATCGCTGGGGTACCCACCACAGGTAAACAAGCATTCCTGTTAATTCCACCAGGGGTTGTAGCACCACAATGGTGACCACCACCGACCAGGTATCGGGCAAAGCAAGGGCAAAGGGCAGCACCACAAAGGAATTGCGGGTGCCTAAGCTAAAGGCCAGGGTGCGGTTTGTGGGGGTATCCAGACCGACTATCTGCCCTAGCCAGCGGGCTAGATAGCCGTTGAGTATCAACAAGGCGACAAAAATTAGGATGACGTTGAGCAAGGGAAGACGTGGCTGAGCGATTAGGGCATTTACCTGGGAGGCGGCAATCAGCAGCAGCACTAAACCCAGCAGGGGAATGGGAAACCAGGCGGTTAGCCTGAGCCAACGGTTTCCGGTCGGGTATGATTCGGCCCATTTTTCTGTCGCTAGGGCGGCCCCCATCGGCAACAAAATGAGCATAACCAGAGCATCGACAAAGACAGAAGGGTCGATTTCAGCGGTCAGTTGCCCGGCGGTAAATAAACCTAGGTACAGCGGCAGCAGTAGGCTTTGCAGCAAGAGCAAAATCGGGGTGGCGGCGATCGCCAGCGGCAAATTGCCCCCACCCAAATAGGTAAAGGTTAAAAACCAATCGGTGCAGGGCACTAGTAGCACCAAAAACACCCCAAATTGCAGCTTGGGGTCGTTCAGCAGCAGGGTTGCCAGAATCCATACCGCCAGCGGCACCATGACAAAATTGCCGACGATCAGCGTCACTATAAACCGGCGATGGCAAAAGGCTTGGCGCAGGTGGATGAGGGGCACCTGGCAAAAGGTGGCGTAAAGGAGTAGCCCGATCGCGATCGGGATCAATGGCTCCAAGGCCGTCGCCGCGTCAGCATGATGCCATCCCCAGGCTGCGCCCACCGTCAGGGCAACGAGATAAAACCAAATTTGGTGACGTTCAAGGGTGAGCTTAGACATCCTGCTGGTTGGTGGAGACACCCAGGGATTATCGCATCTCGTGTTTCTCGGTTGGCGCTTCTTGACAAACCGAGCGCACATTCTGCAAACACCATCTTCCCTGGGGATTATTTACCTCACAGCCACAGCGGCCCGCTTGCAGATGGGGCGTAATCTGTTCAATCACCGAGCAGGGTTCGTCGAGGCTTTGAATCCGGCGGCGAGTCCAGCCAAAACAGTAGCAAACCAGGACATCTTCACCGGGATCTTTTTGAAACACAGGCACTTTTAGCGCTTCGGTAGTGAAGGTGCTGGTTGCCTGACACATTTCTGGAAACCCTTGATTTTTCGTTGAGAGTCTATACGCAAAAGGACTCGAACCCAAGGCTTTTAGCCCTAGAGTTCGAGATTCCAGCTCCAGATGTGAAACAACTGAATATCAATGCTTTGAGGCACTTGTGTCAGGCAGTCAGGTGAAGGTGTCTCCTACTGTCGAAAAATAGACAACGGGACAATCCGCGCTCTCACAAAATTGATAAGTCTCCTGGGGATTGAGTTGTTCGAGGGCTGGGGGAGCCAGCAGGCTTTTCAAGGTTAGTAGCTTGACCGGTTTTCCCTGGCTGCGATCGCGAGGACAGTGCACCCTATTGCTCCTGGTCGTTCTGTGAACTGGGTTGACGGCAACAGCGGCGATAGCGCCAGTATGACCAAAGCGTAAGGCCCACCAATGCCTCCAGCCTTGGCAACACCACAAAGTCGAGGTCGCCAATTCAAGCCCCTAACCCGATCGCGCTCAAAATCAAGACGAGAACTGGCGTAAAGCAGCACACCGTTAATGACTCCCCGGCGGCATTTACACTCTGCTTGACGACTCAGCCAGGACTTTAGGTGCAAAGTGAGGGTGGGGGAAGGGGCGATCGCGATGCATCCCATGCGCCCGCGTTAGCGATGCCGTATTCCTGGCGAAGGTCGGCGAGCGATCGCGCCATCACCGTCTCGGGATCAAGATAGGCGTCAATCTTTTTGCGTAGCCGACTGCCCTGGCGCACCCCTGCCCAGTAGTGCTGCCAAATTTCGCCGGGGGAAATGGGGCGATCGCCAAACCGTTGCCGCACCTGCGCCTTCACCAAAAACTCCAGAAACACTCCCAAGCTTTGCACGTAGAAGTACCACGGACGCCGCCAAGTCACCGCCGTGAGCAAAAAGCCAATCAGACGCATTTCGTCCGTGAGGTGGGTGCCATAGCCCGTGACGACGTGCATGATGTCGTGTTTTTGCAAGTCTATCCAGGGGATGCGAATCCAGCCGACCCAGAGATCTTGATTGCGCAGAAAGGTTGGATTTTGGGCGTAGTAGCGATCGAGCCCCGCCGCGAGGGTCAAGTCAGACATGCCGAGTCCTGGGTAAAGGGTGATGTGTCTACCCTAAGCGAAAGGCATGGGCGCGATCGCGGGTCGCGGCGACAAGCTCAAGTGTCACACTAAACCGCCACAGCGCGATCGCGCGTCGAAATCGTGCGCCCACCAGGTTTGGAATTCAAGTTACGGGATTTAAGCCGCATCCACTAGCGCTGTCAGCGCACTTTTGAACAGGGCGAGCCCATCGGTATTGCCCAACAGCGTATCCGTAGCGCGTTCGGGGTGGGGCATCATACCCAAAACGTTGCCCGCCTCGTTGCACAGTCCGGCAATGTTGTTCAGGGAGCCGTTGGGGTTGCTGGCTTCGTTGACTTCGCCCGTGGCGCTGCAATAGCGAAAGATGACCTGGTGCCGATCTTCGATCGCCTTGAGGGTATCGGCATCGGCGTAGTAGCAACCCTCGCCGTGGGCAATGGGGAGGGTGATGACCTGGCCCGCGTCGTAGTGCTGAGTCCATAGGCTGTCGGTGCGCTCAACTCGCAGGGGCACGCGATCGCAGATGAAATGCAGATCACGGTTGCGCACCAGGGCTCCGGGCAAAAGACCCGCTTCGGTCAAAATCTGGAAGCCGTTGCACACCCCCAGCACCAGACCGCCGCGCTTGGCATGGTCTACCGTGGCTTTCAGGGCAGGCGAAAACCGCGCGATCGCGCCACAGCGCAGATAGTCGCCATAGCTAAAGCCGCCGGGCACCACCACCAAATCCACATCTCCCAAATCGGGATCATCGTGCCAGATTAGGCGCGTTGGCTGCTGAAGCTGGTCACGGGTGACATAGGCCACATCGCGATCGCAGTTTGATCCTGGAAATACAATGACGCCAACGTTCATCTCTGTTCTCCTTGGCTTCCCTGGTTGCGGGTCGTGATGCCTAAACCGCCGCCGCGATCGCCTCGCGCTGGGTTAGCTCAAACCGATAATTTTCAATCACGGGGTTGGCCAACAGCTGATCACACATGCGATCGACCTGTTGGCGGGCGGTGTCTTCATCTGTCGCTGACACCGTGAGTTCCACATATTTGCCAATTCTGACCTGCTCAACGGTGGTGTAGCCCATGTGATGGAGCCCAGACTGTACCGCCGTGCCCGCCGGATCTAAAACAGAAGGTCGCAGAGTGACATAGATGCGAGCATCGTAGGTATACATAGCCGTCCAGCCGTTCAACAAAGCATCTTCATCGTACCCCATCCCCCTCTGCACTAAGCTGGAAAAGAGGTATTCACGCCGAGTATGAACGTTCGTCGCACGCGCAACCAAGATCGTATTCTCAAAGTGATGCAGGGGATGTCAACGCCCATTTCCGCACAAGACCTCTATATCGCCCTGCGAAATCATGAATACACCATCGGTCTCGCAACGGTGTATCGTTCCCTCGATGCGCTGAAGCTGGAAGGTGCGGTGCAGGTGCGCACGTTACCCAGTGGCGAGTCGCTCTACAGCTTGCCCCAGGAAGATCGCCACCACCTGACCTGCCTCCGCTGTGGGCAAACTGTGGTGATTGATGACTGTCCGGTGCATGAGCTAGAGCATCAACTGCACGAGGCGCACCAATTCCGCATCTTTTATCACACGCTGGAGTTCTTTGGCCTGTGTCCCCAGTGTCAGCAAGATTCTGCCGCCGCACCGGAGGGGGCTGCTTAGGATCTCATGGGCAGAGCCTAGCCGGGTCGCGATCGCTCAGGGCTTGCCATCACGGGGTTTCTAGACTCACATCTTGCACCTTGGCAAGCGCTGATTGACCAACGGTTGGACGAGATGCCGAGTGTCGATCAGTGCCACAGCCCAAAGGGCGATTCAAGACTTGGTTCCAGAGCACAAGGAGCATCGCAGCCCGAGCATTGTGAACTGAAGTCTGCCAGTGCCCTGGGCCGATTTGGCGTGGCTGCATCTGGGGATGAGGGTCATTCATCCTGGGAATCGGCAACGCCGCTGATTTCTCCTATTGTATCGATTCTCATTGGTCGATTCTCATTCTTATCTAGAACCACGATTGATTGCCCTAACCGATCTCTAAAACGACGGACTGGAAAGCGATACAGAAACTTTTGTGTCAGGGATGGTCCCCTTGATGAGAGATGTAGGATGAGAGATGTAGCGACAGCCGGGGAAATCTTCAGCGCGTTGAAGTCTCTTCCCATACGTCAGTCCTGAGATGGATAATTGATTCAAAAAAATCGGCGATCAACTTGGCAATCAATTTTAAGATTTGCAACTCAGCCCCCTGCATTGGTCACCCTGATCGATAAGAGTTAAAGAAGCCCATCGCAAGTGACGACGCTGAACTTCTCAGCGATCGCGGTCGGGAGTTGGATGGATTTTCTATCCTCACACTGGCCAGAGTCGCGATTGTGACGGGCTCAATTTCTATCGTTAGATAGAGCGAATTTGCCGCAACCTCTCACTGGGGACGGTTTGCAGCATATCGCAAGATTTTCTATTAGTAAACAACGTTACCGTTTCTCAATCCCTTTCCTGATTTTCTTCATTCAGGGCACAAATTAGCCTCCTTCTTTCTGGGCTAGCGGCAAGGATGAAGCCATGATGGAAGCCAATTTAGTATGTTTGACACATTGCGAAACTGGGTTTTACAGCTTGGGCGACGAACTCGACAGGCGATCGCCATCAGCGCAATCGCGGCCCTTGTTGCGATCGCGCTGGGGACATGGAGCGTTGCCCAACAACCCGTCACGATTTCCTTTCTTGTGCGGGCAGTTGAGGCCGAACAATTGCAGCTTTTAGTAGATCAGTTTGAAGCCGAGAATCCCGACATCAGAATCGACATCGTGCAGGGGCCAAACGCGGCAGATGCCGTTGAGAACCTCTACACAACCTCCTTTTTGCTTGGGGACTCACCCTACGATTTAGTCTATGCCGACGTGGTGTGGATCCCCAAATTTGCGGCGGCGGGCTGGCTGCAAGATTTGAGCGATCGCGTCAGCGACGACGACCTCAGCGCCTTCCTCGAAGCCGACGTGCTCTCAGGCCAATACCAAGACGGGCTATATCGAATGCCCTTTCGCTCTGACATGGGGATGCTCTATTACCGCACCGATGTGCTCGACGAAATCGGCGCAGAGCCCCCCGAAACCTTCGAAGAGTTGCTTGCCCTTGCCCAGCAGGCCCAGACAGAAACCGATGTTACTTGGGGTTTCGTGTGGCAAGGGGCGCAGTATGAAGGGCTAATTACCAACTTTGTGGAACTGGTGTCTGGGTTTGGCGGGTTTTGGGTCAACCCCGACACGCTGGAGGTTGGGCTCGACAGTCCTGAAGCGATCGCGGCGGTGGAATTCATGCGCCAGGTTATTGCCGACGGCATTACCCCCGGCGGTGTAACGAACTATATCGAAGAAGATTCGCTGCGCATGTTTGAGAACGGCAACGCCCTCTTTTTGCGCAACTGGCCCTACGTCTGGGCAGAGGCCAACAAAGACGGATCCCCTGTGCAGGGCAACATTGCGCTGAAGCCAATGGTTCACGCCGAAGGACAGCAGCCTGCGGCCTGTTTAGGCGGCTGGGGATTTGGCCTCGCTGTGGATACGCCCCATCCCGATGAAGCCTGGCGCGTGGTTGAGTTTTTCACCAGTCGCCAAGGTCAAAAGGACTTTGTTCTGGAATTTGCCTACGTGCCGAGCCGTCGCGATCTGTTTACCGACCCAGACATTCTGGCGGCGTTTCCCCACTATCAGCAATTGCTGGAAGTGGCCGAAACAACGGTGCCACGCCCGCCCGTGGGGCAATATGCCCAAATTTCAGACATTTTGCAGCGCTATCTGAGTGCTGCCATTACGGATCAACTCTCGCCCGAAGACGCGATGCAGGCGGCTGCCCGCGAAACCCGGCGGGTGTTGGGCAGCCCGGACAACAATGCCTAGTTGCCTGACGTTGACCTAACGTTGCTGCCAACGGCATCCTGTTGCGATCGCACCCCACCCTTGAAATCCATGACCCAAGACTACATTCGACAACGCGAACGGCGCACGGGCTGGCTGCTGATTTTGCCCGCCTTGCTCGTCCTGCTACTGGTCTATGCTTACCCCATCCTGCGCGCCTTTTGGCTGAGCGTCTTTACCGAAAACCTCAGCACCAACCTAGAGCCCGTCTTTTCTGGATTTGAAAACTATGGCCGCATGGCGCAAGATGGCCGCTTTTGGGCCAGTTTAGGCAATACCGCAATTTTCACCGCCGCTTCCCTCGTCCTAGAGCTGATTTTGGGGTTGGGCGTTGCCCTCACCCTCGATCAGGCTTTTCGGGGGCGGGGCTGGGTGCGCACGATCGCGATTCTCCCCTGGGCATTGCCTACGGCGCTGATTGCCCTGGCCTGGCGCTGGATTTTCAACGGCGAGTTCGGCGTGTGGAACGACATCCTCATGCGCCTGCAAATCATCGGCAATCCCATCAACTGGCTCGGTGATCCCAACTGGGCCATGCTCGGCGTCATCGCCGCCGATGTGTGGAAAACCACGTCCTTTGTCGCCATTCTGCTGCTGGCCGGGCTGCAATCCATTCCCCAAGATCTGTACGAAGCCCACGCGATCGATGGCGCCACTCCACTCCAAAGCTTTCGTAAAATCACCCTGCCGCTGATCATGCCGCAAATCTTGATCGCGATGCTGTTTCGCTTTGCCCAAGCCTTCGGCATTTTTGACCTGATCCAAGTGATGACGGGCGGCGGCCCCGGCGGCGCAACGGAAATGGTGTCCCTTTATATCTATGCCACGGTGATGCGCTACCTCGACTTTGGCTATGGCGCAGCCTTGGTGGTGGTGACCTTTGTGATTTTGATTGCGGTTGTTGCGATCGCGGCCCTCTACCTCTCAAAAGTTCGCCATGCCGCTGGGGTCGAAGAGTAAGCCTTGGCCGTCCATGCCCCCATTCCCCCCTTGAAGTCCTATCCCGCTGAGCCATGACCACCACCCACCCAACCGCCACGCCCCAAGCCAACGCCACAGGCATTCCCTGGAAAAAGGTGCTACTGTGGAGCGCGATCGCCCTGACGGTGATTTTCAGCCTCGGCCCGCCTATGTGGGAACTGCTGACCTCCATCAAAACCAACAGCGCCATCACCGCCGACTCGGTGGTATATTTCCCCAGCCTCGACCAATTCACCGTTGAACACTATGTGCAACTGTTTCAGCGCAATCAGTTCCACATCTACATTTTCAACAGTGCATTGGTCGCGATCGTCTCCACGGTATTGTGTCTGGGCATTGGCTCCCCTGCGGCCTATGCCCTGGCACGATTAAGAATTCCTGGCGAACAGATTGTTCTCGCCTGTGTGCTAGTGGTCACGCTATTTCCCTATATCCTGCTCTTTTTAGGACTGCTCGATTTAGTCCGAGCCCTTGGGTTAGCCAATAACTACTTAGCGCTCATTATTCCCTACACTGCCATCAACATGCCCCTCACCATTTTGGTGATGCGCAGCTTCTTTCAACAGCTCCCAAAGGACTTGGAAGATTCCGCCAAAATTGACGGCTACAACACCGTACAAATGCTGTGGCAAATTGTGTTGCCCATGACCCTGCCCGCATTGGTGACGACAGGGATTCTGGCCTTTATTTTTGCGTGGAATGAGTACATTTTTGCCCTCACGTTTATCACCCGTGAATCGATGAAGACGATTCCCGTAGCAGCGGCACAACTGGGCGGTACCACGCTTTTTGAAGTGCCCTATGGCCCGCTGGCGGCTGCGACGGTGATCGGCACGCTGCCGCTGGTGCTACTGGTGTTGTTCTTCCAGCGCAAGATCGTCCAAGGCTTAACCGCTGGCTCCGTTAAGGGTTGATCGGTACTGCACCAAGCGTTGAAACGCTCTACCCAAAACTCAGAACTTGTGCCCCAAAGCTCGCTCACTCCGGCTTGATTTTCCGACCCCTCTGTTTCCCTGATTCACTCTGCATATATCCCTTTTAAGTCATGGCTAAACTGGAACTCCAAAACCTCACAAAGGCGTACAGCAAAACCGTCGTGCCCGTCAAAGACTTGAGTCTTACGGTGGATGACAATGAGTTTTTGACGCTGGTTGGCCCGTCAGGCTGTGGGAAGTCTACGATTTTGCGGATGATCGCAGGACTGGAGCAAGTCACGCAGGGAACCGTCAGCATTGGCGGACGCGATGTGACACCGCTGGCACCGGGCGATCGCAATATTGCGATGGTGTTTCAGAGCTATGCCCTGTATCCCCACATGACGGTGTATGACAATATGGCGTCGGGGCTAAAGCTGCGAAAGTTAGGGGTTGGCGACATTCAAAAACGGATTCAATCCGCATCCCAGGTGTTGGGGCTTGATCCGCTGCTTGATCGCCGTCCGTCTCAGCTTTCTGGCGGACAACGGCAGCGGGTTGCCTTGGGCAGAGCCTTGGTGCGCGAGCCTGATGTATTTTTGCTGGATGAGCCGTTGAGTAATTTGGATGCGCTTCTGCGGGAGCAGGTGCGGGCGGATCTCAAACAAATTTTTGAGCGGCAAGAGTCCCCCGTGGTGTACGTGACCCATGACCAAACGGAGGCAATGACGCTATCCACAAAGGTGGCGGTGTTAAGCGAGGGATATTTGCAACAGTTGGATGCTCCCAATGAGATTTATCGCCGTCCGGCCAACCGGTTTGTGGCGGGCTTTATTGGCAGTCCGCAGATGAATTTGATGACCCTAGAACGGGTGGAAAATTCTGTTTTGTTGGGCGAGTTTAAGATCGAATTGCCCGATGCAGCCCGCAAAGGTAGCTCGGTAATTCTAGGCATTCGACCGGAGCATGTGCGTCTGCCCCAGGAGGGCGATTGCCAGATTGTGCGTGGCGATGTCTTTTTGGTCGAAAACCTGGGCATGAGTGACTTGGTGAGTGTGCGGCTGCACGGCAGCGATGATCGGGTGTTGCGCGCGATGTTGCCTGCGGATGCGACCTGGAGCCGTGAAAACATTGAGCTGGCGCTACCGCCCCAAAGCATTCATTGGTTTGATGTGGAAACCGAGGCTCGCCTAACCAGCTAGCAGGCGGTGTCAAAATGCCCCATATCAGCGATGGCTCGGGGCTGGGGTTGTTGGTACGGTTCAGGTGCATCCTTCAAATGGGGCTGCCGCCCCGGCGTGCTAGGGGCTCTGGATTCAAGGCCGTGATGCCCTCGCGCTTAGGAATCCAAAGATTCCGCCTCGCGATCGCGGGGGGGATCGTCGAGGGTGAGCGATCGCGGCACGCGATCAAGGGCGTCAATACGCTCCAACTCTTCGCCCGTGGCAGCACCCAGATCTTTAAACTTCCGCGCCGTGACCAACACCCGTGACTCCAGGGAACCGACGACACGATTAAAGGCATCGACGGTGGTGTCGAGGCCGCGTCGCATTTTTGCTAAATGACTGACCAAAACACGGGTGCGATCGTATAACTCCTTGCCCAGAATACTGATTTGCTCGGCATTTTCGGCGAGTTGCTCCTGTCGCCAGCCATAGGCTACAGCTTTGAGCAGAGCGATTAATGTGGTCGGCGTTGCCAGAATGACCCGCTGCTCGACGCCAAATTCAATCAGGCCAGGATCCTGTTCTAGGGCGGCGCTGAAGAAGGTTTCTCCCGGTAAAAAAAGCACCGCAAATTCCGGCGCAGGCTGAAACTGCCCCCAGTAGCCTTTGCTGCCTAATTGGCTGAGGTGGGTGCGAATCTGGCGGGCA
Organism: Leptolyngbyaceae cyanobacterium T60_A2020_046; assembly: GCA_015272155.1. Lineage (GTDB taxonomy): Bacteria > Cyanobacteriota > Cyanobacteriia > Phormidesmidales > Phormidesmidaceae > JACYME01. The sequence continues at coordinate 10,504 of JACYME010000072.1, forward strand.
TGATCCCGCAGGCGATCGCGGCGATCGCCCTCCGTTACTGCTTCCAGCGCTTCGAGGTATGCCTGGAGCGGAGCCTTCGCATCCACAATGATGTTGCGTCGATTGGGCAGCTGAATCACCATATCAGGCCGCAGTCTGCCCGTTTCGGTCGTGACTGAGGTCTGCTGCGAAAAGTCGCAGTGCTCCAGCATTCCCGCCATTTCGACCACGCGCTTAAGCTGAATCTCGCCCCAGCGTCCGCGCACCGTGGGCGATCGCAGGGCTTTCACCAAGTTGGCGGTTTCACCCTGTAACTGGGTCTGGGCGACGGCCAAGGCTTTCACTTGCTCGGTCAAACTGCTGTAGGCAGCGGTGCGGGCGGTTTCCAAGTCTTGCAAGCGGGTATCGACCTTGCACAGGGACTGCTGCAAGGGCTCGACCAACGCCGCGATCGCCTGCTGTCGCTGGCTGAGATCTCCCTGGGCTTGGGTCTGAAATTTCGCCAACACACCCTCTGCCAGGTGCAAAAAAGACTGGGTATTTTGCCGCAATGCATCGGCGGACAATGCCTTGAAGGCGTCACCCAGTCGGGCTTGTGCCTGATCCAGCAAGCGCTGCTTTTCCTCCGTGGCTTGTCGCTCTTGATGCAGGCGAATTTCTACCTCCCGGAGCTGGGCCTGGAGGGTACTGTAGGCGCTTTGTAGCTGCTGGATTTGGTGATCGCGCGCTTGAAGCTGATGTGTCAATGGAGAAATCTGGGCTGCTTGAGTTTCCGCGATCGCCCGTTGGGCCGCTTCGTGGCGCAATTCTTGATGTAGGGATGCAAGCTGAGCTTCGCGATCGCCTAGGGCCGTTTGCAAGTCAGTGATTTGCTGGGCCTGATGCTGCAAACGTTCAAGGGCACTGGCGCGATCGGCAATGCTCTCTGCCTTGGCGCGATCGCGAATGCCCTGCACCCGACTTTGCAACAGCAGCCAAGCCCCCCCAGCTCCTAGCCCAAGGCCCACCACCAGCCCAAACCAAACCTGCACCGTCACCTCCCACATCATGCTGCTACACGGTAACAACATCTGTACTATTTCTCAAGACAGTAACAGTCTTCGGGAAAACATGGGCCGTAGTTGGGCATGGGCAGTACACTGGGCACAGCCGATATCGACGTTGCGACACCAAATGGCACAGCTCTGGCATTCAGCTCGGGAAAATCGAGCGTTGTTCAGATTCTGGGGCAAGGATTCGATACGGTGATTATCAGCCCCGATCGGTGCAATTCAGTTTCGTATCTTCCCTGGCTCATTTGCCGACTCACTCAGCGAAACTCGGCAGGTTGAGCGTGTCAGTTTCAATGCAGGGCGAAACGCGCTCAGTCACCATTGGGTTCTTTCACCCCGTAATTAGGAGGAATCAGATGTCTACCCAGCCCGATCTCTCGGCCAACATTGCCGAAATGGTGGATCAACTCATTGCCTCACGCTCAATTAGCCAACAGCAATATCAAGAATTGTCTGCGGCGGTGCTGGCAGATGGCACCGTTGATGAACACGAGCGCCGACAAATTAACCGCCTCTTTGATGCCATTCAGACAGGCCAGGTCAAGATTGTCTATTAGGTGATGGGTGGTGTGACCGCTGGACAGGATGCGCCCCTCTCGCCCTGAGGGTCTGTAGCAGGGTGGGTTAGGCTCTTATACCATCGCCGGGAGATCGCGCTTTCTGCTGCGGTTGCGCGATATTCTCGGCACATTATTTTTTCCGGGCTATTGCATAGAGCGTGATGACTCGGGCACTCTCCATTGAGCAGATTCAGCTCCGAGAAGATGATCTGACCAGGCCTGAGATTGCAGCCCTAGTGCAAGCGCATTTGTAGAACATGTTTGCCCTAAGCCCACCGGAGAACGTCCATGCCTTGGGTGTTGACGCCCTGCGATCGCCCGACATTACCGTTTGGTCAGCGTGGGAAGGGGTTGAATTGCTGGGCTGCGGAGCCCTCAAAGCCCTCGACCCGAGGAGTGGTGAAATCAAATCCATGCGGACGGCCCCAGCCCATCGACGGCGAGGAGTCGCTTCAATGCTCCTTGAGCACATTATTCAGACTGCGAAACAGCGGGCCTATAGTCATTTGCATTTAAAAGCATTTAAAAACGGGTTCTTTATTTGCTCCGGCCCGTGCCCTCTATGAATGCTATGGGTTTGAGTATTGCGGCCCCTTTGCAGATTACCTTGAGGATCCTCACAGCGTTTTTATGGTAAAAACGTTGGCTCCAGCGATAGGGTCGCGATAGGGGTGCAGGCAGCGTCATTCCGTCATCCCAGCACCTGTTGAGATTGGCGATCATCCCATTGCTGAACCCAGGGCAGCTTGAGGTAGGGTTGGGGTGTTGCTGAATTTGAGGATGAATGTGTCGAAAGCCCTCACCCTAGCGCGCTCCCAACGGTAGCGGGAACTGGGTAGGGAGTCCGCTGGTTTACTCAACGTCAGTTCGGGTTAAGCCATTGGCCCGTATTTTCCCCTCCCGGGGAGGGGTGTCCGCAGGACGGGGTGGGTGAAACCCAGCGGCAAACCCACCCCTGGCCCCTCCGAAGCGGGGAAAGCCTCTGGCAAAGAATCGGTCTTACGCAATTGAGGACTTACCCCGAACTCAGGTTACTCAGATACCCAAGCGGCGATCGCTGCAAATTGCACAACTTTTTTTTCCAAAAATTCTGGGGGTGACCCATCGCCACAGCCCAGGCACTGTCCCGCGCAACGCGATCGCAGCAATCTTGCAACACCCCCGCCGTTGCGCAAAACCCCCTTGCTGCAACGATTTTAGCGGTGTTATCCCTAGGCGTAGTGACCCCCTTGAGGATCTTCCCATGACGACCCGCACCTTGACGCCCCACCAATACCGCCTCCGCGCCATTGTGAAACGCCTGGTCATTGACCTCGGTTATCTCGAACAGGTGTCGAAACTTGGCGCGACCCAACCCCGCCTGCACGCCGCTGCCGTCTGCCTAGACCGTGCGGTGGAGGTGCTGAATGCAGAACTGGAGGCGGGGCGCGATCGCCAGATTGCCTAATCTCAATTTCCGAAAGCAGGGTGCAAAACCTGTCCCTTCAAAGCCCTGCTCCCACGCTTGGGAGCAGGGTTTGGGGTGTATTGGCTCAATATCCGCGATCGCTGGGGTAGCATCGGGTGACACAGGGGGCGGCAGTGTAGCGCTGCTTGAGGAAGGCCACAAAGTCAGCCACGAGCACTTGGGCGGCTTCTGGCAGGGCAGCAATTAGGGTCGTGTCATTGATGGCAGTTGCCCTTTGAACTTTGGGAACTTTCATGGTCGTTTGTTGTTGAGCGCGGCGGGGTCGTCGGGGTGCAGGGCGATCGCAGCGTCATAGGCGGCAAGGGCGGCTTCCCATTTCGTGGAAGCCATGAAAAGATTGCCCTGTTCAAAATAGAGGGCGGCTTTTTCTCCAGAGCTTAGGGCGGGGGCTTCCAGCAGGGATTGAATTTCCAGGATGCGGCGCTGGCGTTGATGGGGTGTCCAGGCGAGGTATTGGGTGTAATCTCCCTCGGCACGAATCTGAAACTCCGGCAAAGACTTCATCAGGGGATGCACATCGTACCAACCCTGGAGTTCGTCATTGTCATCAAAATAGCGATATTCCAGCAGGCAACGGCGAAAGAGCAAATCCCGATGGTCTGCGTCGTTGTCGATGCGGCAATCTTGCGCCACCCGCGCCAGCACCGCCTACTGCCCTTTTTCCACCGTACGGCGATAGGTGTCTTGGATTTCGGCAATGGCGCGCTGCATCGCCCGCGTGGAAATCGGCAAATGCCATAGGGAAGTCCCAGTGCCCGTGCGCTGACGGATGATTCTAATCCTAATCAACCTTGGCAAATCAGCAACGCCTCAACTCGCTTGCTTCGCGATCGCGCCCTGTGCTGCACCTGGTATCGGAATTTGAAACCGGGCCGAGGCCAGAGCCAGGGCTGACTAAGGTAATAGCTGAGGTCAGCAACCTCCATTAGGAAACTTCCCCAAAACCCACGACACAAGGATTTTCAACGATGGTACGCCGCAGAGTTTTAGAGGTTCATCGCGCGATCGCCCCCAGCCTATTACTTGCCCTCACCCTTTTTGCCCCTGGGCAAGGCACCGCCGCCCCCGATGCCCCATCCCCTGCCCTCGACGCAACCTGGGAACTCATCCGCTATCGCAACACCGACGGCGATACCGTTGCGCCCCAGGGTATAGACGCAGCCCTGCCCTCCCTTCAGTTTCAGGCCGGGCAAATGGGCGGCGATACCGGATGCAACCACTTCTTTGGCACCTACACCGCGATCGCCGACGCCCTCACCATCACGCCCAGCGGCAGCACCCTCAAAGCCTGTGGCGAAGCGCTGATGACCCAAGAAGCGCAGATTTTGACCCGCTTAGAGCAAGTCGAAACCTACGCGATCGCCAATGGGGAACTGCAACTCCTCGACGCCGACGGCTCCCTGCTGCTCACCCTTCGCCAACGGGCGGCTGCCCCCCTCACCGAAACCCCTTGGCGCTTGACCACCTACACCGACAGCCAAGGCAGCGTGCGCGCGCCGCTTGCTGGAACAAGTATCACCGCCACCTTTCACCCCGATGGCAGCGTCAGCGGCTCCAGCGGCTGCAACACCTACCGCGCCAGCTATGGGCTAGAGGCAGACCAAAGCCTGCAAATTGGGGAAGGCATTACCACCCGCATGTTTTGCGCAACGCCCGACGGCACCATGACCCAAGAATCGGCCTACCTCAGTGCGATCGCCCGCACCGCCCGCTACCGCATTGAGGGCCAAACCCTCACCCTCTACAGTGCTGATCAAAGGGTTGTCGCCCAGTTTGACGCTCCATAACGAGCCTTGGGAAAAGATGGCAAGATAGACGGGGAAGAGACGGCAACGCGCTGAACCCCCTGGCTGGCCGTGAACCGCTCATCCCCATTCTGTGCTTTGCCGGGCTTTGAAAAGACTGGCATTGTCGTCCTGCTTCAGCGCATTGGGATAAGCCACAGCCCCCTTGCAGAAACTGGCTTCCTTGCCAGATAGAATCGGTGCTCTAGCTCGGGCTCTAGGAAGCGTGATCGCAGGGGGGCGGGAGCCCTCTATTGGTGCAGGGTTGTCTGGTGCAGGGTTGTCAGTCACACACCACAGGAATTGCCTGGGGCAACACCTGCGTCCTGACAAAGGGGGCTACACCGCCGCGAAAAACTCCTTGGACTTGACGGGGTCAGGATTCATGGTTTTTTCGCCCGGCTGCCAATCGGCGGGGCAAACCTCATCAGGATGGTTTTGGACGTGCTGGATGGCTTGTAGCACCCGCAGGGTTTCGTCAACGCTGCGCCCAAAGGATAGGTTATTCACCGTCGCGTGCTGAATGACGCCTTCCTTATCAATAAGGAAAAGGCCGCGTAGCGCAACACCAGCATCGGGATCGAGCACATTGTAGGCAGTGCTGATCTCTTTCTTAATATCTGAAATGAGGGGATAGTTCAAGTCGCCGATGCCGCCAAGTTTGCGTTCAGTTTGAATCCACGCAAGGTGGGAGAACTCGCTATCGACGGAAACGCCTAGCACTTCCGTATTCAAATCTTTGAAGTCACCGTAGCGATCGCTAAAGGCTGTGATTTCTGTCGGGCAAACAAACGTAAAGTCAAGTGGATAGAAGAAGAGAACAACGTACTTGCCTCGGTAATCAGAGAGCTTAATCGTTTTGAACTCTTGATCAACCACTGCGGTTGCGGTGAAGTCTGGAGCCTGCTGACCAACACGAAGACAGCCTTCCATTAATATTGTCCTCCGAACTGAGTGCCACGAAAACCACGGGCTTTATTTTATCGCTTTCAGCAATGTGCCGAAGACACCGAAAACAGCTCTGGAATCTTGGGTGTTTTATCAATTGGCTTGCTGGGCTGTACTCGTCAGCTTGACGATCACAATCCTGCCATGCCATCTCGACAATATCATAGTTATGGTGAGGATTGTGGCGGGCTAGCGGGAGAGAAACGTGGGGGTTTGGGTCTTTCAGGGACGACGATCGCAGGCTTGGAACAGGGCGATCGCGATGGGAATCGGAACACTGCTGATATCCACGGGATGCGGCACTGCCCACTCCGAGCAGGCAACCCCGTGGCAGGCGACAGCCCTAACGGCAGAAAGTATCGCAATTCTGCGATCGCCTGCTTTTTTGCACGATCCCGCCGGGGCAACCCGCTATCGCCAGGCAGGGCTGACCGCGCGCCAAACGGGGAACTTCAAAGCGGCGATCGCCGCTTTGAAAACCGCAGTGCTGCTCGATCCAACCTCCCTGGATGGCTACGTTATTCTGGGCTGGACTCAGCACCTCGATGGTCAGCACGCTGCCGCCGCCGTCAGCCTAACGGAGGCACTCGTCCGCGATGAGCAATATGTTCCGGCTCTGAATGCTCTGGGCATTGTGCACTTGGTTGCGGGGGATCTCGACGCAGCGATCGCCATCCATACCCAAGCAAAAAACCTGAAGCCCGACAACGAAATCGCCTACTACAACCTCAGTCTGGCCTATCAGCGCCAGGGGAACGTTGCAGCCGCGATCGCCCATGCCCAGCGCGCCACCGAACTCGAGCCCCAAAACCCACATCCGTGGGTAGCGCTGGCCCTCGCCTACTGGAGCCAACCCGCGATCGCCGAAGCCCAGGCAGCCTACCGCACAGCCCTAAGCCTCAATCGCGCCTACACCAATCGCGCCTACCTCGATCATTTGCTGCGGGCGGGCTTTAGCGCCGACCAAATCGAGCAGGTTGACGCCATTCGCACCGCACCCTGAAGCCTGTCATCCCGCATCAGCCGCGCCATACCCACCCCTGAAACACCGTCTGCGCGATCAGTAAACGATACCCATATTGAGACGTATTGAGCCATACTGAAATGCCTTACTCCCCTCCGGCGAGTTTAGGTCAGGAACACGCCCCGCAGATTCCACCTCCTCCATCTCCTAAAAATCTTGCAAAATCCTTTGGGCAAGGGTTTCGCGCTCCTCTGCGTCCAAGTCAGGGTCAATAAAGGCCAGGGTCAGGGTTAGGGTATCCATTGTGATGCGATCGCAGCCCGCCAGCAGTCATCCCAATTATGGCCGACTCCCTAGCGTTGGCGAAACAAAGTGCAGACAAAACCCTTCACGCATAGAAAGACAGAGGGCGCGATCGCGTCCTCCGCCATGACTCAGGCTATGTTGATGCAGCGGGCCAGAGAGGATGTCGGGATAACGAGCCAGGGCAGCCCGTTACCAACGACTCTCTGACCGATGTGATCAAACTACCGTCGATCAACGGCATTAAAGTGCGAGATCGGGGGGCAGCAGCACCTGATCGATGACATGAATCACCCCATTGCTCGCAACCACATCAGGCATCACAACTGCCGCCTCGTTCACCATGATTTCACCCGTCGTCTCATCCACCATGATGGAAATGGGAGCCCCAGCCACCGTGGGAGCTTCGCCCGACGTGACATCCGCAGCCATCACCTCAGCGGGCACCACATGGTAGGTCAGAATTTGGGTCAGCAGATCCCGGTTCTCCGGCAAGAGGAGTTGCTCTAGGGTGCCTTCAGGAAGCGCCTCAAAGGCCTCATTGGTGGGTGCAAAAACGGTGTAAGGGCCTTCACCCGAGAGAACTTCGGTGAGTTCAGCCGCTTCGATCGCGGCGACCAACGTGCTGAAGGACTCATCACTCGCGGCCAAATCAACGACAGTCGGGCCGTCGGCCATTGGCTCCTCAGTGCCGTAGCCCTCAGCAGGCTCAGCCGCCGTCACCTCTTCTTCAGCAGCGGGGGCATCGGTGGCAGTGGTGTCTGCTGCATCGACACAGGCACCCAGGGCAACGACGCTACCCAGACCAATGAAACCGATCGCGAAATGCTTCGACAAGGCACGAAACTTAGTGTTCATGGAAAATACCTTCTAACTAACGCCAGCGTTTTCACACTTTGCAAACGGTAACGAGAACGAGATGCGGTTGCGTTGAGCCAAAAGCGAGATGTGTGACTTGCCCAAAATTTATCCTAGGGAGGATTTTTTCGGTTTTCAGATGATTTTTGAGAAAACGTGGGAACTCCTACAGCGCGAAAGCGTCAGGCTATGCATTTTCCATCTTTAATCGTCAGCAGAGGCTAGCGACTGGCTTGGGCATTACAAGATCCAGGGGGCGATCGCTATCGACAACTTTTTCAGGCAGACGGGCCAGGAAAGCCTCGATACACTTCGCGTAACATTTGTACCGAATAGTTTTGCATCGGCCTGCATCGGCCTGCATCGGCCTGCATCGGATAGTGATGAAGCGGTGAAGCCTACACGCTTCAAGTTGATGGGCGATCGCAGAGTTTCTGAGCAACACCTCTGACAACCCTGGACTTGCCAAGGTGGCAAAGACTTGCCCGCTGGGGAAAAAGAGAGCCAAAAGAGAGCCAGAAGTGGCATCAAGGCTTGAGTGCCGTCAACGATCATCTGGGTGCGTCGCACAAGACGGTCGTGGTGGTGGCTGACCGCGAAGGCGACATCCTTGGTTTCTTCAAGGCTGAGCGTCAGCCGCCCGTTGAGTTGCTCGTCAGAGTCCATCAACCGCGCCATCGAGAAAACGTCTGGAGGTAGGCTGGGGCAATTTTTGAAGGACTTCGCCCCCAAGGCTGAGACAATTCAGCGTATAAACGCTAGCGGTAGCCCTCGGGATCTGTCCTGATGCCCTGAATAACAAGGTTCTCCCCAGATCCTGTCATTGCTTCGCCCTGTGGGAGGGGTGGGGCAATGACAAGACTTGGGGAGTCGATCCCTATCTGCTGAGAGAAACCGCCAGCCCTTGCCCAAAGTGTTGCGAAACGTTGGGGACTGAGTCAGAACTTATCCTCCTGACTAGTTCACCGAAAGAAACGGTTACCCTAGTAGGTGTAGTGTTAGCCAAGGGGCTCCCGGCCTGCAAAAAGCTTGGCGATCGCTGTTTTCCGTCATTTCGCGCAATTGAAACGTTCATGCCGCTGACCATTCTCGTTGTAGAAGACGACGAGGGCACTCGCCTCTCGCTCCAGGATTATCTCGAACTGGAGGGGTATTCTGTTGTCACTGCAGAGGACGGCTGGAAAGCATTACAGGTTGTCGAAAATTTTCAGCCCCAGTTGATCATCACCGACATCAGCATGCCGCGCTTAGACGGCTACGCTTTTTTGAAAGCACTTCGCCAAAAGCCCGTGTGGCGGCTTTTGCCGGTCATCTTCTTGACGGCTCGTAGTGACACTCGAGATCGCGTGCAAGGCTATCAAACCGGGTGCGACATTTACCTCGAAAAACCCTTTGAGCTTGAAGAAGTCGGGGCGGTGGTGCGCAATTTGCTGGAGCGATCGCAGTTGATGCAGACCGCGTGGATGCAGTACAACCGCTTTCCGCAGAAAATGGCGAACCCACCCGGCGTCGATGCCCCCTTCATTGTGCTGACCGAACAAACTCCCGACCTGACCGGGCGCGAAAAAGACGTGCTCGATCTCCTCTCCGCCGGGCTGTCTAACGCGCAAATTGCCGCCAGTCTGTTTCTGAGTCCGCGCACGGTTGAAAAATACGTCAGCAGTCTGCTCCGCAAAACAGAAACCAATAATCGGGCTGAGTTGGTTCGCTTTGCAATGGATCACCATTTGGTGGACTAGGCGCGCCGGTGAATTAGTCGCGACCCGTCACCGAGAGTCCTTCTAGCAAAACCGATGGTGTGTAGCAGGCTCCGTTCCAGTCGGCATCATTGCCTAAGACCGCGAGGTTTATCAGCGCCGTGTATACATTGCCCGCGACCATCGTGTCCTTGACCCGACCTACGATCGCCCCATTGCGAACCCGGTAACCCAGATCGACATTGATCGAAAAATCACCCGAAATTCCGGCCCCATCGCCCAGCATTTGATCCACCACGATCGCATCATCCAGGCTGCTCAACAGCGCCTCAAAGGAATGTTCACCCGGCTGCACCAGCGTATTGAACATGCTGGGGGTGGGGTAGCTGCCCATTCCTGGCCGAAACCCATTGCCCGTTGACCCGCCGCCCAGTTCGCGGCCCACGGTGCGATCGGTATAAAACAAGCGCAGAACACCGGCATCGATAAAGGTCAGGCGCTGGGTTAGGGTGCCCTCGTCGTCAAAGGGGCAGCTAAACGGCCCTGCGTCAGGATCTTGCAGTATCGTCAGGGTGGTGGAGGTGATTTTCTCGCCGAGGCGATCGCTCCACGGCGAAGAGCCTTCTAGGACGCGCTTGCCGCTGAGAGCGGCTTGCACCGTGCCCCACAGCATGTCAGCAGCTTTGGCGGTAAAGAGGACTGGAACACGCCCCTTCGGAGAAGAAACATTATGCTCGGCCCAGTCCAAGCGCTGTAAGATCTGCTGCACGAGGCGATCGGGATCTAGGCGATCGCGGCAGGCTTGCCCATCGCCCACGCTCAAAAAATCGTCGCCCCGTACCCGCTCTGCCGATAAATACAGGCTGAGGGTGGTGTCGCTGTAGCTGCAATCCAGCCCCAGGGTGTTGATGATGCGCGTGGTTTCAACATCGCAGTCGAGTTCTGCTTCACAGAGCACCTCGGGGTAGGCGTTACGAATTTGCGCGATCGCCTCACGCCCCCACGTGACGAGCTGATCAACTTCGACCGCTGTCCCCACATCGGGATAGCGCCGCTGTTCGCCCGGGGTGAGTTCAATGGTGTCGGGGTCATTGAGTTGGCTGATGGCGATCGCTTTTTCGACCAGTGCTTGGGGATCAATGGGGCCATAGGCGACGGCGATCCCAGCCCGCCCCTCGTACCACAGACGCAGGGCGGTGCCTTCTACCTGGGTATTTTCAAGCTGCTTGAGGCGATTGGCCTCAAAGTAAACCGGCTGCGAAAACGAATGGGACTGAAACACTTCTGCTGCATCAGCACCGGATCGTTGGGCCAAATCCAGCAACTTTTCTGGCAGTGTTTTCCAGTGTGCCTCTGCCGCCATATCGGTTCTATGATTCTCGTCCGACGCAAACTAACATCCCCCTATCATCTCGGATAGGGGGACATTTCGACTAGCGGGGGATAATTTTTGCGATCGCTCGCCGCCTACCCACACCAGTCAGGTCAAGGATATTTCCCCTGGCGGGGAATATTTTGTGTCCCATCTTGGCAGATTGCGCCGTGAGTGCCCCGACTTGGTGTCCCGCTGTCCTTGCGTGCAGAAACGGTTACCCTTGGCGATTAGCCCTCAGCCGCCTCAAACGCCGCGCGAATCGTTTCAATGCGTTTGCGGTTGACTCCTAAGTCAGATTCCCCAAGGCGGGCTGCTGCTCTCACTTGGATGACGCCCGGTTCCGCTGGATCTGCATAGAACTCCACATCGTCCACAAAGCCCATGAGCCGACTGGTGAACTCCGCATACAGGTAGCGATCGCCCTCGGTGATGATCTCGCTGCGGGGTTGGCGCTCCACCACCTGACGCAGGGTTGTCATGGCCACCGCCGGATCGGCACTGGTGTAGGTAAGGGGGGCGATCGCGTGTTGTGCATCTGCGCCTTGGCTGACCACACAATTGGGGGTACTGGGACAGGGAGCCAGCATCCCCTCGTGAACACCGAGGTTGTCGGGCCGGGTGCCCGAAAAGACTGCTTTGAAACCGGGTAAGGCGGCGATAGAGGCTGTGGGGCTGGCCTCTGCCGCAATCGGCGGCATCGCCATACTCAACATCACGACCAAGCTAATCACCCAAATACCACGCTGAAAAATTGAAACCATAGGAATGGGTTGTCCAGGAAACGGCATGAAGCTTCTTCACAAAAGTTTATCGAACTCGCGCCCCTCCGTCAGAGGACATGACATCCCAGGCGCAGCGAGGAAACACGATATCCTAGAGGAATTGGGACGGGCGATCGCTCGCCCAGACTCAGATAGCGGCTTTGGGGAGCGCGGTATATGGCGGCTCAATTTTCGAGATCGCAGGTGATTGAAATTCTGCGCCAAGACTTGCCCACGCTGTTTGAGCGCGAAATTTCCTACGACATTTACACCCCAGAGATCACCTTCACTGACCCGCTCAGCACCTTTCGTGGCAAGTGCAGCTATCGCCTAATTTTCTGGGCACTACGATTTCACGGTCGGTTGTTTTTCACCCAAATTGCCTTTGAAGTTCACGATATTCTTGAGGAGCGCGATCGCACCCTGCGCGTGAATTGGACGGTGCGCGGCACGCTACGACTCCCTTGGCGTCCAAAATTATTATTTAACGGCGATTCTCAATATCACCTCAACGCAGACGGGTTGATCGAGGCTCACCGAGACACTTGGGATCGCCCGCCCATTGAGATTCTGAAGCAGTTTTTCAGCACATCCCCCGCCCCCGCATCGCCCCCTAAGCCGGCATCACTCAATGGGGAAAATTGATTCCTCTCTGGGATTCTGCTGAGTTATGGGGAACCCTAGGCGTAGCTTTCGGTCAATTCCACCGAAACACGGGTTGCGCTGCCATTTGCGATCGCGCAGTGCGGTCGTCCTGGAGTTCTCATCAAAATTCCTGCTCTGAGGCCGAATTTTGCACGGAAAAATCGGCGCAATTTTTACCACGTTTAGTGATTGAGTTATGGGTCAGATTGTTTATCGACTATTGATGAACGCCACATCGTTAACAACCCTTGTGGCCCTCATCGCCCCTCTCTTAGCCCCCTTAGCCGGGCTTACTCTGCTGAGCGATGCTGCCCAAGCCGCTGAAGCTCAGTTCTCGTCGTTAGAACCCACACAGAATCTGGCGGATAGCCAGCTCAAGGATGATGACGACGATGACGATAATGACGATGACGACGACGATGGTCGCCGCCGTCAGAACTGTAACCAAGGCATTGGCAACGGCCCTGAAGGCTGTGACCCTGGGAACTCTCGCCCCCGGGGAGGTAGCAATGATGAAGATGGGCGTACCCCTGGTAATCGTCCCTCGGGTGGAGTTGTCCGTTAGCGTTTGACCGCCAAAGTTACTCGTTTGGCCTGCCTTGCATGACAAAGCCGTCCGTGGGTTTCCGCGGGCGGCTTTTGGATGCAGAGCCGGAGGTTTCCTCAAACGTCCGTCAGGACTGGCGCACTGCATGAGTCCTCAAGGCTCGGAAAATTCCCACGGCTATCGTTCCCATTGGTTAAGGGTGGCAGAGGGGATCCTTACGCTATGGCTAGTGTTCAGGATTGTTGAATTGCGTAACCCTAAACATGACAGAATGGCCCTATAGGTCATTGGTTGAGGGGAGAGCCGCAGTTCGGATGACGATTTGGGAAGCTGATTTTTACCGTCGCCCGCTGCACGATACCGATGGTGCTCCGCTGTGGGAACTGTTGCTGTGCGATCGCGCCTTTGAGTTCACAATCGGCGCGACGATTCCCCAGCCTGCAGCGACCAGTAGCTGGGTACGCCAACAACTGGAGGTTGCGATCGCAACGGCAGGAGAGCGGCCCACTGCCCTGCACTGTTTTCGCCCCCAAAGCGTCTCACTGCTAACCGCTGCCGCTGAGCCCCTCAGAATTCCTGTGTTGCCGACGCGCCACACCCCCACCATCAAGCAATGGCTAGTGCAGCGATCGCAGTGGTATCCGTCGCAGCCCAATTTTGCCCCCCCAGCGGAAGATCCGCTGGCCATTGAGCGACCCGCCCCCGTCCCTTTGCCAGAAACACTATGGGGTGAAAACTGGCGCTTTGCCGCCCTCTCAGCGGAGGATTTGCAGAGCGGATTAGCGCAGGAACCCATTCCGGTGCGATCGCTGCCCGAAGCTTGGCTCCCGCTACACTTGGGATTGCCCAGCACCGCAGCGATTCCCGGTGTGATTATTGACGGAGGCCGTCGCGCCCTCGCGATCGCTCAATGGCTGGCCGACCAGCGGCCCGTTTCACTGCACTACATTGCCGGCGAGCCCGACGGCGTGATTTTAGAAGCGGGCCTCAGCGATCGCTGGGTGCTTGCCACCTTTACCGACCCACAGGTGCGCACCGCCGCCCAAACCTTTACCCAACGCCAGCACGCCGCACAAGGACTCCATTTTCTGCTCGTTCGCCCCGACGACTCCGGCATAACCTATAGCGGACTGTGGCTGCTGCGGCCCCCTAGCCGATGACCCATCCCCTGAAAGTCGCTACAATCAACGGCGTTCCTTCTCACCAACGCCATGACAGCACAGGCAAAAATCGGCATTATCGGCGGCAGTGGCCTCTACAAAATGGAGGCCCTCACCGACGTTGAAGAAATCCAAATCGAGACGCCCTTTGGAGATCCGTCCGATGCGCTGATCCTCGGCACCCTAGACGGCACGCGCGTCGCCTTTCTGGCTCGCCACGGACGCAATCATACCTATATGCCCTCAGAGGTTCCCTTCCGTGCCAATGTGTACGCGATGAAAGCGATCGGGGTGGAATACTTGATTTCAGCGTCGGCGGTAGGCTCCCTGCAAGAAGCGGCGAAACCGTTGGATATGGTGGTGCCCAACCAGTTCATCGATCGCACCAAAAATCGAGCCTCCACCTTCTTTGGCGAGGGCATCGTCGCCCACATTGCCTTTGGCGATCCAGTCTGCCATGCCCTGGCCCAGGTTCTTGCTGATGCGGTAGAAAGCCTCGATCTCGATGGCACTACCTTGCATCGCGGGGGCACCTACGTCTGTATGGAAGGGCCGGCCTTCTCAACCCGGGCTGAGTCGAATCTCTATCGCAGTTGGGGAGCTACGGTCATCGGCATGACCAACCTCCCCGAGGCCAAACTCGCCCGCGAAGCGGAAATGGCCTACGCGACCCTTGCAATGGTGACGGACTATGACTGCTGGCACACCGATCACGACAACGTCACCGTGGAAATGGTGATCGGCAACTTGATGAAAAATGCCGCCAACGCCCAGCGCGTCATTCGCGAAGTGGTGAAACGGCTGACCCTTGATCCGCCAGATTCCGAGGCGCACTCGGCACTGAAATATGCCGTCATCACTCCCCTCGACAAAGCTCCTCCAGCCACCCTGGAAAAGCTCAAGCTCCTGCTGGGCAAGTATCTCTAGGGGCTGAACTGGGAATAATTCAGCATTGGGTCAGCACAGAAACGCCGCAGGAGGTATCTCCTGCGGCGTTTCTGTCACTTCTCGCCCATCCGCTGATTTAAGAAGATTTGGAAGACTTTTTTGAATGGAAGCGAATGCCCAGTACCAGATCGTACAGAAATCCCCCCAAATCACGACCGCCCTGGAAAATCCCCAGGGATTGCGGAGACCCCTTGGCATCGAGCAAGGGCTTCATCTTTTCGTAGGTGGGCTTGTAGCGATACCAGGGAACTGAGGGCCAAAGGTGATGAACCAGATGATAGTTCTGGCCCATGATCAACAGGTTGAGTGCGGCACTCGGATAAACCCGGGCACTCTTCCAGCGATCGCGCTCCTCAAAGGGGCGATGGGGCAAGTAGTCAAAAAACAGCCCCAAAGCAATACCGACAACCAGCGCTGGGGAAAACCAAAAGTTGAAAATATAGCCGAGAAAGTCAAGTTTCCAGGCCGCAAAGACCAACACTGCCACAGCAAACCGCCCTAGAAACCACTCCAGCAGTTCCCAATTGCGCCAGAGCCGACGCTGGAAAAAGTAGATTTCGTGATAAAAGAAGCGAGCCGCAATTAGCCACAGGGGGCCGCCCGTGGAGACAAAATGGTCAGGATCGTTTTCAGGATCGTTCACGTGGGCGTGATGTTGGAGATGCACCCGCGTAAAGACCGGAAACGAAAAGCCCAAAATCAAAGCGCTGCCGTGCCCTAGGGCCGCATTCACCGTGCGGTTGCGGTGGGCAGAATTATGGGATGCGTCGTGGATGACTGTACCCGCAAGATGCAGGGAGAGCACATTCATCAAAAAAACGCACCAGCCAGGCCAATCCCAAAGGAAGTACCCAACGGTGGAGAGACTGATGAGCAAAACCGCTGCGGCAAACATCAGTAAATTGGGACTTAAGCCGCCATCGGCCTTCAAAAACTCAGGGGGAACTGTCCTCGGGATCGTCAGGGGCTGACCTGCCACCGACATACGCGTCACTCCTTCACTTCTGACTCCGGTAGTATACGCTACGCAGACCCAATAATAAAGTTTTGTGACACCCCCTCATATTCTATGAAGTTCTTTAAACGGCACGGGCGCGATCGCGGCAAAATCGTCGAACCATGCATTCGCTTAGGCCGAGCTGTGCTGAGCGCTAGGTCAAGCCAGACCTGCGCCCGATGTCATACCCTGCTCACAGCAGTGGGGGATGTTTAGCGCGATCGCCAAGGCTGACTGAATTCGCGATCGCCCAAATCCTGAGTCCGGGTTGAACCCAATAATGGAAAACGCACCCAAGGCACACAGATTCCTGAGAGCCCCCTCGATTCTTAGGGTTAGGATTCCCCCGCGATCGGCTCTAGAACAGAGAAATGCGGTAGTCTGTGGAGTACCCTAGGAGCTTGCCCCACGTTCTAGACCTGTGCTCAACCTCAGGCCGCATCCGCAAACGTGCTACTATCCCTCTTGTTTTATTGAGATTTGCTCGATTGAAATTAGCCTTTAAATCAGCGTTTTAATGCCCCTTGCGCGGTCAGCCTTTAGCCCTCCTGCGCAGCTTCTCTTAACTCCGTTATCCGTTAAATGGTCGTCGCATTCGAGCCCCGTTTTGCTCGGAGTTGCGGCCCGCCCTACACTGTTCCCATCTTCACCTGTCTGAGCCGCCATGCAACTGCGAAATGCCTTACGGCGTACTAAAATTGTCGCCACAATTGGCCCTGCAACGTCCAACCCAGATGTGCTGCGAGCCTTGATTGAAGCAGGGGCAACCACGCTGCGGCTCAACTTTTCCCACGGCACCCACGACGATCACCAGCGCAACATTCGTCTGATTCGCCAGATTTCCTTTGAACTCAACCAGCCCGTCGGCATTTTGCAAGACCTGCAAGGGCCCAAAATTCGCCTAGGCCGTTTTGAAGATGGTTCCATCCATCTCAACAAGGGCGACGCCTTCACCCTCACGAGCCGAGCCGTCCCCGGAAGCCAGGCCATCAGCTCCGTCACCTACGAACCCCTGGCGGATGAGGTGCCTGCGGGTTCCACCATTTTGATCGATGATGGTCGGGTTGAAATGCGGGTCGAATCCGTTGATACCGAAGCCCGAGACTTGCACTGTCGCGTCACCGTGGGCGGGGTGTTGTCCAATAACAAAGGCGTCAATTTCCCTGGGGTGTATCTGTCGATCAAAGCCCTGACGGATAAGGATCGGCGTGATCTGATGTTTGGCCTCAATCAGGGAATTGACTGGGTGGCGCTCAGCTTTGTTCGCAACCCCCAGGATGTGTTGGAAATTAAGGAACTGATTGCCAATGCGGGCAAGCGGGTGCCGGTCATTGTCAAGATCGAAAAACACGAAGCGATCGAGCAAATGGACGCCATTCTATCCCTCTCGGATGGGGTGATGGTGGCACGGGGTGATCTGGGGGTTGAACTGCCTGCTGAGGAAGTCCCGATTCTGCAAAAGCGGTTGATTGCAACCTCCAACCGTCTCGGTATCCCCGTCATCACGGCCACGCAGATGCTCGACAGCATGGTGAGCAACCCTCGCCCCACCCGCGCCGAGGTGTCGGACGTTGCGAACGCGATTTTGGACGGCACCGATGCGGTGATGCTGTCTAACGAAACGGCGGTAGGTAAGTTCCCAGTTGAGGCAGTGGCCACAATGGCGCGCGTGGCGCTGCGCACTGAGCAAGAAAATCCCTCACGCGATTTTGACGACATGATGGGATCGCCGCGATCAATCCCAAATTCCATTAGCCAAGCGGTTGGCAAAATTGCCTCCCAACTCAACGCATCCGCCATTATGACGTTGACGAAAACCGGGGCTACGGCTCGCAACGTCTCCAAGTTCCGCCCTAGAACTCCCATTTTGGCGGTGACGCCCCATGTGGATGTGGCTCGTCAGCTCCAGTTGGTGTGGGGTGTGAGGCCTCTCCTCGTGCTGGATTTGCCGTCCACGAGCCAAACCTTTCAAGCTGCAATGAATGTCGCCCAAGAGAAGTCTCTACTGCGAGAAGGGGATCTGGTGGTGATGACGGCGGGCACGCTGCAAGGGGTGTCGGGTTCGACGGACTTGATCAAGGTTGATTTGGTGACCGCCGTGCTGGGCCGAGGCGTGGGCATTGGAGAAGGCTCGGTGAGTGGACGGGCGCGCGTTGCTAAGACGGGTCTGGATGTGAGCCACTTTAACCCTGGAGAGATTTTGGTGGTGCCGAGCACCAGTGCAGATTTTGTGGATGCGATTCGTCGCGCTGGCGGCATCATCACGGAGGATGACAGCCTCACGGGGCACGCGGCGGTGATCGGGCTGCGGCTCGGTGTGCCGGTGATTGTGGGCGTCAAAAATGCGACGGAAATTATCCGAGATGGCACGATTTTGACGCTGGATACGCGGCGCGGGCTGGTGTATTCGGGGGCGCTGGGGGCGGTGAAGGCGGAGACGCCGCTGTCGGTGTAGCGTTGTGGTGCTGAATGCTGCTGATTGGGGTTGGGGCGATCGCGGGAGCCTTCTGCCAGATAGGGGTGTGGGTCGGGATTGTATGGCGCGATTCGGCATCCATTGTGCGGGCAGAAGCTGTGGGTTTTCGATTCTGCGCGATCGCCCGATGGCACATAGTCTTCAGGTCTGCTGGCCGGGGCCGTTGATGACGTGATTTCAGAATCCCCTCTAAGATTCAACTACACGGCCTTCACTATGAGTCGATTATTTTGGCGAGTTCTGCCTTTGAACTGACCCAACTCACCCTGATTAGTGGCAAGGGTGGCGTGGGCAAAACGACGTTTTCGTGCGCGATCGCGCTGGATGCGGCGGCCTGTCATCCTGAGGACAGGATTTTGCTGCTGTCTACTGACCCCGCCCATTCCCTCGGCGATGTGTTGCAGATTGAGGTGGACGACTGCCCGCGATCGCACCCAGTCTACCCGAACCTTAGCGTGCGTGCCCTGGACGCGGAACGTCTCCTGCAAACCTTTCGCGATCGCTATGGCACCGTGCTCGAAACCCTGGTGGAGCGCGGCAGTTTTGTCGAAGACGACGATCTTTCCCCCGTGTGGGATATGGATTGGCCGGGACTCAATGAACTCATGGGCCTGCTGGAAATTCAGCGTATTCTGCGAGATGGGGAAACCGATCGCGTGGTGGTGGATATGGCCCCCAGCGGTCATACCCTGAATCTCTTTGGGCTGATGGATTTTCTAGATCGCTTTCTAGCAGCCCTAACGCTCTTTCAAGAAAAACATCGCTACATGGTCAAGGCGCTGTCAGGACGCTACAGCCCAGATGAGGCGGATCAGTTTTTGGCAGACATGACTGCGGATCTCGCGAGCGGACGGGCGCAACTCCAAGATGCCCACCGTACTGCCTGCTGGGTGGTCGCTATCGCGGAACCCCTCAGCGTGCGTGAAACGGAGCGTTTTGTCACCGCTTTGGAAACACTGCACATTCCCCTAGGCGGCATCCTTGTCAATCATCTGACGGGAACGGCAGGTCAAGGGACACACTTGGCCGCCTTTGCTGCGATCGCCCCCCAGGTACCCCTGCTGGGTCTGCCAGAACGACCCCAGGAACCCATCGGCCATCTCGCCCTGGGTCATCTGATGCGAGAACTTCGGCCCATTCGCCATTGGCAATCCGCTACCATTTCTGAACCTACCGTTGTTTGGCCTGCACCCATTCCTCCAGGATTTGAGGACTTTATCGACGCGGGACGGCGCTTAGTGATCGTGGGTGGCAAGGGCGGCGTCGGTAAAACGACCGTAGCCGCAGCGATCGCGACAGGGATGGCCCAGCGCCATCCCCAGGCTCGGGTGCGGGTGATTTCCATTGACCCAGCCCACTCCCTTGGGGACGCCTTGGAGCGATCGCTCGGTAACGACCCCACCGCGATCGGCCCCAACCTCAGCGCCCAAGAAATTAACGCCGACCAAGTGCTCGATCGCTTTCGGGATGAGTATTTGTGGGAACTCGCAGACATGATGGGCGGCGACAGCAACCTGGGCAACCTGCAACTGGCCTATGGCCCAGAGGGCTGGCGACAGATCGTGGCCCAAGCCCTACCCGGCATTGATGAAATGTTGTCCTTGATCGCCATCATGGAACTGTTAGAGCACGATCAAGAAACCCTGATTGTGCTGGACACTGCGCCCACCGGCCATCTGTTACGGTTCCTGCAAATGCCCACCGCGCTGGGGGACTGGCTAGCGTGGATTTTTAAGCTCTGGCTGAAATATCAGGATGTCGTGGGTCGGGTAGATCTCATCGCTCGCCTGCGTACGCTGCGCAAGCAAGTGTTAAATGCTCAGAAAAAGCTCACCCAGGCGAGCGAAACAGAATTTATTGGCGTCGTGCAAAATCAGTCCGCAATTTTGGCGGAGGCCGCGCGCTTGAGTGAAACCCTGTCTCAGATTGGGGTTGCCCAGCGGTTTCTGGTGCATAACCGCTATCAGCGCGGTCGCGAGTTGCCCGCCAACCGATTTAACCATCAAACCATTGTGCGCCTGCCAACCTTGCCCACAACCGTCAGCCCCCGTCAGCAGGTTGAGGGTGCGGCCCATCTCCTTTTTGGCGAGTGTTACAAACCATAACCGCTGCAAACCGTAACGCGTCCCAACCCATCCGGCTCGCCCCAACCCCCTAGACAAAACAGTACGTAAGAACTACAGTAGAAATGAACTGGTGTAAAGACAACCGTACGCCAATGACTGCCCTTGTAACTGTTTCTGAACCCAACTTGACCTCCTCCGCTTGGTCAACGGTGCGTTTTCGTCGGGCGCGCGACAAAAAAGGCTGGGCGCTCCTTGGCGTTCCCCAGCCGATCTATCCCGCTGTTGCGGTGCGCTTATTTGAGCTTCAGGCACGATTGATCAGCCGCCACGAAATGGACGGCTTTACCAGTGTGCTACTTGAAGCTCCATCGACTGTGGCTGCAAAATTAGCCTGTGTGTTTCCAGCGCCGCCTGGGTGTGAGGTGCTCAAAATCTCAGAAAGTTGCGATCGCATTCTTTCGGGCAAAGCAGCTAACTCTGCCAAAGCGATCGCCCAACGTCCCGATCCGTCAGATCTTGATACCGCCTAGGCTGTGGCAAAAATCAGGTTAAAACTTATGCGATCGCCTCAGGGCAAAATGGTGTGTTGGCACAGCGATTCTTCCAAATTGACCCCTGAGAGATCTACATTTGTGAGATTCGCTTGGGTCAGGTTGGTTTTCTTAAGCTTTGCGCCCGTCATCACCGTTGCGGTCAAATTTGCACGGCTCAAATTTGTGCCCGTAAGATTTGCCTTTGTGAAATTTGCACCGCTAAAATTCGCCCCACTGAGGTTCAAATTTCGCAAATCGGCAGCAATCAGGTTCATATTCCGAAAGTCACGTTGCCCCGCCTGATATCGGCTGAGTAATTCCCGAGTATTCATCATCACATCCTACCCATAGATCAGAACAACCCCCAGAAAGCCAGGGGCTCTACACGCAATATTCAGTCACAAAACAAATCAGTCACAAAACAAGGTTGACGGAGCGAACTCCCTACCTCCCCGCTCCCGGCCAGGCTGATACACACAGAGCCGGGAAAACCACGCCAAAAAAAACTTTGCCCACCCCAACCACCAAACCTTCAGGTGAAGCAGGACAGCTACCGTACCACAAAACAGAGGGCTAACTCCGAAATCGCCGCTTTCTCTGCTTGTGTTGGGCAATGAGCTTGCGTTTACGCTTCTCAATTGGCGTTTCAAAATGGCGATTTTTCTTCATATCTGGAAAGATTCCAGCGCGCGAAACTTTTTGCTTAAATCGCCTTAACGCAGATTCAATATGTTCGCCTTCTCCAAGAATCACTTGGGCCATTCGGCACCTTATAAACATCAGTGGCTCAAGCCTGGCATTGTGGCTGGTTCTGTTGAGTATCAGCCCAGAAAGAGCAGTGAGTGAAGCCTATACAGCATTTGGGGACGTTGCTTGCCCCGAGGGCTCACTCCCTTTGGCTTGGTTCCTCCCTAGTCTAGTTGAATTTCGAGCAGCGAGAGATCATCGGAGAAACTATTATTCTGAGTGCGCTGACTGACCGTGCTCAAAATGTCATCAATCGTACGCTCAATCCGTTGTCCCGCAAGGATTTCGATGAAGTCTTCGAGGGTCATCATCGTGTTGTCCGTTTGCTGAATTTCGTAAACACCGTCGCTGAAAAGATACAGACGGCTGTTGTGGGGGACGTGACATCGCTGCCATTGGTAGCTCGCCTCTGGCAACATCCCAATCGGTAAGCCAGAGGTTCTCAGGCGTTCAACGTGGCTGACTTCCCCTGAGACTAAAATGGCTGGCGGGTGCCCTGCACTGGCATAGAGAAGCTGACGGTTAACTCGGTTGTATACGCCGTACCAAATTGTGAAATATTTTTCGTTTTGATCGTTCATTTGGAAGGTTTCATTCAGAGCCTTTAAAACCTTCTCTGGGCGATAGAAATTCACGTCAGGTAAGGACTGCGATCGCAAGACATTGAGCACAGACGTTGACAGCAACGCTGACCCTAACCCGTGTCCTGAGACATCCAGAAGATAGACAGCTAAGTAGTCAGGATCAAGCCAGTAGTAGTCATAACAATCACCCCCTAGCATGCGTGAGGGGATAAAGCGCGCATGAATGGGTACTTTTTCAGTAATGTCAGCGGGCAGTAGCGATCGCACGTAAGCCTCGGCCTCGGCCAATTCTAGATCCAGCAAATGCTTTTGCTCATAGAGATCTTGCGTCATGTGCCAAAGGCGAAGCCCAGCCCGCACCCGGGCCTTAATTTCCACCACATCCAGGGGCAGCGAGAGCACATCATCCACCCCCATCTCCAAAGCCTGGAGACGCGCCTCAGCAGGTTGATGGGGCAGCATCAGAAAAAAGAGCGTGCTGCTCAGGTGTGGAAGGCTCTTGAAGCGTTGGCAAAGGGCGACGCCATCAGACCTTCCAGAGAGTTGACCGCTGCAAATAACGATCGCGGGCACTATATCCTGGGCTTTTCTAAAGCCACTTTCGGCCTCAGCCGCCGTCATCACCGCATCAAACTCTGTGCTTAAAACCGTCGCGATCGCGTGGCAAATCTCAGCATCGGGCTCAATAACCAAAATGTTCGGCATATCAGACAATGGCAAGGGGTAAATCAGAGAACCAAAGGCAATGGATTAAGCTACCGAAGCGCGCTGACACCCGTGATCCCCAACAGTCATGAAAGAACGCTGTGACGACTGAAGAAAACCCTAAACCCCTGCCAGGCGACCGCCCACGGATCGGGATATGAGGCATCACGCTAAACCCTGTGGCAGGTGTGGCATGGCATTCATGCTTTAGATTATCGCAATCCTTCCGCAGACCTACAGATTCTCCGCCCATCCCATCGGGCAAACCCATCCTTACCGCACCCGGGCTGGCGCGGGCTCCACGCCTGGGCAGCACTGCGGCGCGACGGGGGAACGTTTCCGAGTCTGCCATGCCCGTTTCCGGCACTCTTCCCTTCTTCTCCTTGCCAAGTACCACAGGATCCCCGAACAAATCCTCACGAAGCATTCACAAACACTCTGAGCCAAGGGCCACTCGACATCACAGATTGTTGCGAGGGTTACCCTGTGAAGGAAGTGGCTCTGCTATGAAGGGAAGAAGGCAGGAGACGAACACGCAATAGTTTCAGGACGACCGCGGGTAGAATCCTTAGCGTACTTCGGGATCAACCTCAGCGCATTGACCTGTCGTTGCGTCCCCATGATATGGATGGGGGCGTGGCTTGGGTTGAAGCGCCATCGCGATCGCATCCAGATTGCAGGCCGTGCGCGATCGCCTTGGCCTATGAGAATGTTGACCCTGGTAGCAACGTCACCCCCACAGCGGGGGATAGAGATTCCGGCATTCTGAGGTACTTCCTTGCACCGTTGCAACCTTGGGATGACCCATCTGGCGTTGCTGATTTCTAGGATCAATTACCCACCCTGCGGGAAGCCGCAAAGCGTCTACATCCCAAACCCTTCTCCCCAGGGAGAAGGGCTTAAAAGGCAGTTTCCCTCTTCCCTCGGGAGAGGGCTCGGGTGAGGGGATCGAGAGCGTTCATCCCCAGATGCAGCAACGCCGACCCATCTCAAGTCGTCTGATGGTTATGACCCATGCCAATTCTCTCTGAGGTTTCCTTCCATGAATGCTGCCAGTTGTGCGGTGCCCACCAGTTGTGTGATGCCGGTTGTCCAATCTCCGACGGACTACCAGGCGTTTCGCATTAGCCCCCAAGATACTAACCGTCTCGCGATCGTTTTTGATCCCACGATCGCAAACATGTCGCTCACCTACTGTGTCGAAATTTTTGATGTGGGGGGCAAAACCCCGCCCAACCGTCATCAAATTGCAGTGGAAATGTTTTTTGTGCTCAAGGGGGAAGGGCGGGCCACCTGTGATGGCAAAACCGTTGAGATTAGTGCGGGCGACAGCATTCTCGTGCCCCCCAACGGCATCCATGTGATTGAGAATACGGGCAAAACACGCCTCTATGCCCTGTGCATCATGGTGCCAAATGAAGATTTTGCCGAGCTAATCCGCAGTGGTGAGCCCGTTGATTTAGATGAAGACGATCTTCGGGTTTTGCGGCGCAACGATATTGGCTTGCCGCAGCGTCAAGAATGGGAACGATCGCAGCGGTGAATCCCATGCTCCAATGGTGACAATAGTCGGGAGCAATTAACGCTGTGCTTGCAGTTCGCCCTAAACAAACCCTGTCGATGGTGACACGCGATCGCGTGCGCCTGGATGCAGACGTTTACATCCCAGACGGTGATGGGCCATTCCCCGTGTTGCTGATGCGTCAGCCCTATGGCCGCGCGATCGCCTCCACCGTCGTCTATGCCCACCCCACTTGGTATGCCGCCCACGGCTACATCGTCGTCATTCAAGATGTGCGGGGGCGCGGCACCTCTGAGGGGGAGTTTCGCCTATTTGCGCACGAGGTAGAGGACGGGGCCGAAACTGTTGCCTGGGCGGCCAACTTACCTCAGAGCACGGGTCGGGTCGGCATGTATGGCTTCTCTTACCAGGGCATGACTCAGCTCTATGCGGCCCAAGCGAATCCATCCGCGCTAGGCGCGATCGCGCCCGCAATGGTGGGCTATCACCCTTATTCAGATTGGGCCTATGAGAACGGCGCGCTCTTGCTCCAGGCTGGGGCCGGGTGGGCGATTCAGCTTGAGGCCGAAACGGCTCGACGACACGGCGATCGCGCAGCCTATGACGCCCTTTTTCGAGCATCGCGCCATTTCCCCGCCTTTGATCCCATCCCAGCGGCCCCGGAAGTCTTGACCCAATACGGCCCCACTTCCTTCTGGCAGGATTGGCTGGCTCACCCCCACGCAGATCACTATTGGGCTTCACTCACCCCTAATCTCAGCCACATCGACTTACCGATGCTACACATCGGCGGATGGTTTGACCCTTACCTGCGGGGCGATCTGCGGCTCTATCGAGAAATGGTGACCCGCAGCCAATGGCCTCAACCCCTCAGAATTGGGCCGTGGGGGCATTTGCCCTGGGGGCGCTGTGTGGGCGATCGCGACTTTGGCCCCGAGGCCGAGAACCCGATCGATGCCCTACAAATTCGCTGGTTTGATGCCATGCTCAAGGGCGATGGGGCATGGACAGAGCCCAGTGTCGAAGTCTTTGAAATGGGGCGCGATCGCTGGCAACCCTTTGACCAATGGCCTGCCACCACCGCCCAATATTGGCACCTCAGCAGCACTGGCCTTGCGAGCCTACGCGCGAGTGATGGGCGGCTGATCCCCGACGATTCGCAGCGTGCGCCTGGCCTCGACACCTTCGTCCATGACCCTTGGCGACCTGTTCCCGCCCAAGGTGGCCATGCGGCCATTCCCGCTGGCCCCTGCGATCGAACCGCGATCGACGACCGCAGCGATGTGTTGACCTACACCACTCCGCCGCTGATTGCCCCCTTACACATCCTCGGCAATGCCACCGTTCACCTAACGTGCCAAGCCGATACCGCCAGCTTTGATCTCTGCGTCACGCTATCCTGCGTTACCCCCGCAGGACGTGCGCACCTCATTGCCCAAGGCTACGGTCGATTTCAGCAGCCCACAGCCGATTGGCAAACCTGCACCCTTGACCTCCAAGCCACCAGCACAGAAATCCCTGCCGACCATTGCCTACGGATCAGTATCAGCGCGGCCTGCTACCCGGCCTACGCCCTCAACCTTGGCACAGGCACCCCTGACGCCACGGGGCGCTGGCTTGATGCCCAAATCACCACCGTCTCCCTGCGGCATGGCGAACCCGACACCGCATGGCTGCGGCTCCCAATTTTGGAGCCATCGCCCCATCCCTAAACAACACACAGCCCTTCCTCTCAGCGTGAAGAAGAAGGGTCAGTCATGTAAAACCGAATACGGACGGGGCGATCGCGACTAAAGCTCCTGGTCAATCCGCAAAGACCCAGACTCACTGCTGGGGCGCAGCACCCGCTCCATCATATTGTCAGGTGCAACAGCGCTCTTAGGGATGGGGATTACAGGCTGATCCAACGCGATTTCTAAGGTGTCGCCATCTGCCCCAAGCGTTGAAGAGGAAGAGATTTGCAAGCTTCCGAACCCACCTAGGGAAGAATTAATCGTGCCGGACAAGCTACCCACGATCGCCACTGCAACCGCTGCAAAACTAGCCATACAGGTCATCCGAAACCGCTGACGCAGACGACAGACAACTTGATTCGCAACGTCCTGGGCCCGCTCATCTGACCATGGTGTCTGACACAGGACATCCAAGCCGCGCCGGAGATGCAGCAAGCGCTGATAGAGTTGCTGCGCACTCGGATCTTCTTCCAACCAAGCCACTACTAGGCGACGTTCATCAGGCGAAACCTCGCCATCTAAGTAAGCGCTCAGCAATTCAAAGCGATCGCGCTTAGTCGCATCAATCTCACGAAGATGCTCAGCCGCAGAATGGGCAGCGCAGCGTGCATTTGGCGATGCCACGTGCCTTGGCGAGACAGACCCTTTTCGGTTTGCACTCATGTCAGAAGCCGTACCCTATAGCGAATACAGTGCGCGATAGCAATCGGCATGTACCAAACGGACATTTGCCCAAGTCCATTCCCTGAGACAGACTGGATTAACCGTTACAGCACACCGAATCACAGATCGCTTCCGATCATACTCGGAACTTTTTGAAAGTTGTGGGAGAAAACGATAAATTTTCTTCCCGTGCTGATAGACGGCGATCGCCTAGGCAAATGTTTCTGCACTCAAGTATTCGTTCAAGTCCTGCTGCAACCGATGGCGGGCACGGGCAATCCGCGACTTGACTGTGCCGAGGGAAACCCCAGTGATCTCAGCAATTTCTTCGTAGCTCAAACCCTGAATCTCGCGCAACACAATCGTTATGCGAAACACTTCAGGTAAAGCCGCGATCGCCTGCTGCAATTGCCCATAAAACTCTTGAGTCATCAGCGTATCAACCGGACTCGGGCTATCACAGGGCAACTCCCAATCCACCGCCCCATCAGCCAACATGCGCGGCGCATCCAAAGACACCGGCGGCTGAACCCGCTTACGCTTGCGCAACTCGTCATAGAACAAGTTCGTGGTAATTCGCCCTAGCCATCCCTTAAACCGGCTCGGCTCCTGGAGACGATTGAGGTGGCGATAAACCCGAATCCAAACTTCTTGAGCTAAATCAGCGCGATCAGACCAGTCTGGTGCGAGGTGATATAGCAGCCGATCCACATAACTCTGATACCGCTGCACCAATTCAGCAAAGGCTGCTCGATCTGGACGCCGCTGCGACTGACAGTGCTGAATGAGGTCGTAGTTTGTGAGTTCGCCAGGTGCCAGCTTTTGCAGGCGGGACGCAACAGCACGGGGTGAAGCCCAGGGGGCAGAAAATGACTGACTCATAAGCCCAGATACAGAACCTCTTCAAAGTACTCAGGCGTGGCAGCTGACCCTCTCGCTCACTGTTGAACTGCAGCAGACTGCAAACTCAACCAGGAAAACGCGAATTACATTTTGAGTTGTACTGTGATTCTGCAAGGCGCTCATCTGTCGATGTGCCTATCGTTTTTTTGGCACATCCTCCAAGAAGCTTGTCGCCCAGTCACCGGATTTCTCCCCGTAGGAAGTGCTCTGGCCCCAAGAGAGAACGGTATACTCAAGCCATTGCAAGCGTTGTTGAGCCATGCAGTACCTCGCAAAGGTTGATCGCGCCTCCTACCTCGGTGGCGCGGTACTTAAGCTCCTTGCCAAGCAAATCCAGGCCTGCCTATGGGAAAAGCTCGCCCAGGAAACGGTGGCAGAAACCGAGGGCGTGCTTGGCTTTAACGAAGGCGCTTTGGTTCTTGTCCAGTTGGACGAGGAAACCGCCCAGATCACGACGGTTGAAGATGCGACGCCGTGGGTCTTGTCTTTGGTGGATAGTTTTTTGACCCGGGGCATTACTCCTGATTTTCTGGAGCAAGAGGTTGAGCGGGCTGAGCGGTGGCGGCAGTCCTTGACACTGGAGAGCCAAGAGGTTGAGCGGCGTGCCCTGGAAACCGCCGCCAGGCGCGATGAAATTCAGGAGCTCGAAAAAAGCCTCAAAATCGAGCGGGCTGAACTGGAGCGCCGAGAGGCGGAATTGCGCGATCGCTTAGCGGCACTGACCGAGGAACCTGAAAGTAAGTTCACGCCATGATGGGCTGATGGGTGACGCCAACCCTGCCACCTGCTGAGCGTTGAATTTTGATGAGAGGAAGACTTGCGGCATTGATTTTGACGGGATGTTCGGAGTGGTTGCATCTCAACCTCCCGCGATCGCGCGCCTCACGGTAAAGAGGACACGGCATCAGCCCCCTCGCCAAAGCTAGATCCTAAACTCAGCCCTAACCCGACCAATCTGCAAACGGGCTGATGCCAAAGGCCGTATTCCACGACACATCTTCCACAAGAATTCTTGCTCCCCCCTTGCCAATGGGAACCTCCCCCCTCACACTGAAGGTGGGAAATTAAGGACGATCTTGGGCAGTTGAGAGGTTCCTGGTGAAAAGAGTTTTAGCCATCATCCTTGGCGGTGGGGCCGGTACCCGCCTGTATCCACTCACAAAGTTTCGGGCCAAGCCCGCCGTTTCTCTGGCTGGAAAGTACCGTCTTATCGACATTCCAGTCAGTAACTGTATTAATTCTGAAATTCTTAAAATTTACGTTCTGACCCAGTTCAATTCGGCCTCTCTTAACCGACACATTGCCCGCGCTTATATGTTCTCTCAGTTCTCTGAGGGATTCGTCGAAGTGTTGGCTGCACAACAAACACCCGAGAGTCCGAGCTGGTTTCAGGGGACTGCCGATGCAGTTCGCAAATATCTGTGGCTCTTTGAGGCCTGGGATGTTGATGAATACCTGATTCTTTCCGGGGATCACTTGTACCGGATGGACTATAGCCTTTTTATCGAGCGTCACCGCAGTACCAATGCCGACATCACGCTGTCTGTAGTGCCGATTGAAGAAAAAACCGCGTCAAGCTTTGGGCTGATGAAAATCGACGCTAGTGGCCGCGTTGTTGATTTTTATGAGAAGCCTAAGGGAGATGCGCTGCAAAAAATGCGGGTTGATACAACAACCCTTGGGTTGACCCCAGACCAAGCTCGCGAAAAGCCCTATATCGCTTCGATGGGCATTTATGTTTTTAAGAAAGAGGTGTTGGTCAACCTGCTGCGCAATCATTTAGAGCAAACGGATTTTGGGAAGGAAATTATTCCGAATTCTGCTCGCGATTACAACATCCAAGCCTATCTCTTTGACGGTTATTGGGAAGACATTGGAACAATTGAGGCGTTTTATAACGCGAACTTGGCGCTCACCATGCAACCCCAGCCGCCGTTCAGTTTCTATCACGAGAATGCGCCGATCTACACGCGATCGCGCTATCTTCCCCCCAGTAAATTACTGGACTGCCATGTGACCCAATCCATTATTGGTGAGGGGTGCATCCTGAAAAATTGTCGCGTTAGCCACTCAGTGATTGGTCTGCGCCAGCGCATCCATGCAGACTGTGTGATTGAGGATACGTTACTGATGGGGGCTGATTATTATGAGCCCCTGTCTGAAAGCAGTCGCCACCTGACTCGCGGCAAGATCCCCATTGGGATTGGTGAGGGCACGATCATCCGCAAGGCGATCGTGGACAAGAATGCGCGCATTGGTCGTAATGTGCAAATCATCAACAAAGAAGGGATCGAAGAAGCGGAGCGCGAAGACCTCGGGTTCTACATTCGCAGCGGGATCGTTGTCGTTCTAAAGAATGCCGTTATCCCGGATGGAATGGTGATTTAGGAGCGATCGCTTTCGGTTGCATGGGCATTGACTCAGGCTGTTTCCCTGCATCACTCCCTAAGTGGTGCAGGGTT
>JACYME010000169.1 GCA_015272155.1 Leptolyngbyaceae cyanobacterium T60_A2020_046
CCGGACTGACTTGAAAAAGGGCAGCCGTTTCCTCGACTGAATGCCCTTGCTCTACTCGGGCGACTACTCGCTCACGCAGATCTAAGCTGTAAGCCATTGTTTCTCATTCTTATCTAGAACTACTATAGTTCGGACAAGACGGCGAGCCAATGCTTCAAAAGCCTCACAGACTAAAGCGATTTTGCCGGAAGGTGATGTCTGTTAGCGATCGCTCAACTGCACCACATGAATTCGCGAGGTCATCAGCCGATCCATCCAGCTGGCTAAGAAGGCTTGGTTGGCAGCTTGCTCATCCGGCACCGTTGTTTCTGCACTGTGAGGCAGCAGTCCTTGTAAGGCCGCTGAGGTGACACAAAACATTGACTTTTGGAAGCTTTGGGTAATTTGCACGTGCAAATCGTCCTCGCCCCGGAGCCCTTGCCGATAGTAGTCGTGGAGGTAGTCGGGCAAAAAGTGGCGCATATCCTGCATCAACAGGGTGGGCGGAATGCCTACGCCGCCAGTGGGCAGCGGGTCGGCATAGAGCGCCCCGTAGGTAAATCGACTTTGATCGGGGGAAATTTGCTGGGCCTGCGCGTTGTAGGACACGGTTCCCCAAAAAGGTGTGCCGCGAAAGAAAACGGCTTCTACATAGGGAATCGCCGTGTCGGGCAAAAAGGTTAGCCCGAGGGAGTCTGGAATGATGTCAAATTTCTGACCCGAAATGGTGACGCTGTAGGTGATGGGAACGTTGGCTGCTGCCACCAAGCCATCTTTGATGTACTTGACTACAGCAGGGATATCGGGAATCTCGCCATTATCGTAGCGATCGGACAACGTGAGAAAGATTTCGGCCATCACCGTCCAAAACTGACCCAGACCGCTGTAGTAGGCCGACTGCCGCACCTGCTCTGGCAAAAACTCTGGGAATAGTCGGTGTAGTGCCCGAAGTGGAAGGTTCGTCTTAATTTTGGCCTGCACCGCTACCTCACACGCGGCCTTAAACTCCGGCGAGTCAAGATAGGCGTCAAGACCACCGCCACCGTGCCACAGCATGGTTCTCATGCAGTATTCGGCGTATTCGTAGTTGATGCGATCATGGTTCCAGTGCTTGAGGAGCTTTGCGAAGGACACTTCGCCGTTGAAGTACTTGAAGAATGGGAACAGCACTAGAAACTGTTCTTCAGCAATATAGATCAGGTTTTTGGAGTAGGCATCGAGCACCATCCCATAACTCTTCAGGATGCCGACAACCTCCAACAAATTGGTGGGGCTGTGGGGCAGCATGGCTTCGCCGCGCAGCAGTCGATCAATAAAAGACTGCAAGGGGTGAACGCTGCTTTGGGGTTTGGGAAGGGTGTTTGTCATAGGGCACAGGGGAACGTCGTAGACGTTTCACACAGCACAGCGGGGGTAGACGCCTCAGCGAGTTCAACGATGGGCGATCGCAGGGCGACGATTGTGGCTTCACTCCACCGCGAAAGCCACACGGGTTGAAGCCCCAGGGCCACGATCACGATCGCCAGCACGACAGCCGGCACGCGATCGCTCCAGGACACCCGAGGCAGATTGAGATCAGGCTCGACGGCGTCACTCGGGGGGCGAATTGCCAAGCGACCGAAGAACGCCCGGTTCACCAACAGCAGGAAATACACCGCTGTCAGGCCAGAGCCGATCATGCACAGCAGCGTTTGTGCGGGGAAGGCCAAAAAGCTACCGCGAAAGACGACAAACTCTGAAATAAAGCCCACCATGCCCGGAATGCCAGCACTGGCCATGACTCCCAGAATCATCAGTGAGCCAACAATGGGCAACCCCCGCTCGGGGTTGAGCAAGCCTCGCAGCACCGTCAGGTCGCGGGTTCCAGTTTTGGCGTAAACCACGCCCACCAGCAAGAACAGCAGCCCCGAAATCAGGCCGTGGCTAACCATCTGCATCACTGTGCCCAGAATACTGAGGGGGGTGTCCGCTGCCGTTGCCAGGAGGACGTAACCCATGTGTCCAATGGAGCTATAGGCGACCATTTTTTTCATGTCCCGCTGGGCGATCGCGGCAAAAGACCCGTACAGGACGCTAACCACCGCCCACCCCGCAAGCCACGGCGCAAACTCTGACCATGCTGCTGGAAAAAGTTGGAGCCCAAACCGCACTAAGCCGTAGGTTCCCAGTTTCAGCAACACCCCCGCCAGCAGAACCGAAATTGGTGTCGAAGCTTCCACGTGGGCATCGGGCAACCAAGTGTGAAAGGGAAAGAGGGGAATTTTGATCCCAAAGCCGATGAGCAGCGCCACGAGCAAGACTGACTGCTCGACAAGGGTGAGGGTCTGGGCAAACCCTGGATCGTAGTCAAAAGTGCTGGCTCCACTCAGCCATACCAAGCCCAAAAAGCCTCCCAGAATGAGAATGCCGGAGATGGCGGTATAAATCAGAAACTTGGTTGCAGCATAGCCGCGCCGCGCGCCGCCCCAAATCGCAATGAGTAGATAAAGGGGAATCAGCTCCAATTCATAGAAGATGAAAAACAGCAGTAGATTTTGAGCCAAAAAGGCTCCGGCCACGGCGCTGCTAATCACCAGCATGAGGGAAAAGTACAGACGCGGACGGCGGATAGTGACGGGGCTGCTGTAAACCGCGATCGCCCCGAGCAGGCTATTCACAAACAACAGGGGCAGCGACAGCCCATCTAATCCGAGGCGATAGGTTAGCCCGAGGGACTCGATCCAGGCTAAGGAACTCACGAACTGCATCCCCGGCAGCGTGATGTTGTATTGGGTCGCTAGCCAGCCCACCCAGATGAGCGATATGCCTTGGGCCGCAAGCGCAATTTTGCGAATGCGATCGGCGGGCCATTCCTGCGGCCAAAGGCTAGTGACGATCGCCCCCGCGAGGGGAATGAGGATTAGAGCGCTCAACATCATCGCGTTATCACCACATTGTCCACGTCATCAACAGACCCAAGAGGCTTACCCCCACCACAATGGTGAGCAAATACCCCTGCGATCGCCCAGAAATGCTGTATTTCAAGCTTTCTCCCCCAAGTAGGGAAACCAAACCCACGGTGTTGACCAAGCCATCGACCACGTAGCGATCAAACCAACTGCTTGCCCAGGAAATGCGCTCCACAAGCCAGACAACGGTGTAGCGGTACAGCCGCTCGGTATAGAAGTCGTAGGCCAACAGGTCTTGCACAATGCGAACGGGCCGCTGGAGCGATCGCGCCAGCGTCTTGCTGATCGGAATCAGCGCCCCCAACACCACACCAGCCAGCCCCGATGTCACCAATAGCATAAGGGCTGGAATGTTCACATATTCCCAAGGGGGAAGCAGATAAAGGCGATTCAGAATCAGCGGCACTAACAGCGTAAAGACCGTTAAAAAGACCATTGGCACGGCCATCGGCCAAGCCACCTCAGGAGCCCGGCGGGTTTTGGGCTGCGCCGCCCCCAAAAAGATGAGGCGAAATACCCGCATCAGGTTTAGCGCCGTCAAAAAGTTTACGGTCAGGAAGACCACAACCAGGGCAGGGGAATCTTCCCAGAGAAAGTCGATGCCCAGGTGATAGCCCCAAAAACAGCCCAAGGGCAGTAGCCCCACCATGCCTAAACTGGCGGTGACGTAGGCGATGGTGGTGGCAGGCATTTTGCTCCACAAACCCCCCATTTCTGTCAGGTCTTGGCTATTGGTGGTCAAAATGACAGAGCCTGCGCTCATAAACAAAAGGGCTTTGGCGATCGCATGGGTTAGCAAAATCATTAGCGCAACGCCCGGCCACTCGATGCCCACGGCGATAAACACCAGCCCCAGGTAGGCGCTGGTGGAGTAGGAGAAGGTTCGCTTGATGTCAATCTGGGCGATCGCAACCAGAGAAGCCCCAATCGCAGTAATGGTGCCAATGACAACCAGGGTCGAAAGCGCTACGGGGGACAGCGCTACAATCGGCTGTAGGCGAATCAGGACGTAGGCTCCGCAGGTTACCACCACAGAATTTCTCAGAATTGAAGCCGGATTTGGCCCTTCCATCGCCTCATCCAACCAGAGGTGCAACGGAAACTGAGCACACTTTCCCGTGGGGCCAGCAATGAGCGCCAAACCGAGCAAGGTTGCTGCCCAAGGACTCAATTGAGGATCTTTAACCCACTCGTAAAGGTCGTTAAACTCTAGACTCCCAACCAAAGCCGACAGGGCAACGACCCCCATCAACAGCAGCACGTCTCCGATGCGCTTGGTCAAGAACGCATCGCGCGCTGCTGTTACCACCAACGGCTGCGCATACCAGAACCCCACCAACAGATAGGTCGAGAGGGTCAGCATTTCCAGCAGTGAGTAGGCTAGAAACAGGGAGCTACTCATCACCACCCCGCCCATGGCTGCTTCAAAAAAGCCCATGAGTGCAAAGAAGCGAGCCAACGCCCAGTCTTTTTCGAGGTAGCCCAGGGCAAACAGCTGGGCCAACAGGCTGAGGCCGGTAATCAACTCCAGCGCGCCCAAATTGACGACAGATAGATCGAGGGCCAGGCTCAGTCGAAGGTCAGCAGCCTGAAACCAAGTCAGGGTTAGCTCTTGGGAACCCGAATTCCAGATGCCCCGAAATACAAGGCTGCCGTGAATAAATGCGATCGCGGTCATCAAGATATTGATGTAAACCGCTGGACGCGGGCCCGTCCGTCTAACCCACCCCGTAGACCACGGCAGCGTCGCGATCACGCCTGCTAGGCCATAGACCGGAATTAGCCAGCTTGTCTCAATCAAGAACTGCGTCATCACCTACTCTGACTCGTTATGAAGGCGGCTTTACACGGCACCAGACTGAAGCATCCCTTCTTGCAGCGTCAGGACATGCCTGATCGCGCGCTCAGCATCAAAGGCGCTTGCTGACCGAAAGCCTTTGCCTACTGAAAAGGTGCTCTGCGAAAAATACAGAGCACTTCAGTGGTGCGCCCTCAATTTGGACGATCATATCGGCGATTGCAAGCGCCGCAAAAACTAATCCGACATAATCCGACAATGCATCCAACGGTGATGCCAAAGCAAAGCTTTGTCGTGCCATCATCTTACCTGATTCTTCGCCGCACCTCAGGCCCTTCTCCCCGAAAGAATCGAATATCCTCCGCGATCGCCCCTGACCGATTTCAGCCCCCCGCGATCGCCCTATGCTAAAGCCGAAGAGAGTAAGCACCATCGGCTTTTTGTCGGCCCATGAAGAAATGAATACTTTTCTAATATTAGCTTTAATGATATTTAGTATTAGAAACAATCATTGGGGCTTATATTGCCAAGCTGGTCGTCCCCCCGTATGCTTGGCATACAACGGAGTTTAAATCGGACATCCCTGCCAAAAAGCGCCATTCACGGGTGACTCGTGGGCGGTTTTAGAGGAGTTTTAGTGATCTTTAATTTAGGGATCTAAAGGTTTTCTCATCATTGCATTAGACAGGGACGGCCTAAGAGCGGATTTAGAGGGAGATAACGACCATGCCCATTGCGGTAGGAATGATTGAGACGAAAGGGTTTCCGGCTGTTGTCGAAGCAGCTGATGCCATGGTAAAAGCGGCTCGTGTGACCCTGGTTGGCTACGAGAAGATTGGGAGTGGCCGCGT
Organism: Leptolyngbyaceae cyanobacterium T60_A2020_046; assembly: GCA_015272155.1. GTDB lineage: Bacteria > Cyanobacteriota > Cyanobacteriia > Phormidesmidales > Phormidesmidaceae > JACYME01. The sequence continues at coordinate 5,577 of JACYME010000169.1, forward strand.
CACCGTGATCGTGCGGGGTGACGTGTCTGAGGTGCAAGCGTCTGTTGCGGCGGGCATTGAGTCCGCAAAGCGCGTGAATGGTGGCGAGGTGCTTTCGACCCACATCATTGCCCGTCCCCACGAAAACCTGGAATTTGTCCTGCCGATTCGCTACACCGAGGCGGTTGAACAGTTCCGGACTTAGGGCAGCGGAAAATTGTCCCGCAGGGTTCGCGATCGCGGCCAATCTTTAATGCAGCTTGTTTCAACGCTGTTTGAGGGATGACCCAGGCGCGACCTTGTGCCGAATTGGCCTGTCAAGATGCTTTGCACTCAGAATTAATACTAAGGAGTTAGTCAAATGGCAATTGCCGTTGGAATGATCGAAACCCTGGGCTTCCCCGCTGTGGTTGAAGCGGCGGACGCAATGGTGAAGGCAGCTCGCGTCACCCTGGTTGGCTACGAGAAGATCGGAAGTGGTCGCGTCACCGTCATCGTGCGGGGCGATGTGTCCGAGGTTCAGGCTTCCGTCGCCGCTGGGGTTGACAACGTGAAGCGCGTGAATGGTGGGCAGGTGCTCTCAACTCACATCATTGCCCGCCCCCACGAAAACCTGGAGTTTGTGCTTCCCATTCGCTACACCGAAGCCGTTGAGCAGTTCCGTGAGAGCGTGAGCGGCATTCGCCCTTACGGTCGCTAGGTCGCTGCTATCCATGCTATTGGCTAAGGTTCGCGGAACGGTTGTGAGTACGTGTAAAGAGCCCAGTCTCAACGGCGTCAAGTTTTTACTGGTGCAGTTGTTGAGTGACTCGGGCGATCCCCTGCCGGATTACGAGGTGGCAGCGGATGTGGTTGGCGCAGGTATCGGTGAGTGGGTATTGATTGCCCGTGGCAGCGGGGCGCGGCAGCACGAAGGCTATCGCGATCGCCCCGTTGATGCGGCGGTTGTCGCCATCATCGATACCGTCTCCCTCGATTCCGGGGCTCTTTACAACAAGCGCGACGACTTTAGCTAGCGGCGAGCAGCTCAGGCCAAGGGTTAGGGCGGTAAATGGCTGCTGGTGAAAAGCGCGTGGTGACGTGTCTGCACCGCAGACTGAGCGAGCCAAGGCCGAAATTTATCACCGTGAAGTTTTAGGCGGAGGAATCTAGGATCTATGGCGACCCGCAGTATCGCGGCTCCGCCAACCCTGGGGCCACAAACTTGGGCAAGACCTGCTATTGAGACTTCTGCTGACGTACGTGCCCTGTCTCAGATGATGGGGAACGTCCGGGTTGGGACTGGGGCAATCATTGCACCCGGAGCGCTGATTCAGGCAGAGGCAGATGCTCTCTTCTCGGTTGGTGCAGGAAGTCTCATCCAAGGTAGTGCAGTGGTGCAGGGCTCGGCTCATGGTCGAGTGTTGGGCGACGACGACCAGCCCTACTCCATTTGGATTGGGGCAGAGGTTTGCATTACGCACAAGGTTGTTGTTCAAGGCCCTGCCTACATCGGCGATCGCTGTTTTATCGGCTTTCGCTCCACGATTTTTAATGCTCGTCTTGGCAAGGGATGCGTCGTCATGATGCATGCCCTTGTTCAGGATGTCGAAATTCCAGCGGGACGATTTGTCCCATCGGGGTCGGTGATTAGTCGCCAAGAGCAGGCAGATGCCTTGCCCAAGGTTCAGCCTGAGGACTTGGCCTTCGTGCAAGATGTGGTCACTGCTAGCCGGGCCTCAGGTGCCCAATATGGCACCGCATCGGTCGGGGTTTCCTCCCCAGCGATGTCTGAGTCGCGCGATCGCCCCCCCTCAGTTCCGAGCAGTCACGACAACGGATCACGAACCATGCAACCTCACAAACTAACCCCTGATATCGTGCAGCAGGTGCGACAGCTCTTGAGTCAGGGCTATCGAATTGGTACTGAGCACGCTGATAGCCGCCGCTACCGCAGCAACGTGTGGCAAACCTGCACCCCGGTGCAATCCACCCGTGAGCCAGAGGTGCTCGGGGCATTAGAAGCTTGCCTAGAGGAACATGCGGGTGAGTATGTGCGTATGTTTGGGATTGACCCCGTCGCCAAGTGCCGGGTCGCAACTACCACCATTCAGCGCCCTGATGGCAAACCCGTCCATGTTCAAAAGACCGCCGTCGCTGCCGCAGGGACATCGAGCCACAGCCCCGCAACTCCGAGCGATAACGGCAACGACGCAGGACTATCTCAGCATGTTCGTCAACTCCTGAACCAGGGGTGTCGAGTTGGCATTGAATATGCTGACCCACGCCGCTATCGCAGCAATGTGTGGCAAACCTGCACCCCGGTTAGTTCTACCCGCGAAGCCGATGTGCTGGCCGCTGTGCAACAATGCCTCGCTGAACATGCGGGCGACTATGTGCGCATTTTTGGGATTGACGCCAATAAGCACCGCGTTCAAGCCACTACGATTCAGCGTCCTGATGGCAAGCCCATGAGTGCTGCGGGCGGTGCTGTCGGAAGCGGCCCCGCTGTTCCCGTTCATGCTGGTCACACAGCCCCAGGGGGTGGCCTGACCCCGGAGGTCATGGATCAGGTGCGGCAGTTTTTGCGCCAGGGTTACCAAATTGGTACTGAACATGCTGATCAGCGCCGTTATCGCAGTAATGTGTGGCAAACCTGCACCCCAATTCAGGCCAAAAGTGAGGGAGAGGTGTTTGCCGCGCTGCACCGTTGTCTGGCAGATCATGCAGGGGAATATGTGCGATTGTTTGGCATTGACCCGGCAGCAAAGCGACGGTTAGCTCCGGTCACGATTCAGCATCCCAACGGCAGTGCGCCGCAGGTTGCAGCCCCGAGTCGTGCCGCTGCATCCCCTTCATCGCCTTCATCGCACAATGGATCGGCTCGGTCCGCAGTCGGAGGATCTGCCTCCCTAGGGAACGATGTGGTGCAGCAGGTGCAGCAGTTGGTTGGCCAAGGCTATCGCATCAGCCTAGAACATGCTGATGTGCGTCGCTATCGCAGTGGCGTCTGGCAAACTAGCGGAATGATTGAGGGGCGCGGGTCTTCTGATGTGCTAGCAGCCCTTGAGGCGGGCTTGCGGGCCCATGCTGGGGAGTATGTGCGGCTTGTCGGGATTGATCCCCAGGCCAAGCGTCGCGTCCTTGAAACGACGATTCAGCGTCCGTAGTTCCCGTGAGCAGGCTGATGCCTCGGCACGATTCAACAGTGACATCAGCGGCATTTGAGGTCTGGGGGGATGTGGTCATTGCTCCGAGTGCTGCGATCGCGTCTGGAGTCGTGCTAGAGGCCAGCCCTGGAACCCGGCTCATCATTCAGGCAGGGGTGTGCATTGGGGCTGGTGCTGTGGTGCAGTCTCTCTGGGGCGACCTCGTTTTAGCAGAGGGGGTCAACCTGGGATCTGGCGTGCTGGTGTTAGGGCACGGCACTGTCGGCACGCAGACCTGCGTTGGAGCGGAGAGTACGGTCATTAACCCCAACCTCGCTGCTGGGGAAATTGTGGCAGCGCGATCGCTCCTTGGGGATCCAAGTTCTCTGCCCAGCCCATCTAGGGAAGGTGGAGCGGCAGCGGCGGCAGCGGAATCTGATGTGGCAGAATCTGCCGAAGTGACAACCGTTGAGGAAGGGGCGATCGCCCACCACACAGTAATTTATGGCCGTGACCAAGTCACCCAACTGATTCAAACCCTGTTTCCTCATCGGCGATCCCTGTCCTAAGCTTTGCCTTTCCTGCATTTGGTGACATTTCACCGACTCTTGACCGCCGATCCAGGCGAAATCCCTACAATAGAAGTCAATCGTTCCCTTAGACGAGGCCCATCATGACGGCCAATCTAGACCTCTCCGCTCGCCAGTCTGCCCATCGTCCGCCCACACGCTGGGCCAGTAAGCTACAGGGGGCAGCCCTGGGGATGGTCTCTGTGCAAAGCTTTCCGGCAGTTGTGGGGACTGCGGACGCGATGTTGAAATCGGCAGATGTGACGCTGATTGGCTACGAAAAAACGGGCTCAGGTCAGTGTACTGCGATCGTGCGCGGGGGCGTTGCAGATGTGCGCATGGCCGTTGAGGCTGGGAAGCAGACTGCTACCCAGTTCGGTCAGTTTATTGCGTCATCGCTCATTCCGCGACCACTCCCGAACCTAGAGGCCGTGCTGCCTATCTGTGCCCACTTGGATGAGTTGGAGCGGATCGGCCGGGGACGAATGGGCAACCAAGCGATCGGCCTGCTCGAAACGCGTGGATTTCCTGCCATGGTCGGGGCTGCGGATGCCATGACCAAGGCCGCAGACGTGAAGGTGGTGGCGCATCAGACAATTGGGGATGGCCTGTGTACCGTCATCATTCGCGGCTCCTTGCCGAATGTGGCGATCGCGGTCGAAGCTGGTATGCACGAGGCCGAGCGCATCGGCGAGCTTCACGCCGTGATGGTGATCCCACGGCCTTTGGACGACCTTGAGCACTCCCTGCCGATGGCGCAGGAAGAACCGGTCGAGCAGCCGGTGCGCCTGCCACTGAAGCTCGAAGAAAAACAAAAGGAACTGATGCCCGTGGCCGAAGTCGCCGAAGCCGAAATTGCGAAGGAAATGGCTTTGCCCGAGCCCGATGTTCGTCCAGCAGTGCCTATCAATCTTCCAGAACCCTTGACCGAAGAGTCCTTCGACTAGCTTTGGGCGGAGAGCGGACGGGTTTGCCGATGGATCGCTGCCAAGAATTCTGCGATCGCGTGCCAAACCTGATCAAGCAAATCCGGCGCAGTGCAGTCAAACCAGCAAATGTCGCGCTTGCGAAACCAAGTGCATTGGCGTTTGGCAAACTGGCGCGTATGGGTGATGATGCGCGATCTCGCCACGTCAAGACTGCAATCGCCCTGGAGATACTCCAAAATTTCTCCGTAGCCCAGCGTCTTTAGCACCGGCAAGTCTTTACCATAGCGATCGCATAGCCCTTCCACCTCGGCCACAAGCCCCTGAGCTAGCATGGCCTCCGTGCGCCGCGCGATGCGGTGCTCTAAGGTGGCGGCGTCACATGCTAGCCCCAGATAAAGAATGGGATAATCGGGGGGATGCTGACCTTGCTGGGCCGACAGGGGCTGCCCCGTCACATAGGCCACCTCCAAAGCGCGCAGCGTTCGCACCACATCATTAGGATGAATTCGAGTGGCGGCCACGTGATCGATTTGCTGCAACATGGCATAACATTGGGCTTGTCCAAGGTGGGCAAGCTGCGATCGCAACTCAGCCTGAGGAGCTACCGGGGGAATTTTTAGCCCCTGCACCACGGCATCAATATAGAGGCCCGTTCCTCCGACTAATAAAGGAATGCTCTGTGTCGTTTGGTGTAGGTCGTGAATCAGCCCTTGAGCGGCATGCTGATACTCCGCAACGGTGTAAGTCTGTCGCGGATCACAGATGTCGATCAGCGCGTGGGGCACCCGCGATCGCTCCGACAGAGTTGGCTTAGCCGTACCGATATCTAGCTCTCGATAAACGAGTCGGGAATCGGCGCTGAGAATGATGCCTCCAAGACGCCGGGCGATCGCCAAAGACAGTCCCGTTTTTCCCGTTGCCGTTGCCCCGCCAAGCACAATCAAGGCTGGTACACTTGAACTGAATCCCAAAAGGGACTGAGAGTGCGTCAAAAAATGTAGGGATTCAGGGGTCTCCATCCCCTTCTCAGACATCATCAGAATGCCGCCTAGAATCTCTCGGGACAGGTTTGTGCTAAAATTTTAAGGCGTTTTGGCCTAAAAACTTTAAGCGGGCGTTGAAGCGCCATTTCAGGAGTAGGAATTTATGGCGACCAACTACGGTGCTGAGCAAATTCAGGTACTTGAAGGGCTGGAACCTGTCCGCAAGCGCCCTGGAATGTACATCGGCAGCACCGGCCCTCGGGGACTGCACCATCTAGTGTACGAGGTGGTTGACAACTCTGTCGATGAGGCCCTGGCAGGGTATTGCAGCCATATCGAAGTGACCCTGAACCCCGATGGTTCCGCCACGATTCGCGACGACGGACGCGGCATTCCAACGGACGTGCATCCCCAAACCGGCAAGTCAGCCCTCGAGACGGTGCTGACGGTGCTCCATGCTGGGGGCAAGTTTGGCGGCGGCGGCTACAAGGTTTCTGGTGGTCTGCACGGCGTGGGCATCTCGGTCGTGAATGCCCTCTCAGAGTGGGTCGAGGTCACGGTTTGGCGCGATCGCAAGCAGCACGTTCAGCGCTTTGAGCGCGGCGTCCCCATGACTGAGCTGACGGTCACCCCCAGCGACAGCGACCTTACCGGAACACAGGTGTCCTTCAAGCCAGATGACACCATTTTCACCACAGGCACAGAATTCGACTACGACACCCTCGCCGGTCGTCTCCGCGAATTGGCCTACCTCAACGCGGGCGTCGCCATCACCTTTACCGACCTGCGTCTCGAATTGCTCAAAAAAGACGAGCCTCGGGTGTCTAGCTTCCACTATGCGGGCGGCATCCGCGAGTATGTGGAATACATTAACCACGAAAAGCAAGCCCTCCACGACGAAATTATCTACGTCCAGGGTGAGCGTGATGGCGTTCATGTCGAGGTGGCGTTGCAGTGGTGTGTCGATGCCTACACCGACAACCTGCTGGGCTTTGCCAACAACATTCGCACCATAGACGGCGGCACCCACTTGGAGGGGCTCAAAACCGTCCTGACCCGCACGATGAACAACTTTGCGCGCAAACGTAACAAGCGCAAGGAAAGCGAGTCTAACCTGAGTGGTGAAAACATCCGCGAAGGGCTGACCGGGGTGATCTCCGTCAAGGTGCCCGAGCCGGAGTTTGAAGGGCAGACCAAAACAAAACTGGGCAATACTGAGGTGCGTGGCATCGTGGATTCCCTTGTGGGCGAAACCCTGACGGAATATCTCGACTTTCACCCTGGCGTTGCAGATGCGATTCTAGAGAAAGCGATTCAAGCCTTTAATGCTGCCGAGGCGGCCCGCCGCGCGCGGGAACTGGTTCGCCGCAAGTCGGTGTTAGAGTCTTCCACGTTGCCAGGGAAACTGGCGGATTGCAGCAGCCGTGACCCTGCGGAGTCAGAAATCTTTATCGTGGAAGGGGATTCTGCTGGTGGTAGCGCCAAGCAAGGGCGCGATCGCCGATTCCAAGCCATCCTGCCCCTACGCGGCAAGATCCTCAACATTGAGAAAACCGACGACGCCAAAATCTACAAAAATACGGAAATCCAAGCGCTGATTACAGCCTTGGGGTTGGGCATTAAGGGCGAAGAATTTGACCAGTCGCAACTGCGCTACCATCGCATCTGTCTGATGACCGACGCTGACGTAGACGGCGCGCATATTCGCACCCTGCTGCTTACCTTCTTTTATCGCTATCAACGGGCGCTGATTGATCAGGGATTTGTATATATTGCCTGCCCGCCCCTTTACAAGATCGAGCGGGGCCGTAATCACTGGTATTGCTATAGCGATCGCGAGCGAGATCAGCTCATTCAAAATGAGTTTCCGGCTAATGCCAACTACTCCATTCAGCGCTTTAAGGGTTTGGGTGAAATGATGCCCACGCAGCTTTGGGAAACGACGATGAACCCTGAAAGCCGCACCCTCAAAAAAGTGGAAATTGAGGACGCGGCGGAGGCCGATCGCATCTTTACGGTACTCATGGGCGATCGCGTTGCGCCCCGCCGGGAGTTTATCGAAACCTACGGCCCCCGCCTTAACCTCGAAGATCTCGACATCTAGCCCTCAGCCCTGGGATAGACTCTTCCCTTCCATGATCCCCCCTGTCCGGCCCAGTGGCGGCGGGCAGAGTCGAGGGTCATCAGCGTGTACAGGAAGGCGATCAGCGGCAGCGTGAACGCCCGCATGGGCGAACAACGGTAGAGTTGCAGCGTCGGCCAATAGGCCAGGGCCATCAGCCCCCAAGTGACCCCACCGACGAGGGCAAGCCCCCCGTCCGCAGTCATCATGCCGAGCCCCATCGCGATCGGCGGCACCAGGTAAACTAGCCCCATACCCAGCACCGTCCCCATCAGCAACCCCGGTGAATAGTGAAGCTGGGTGTAGGCAGTGCGCGCCACCATATCCCAAATGCTGCCAAGGGTGTCATAGGGCCGCAGGCTCAGGGTGCGATCGCTCAAGCCTAGCCAAATGGGGCCACCTTCTTTGACCGCTGCGCCCAAGGTGCAATCATCAATCAAGGCGTGGCGAATGCGAGATACGCCCCCAATACGCTCTAGGGCGCTACGCCGTAGCAATACACAGCCTCCCGCTGCCCCGGCAGTGTTGCGATCGCGTGCATTCACCCAAGGGAAGGGATACAGCAGTTGAAAAAAGAACACAAAGGCGGGAATCAGCAGCTTTTCCCACCCACTCTGGCAGCGCAGCAACACCATGAGCGACACGAGATCTAGGGCATCGGCCTCAGCCTTGCCGACAAGCTGGCGTAGGTTAGTGCGATCGTGGCGAATATCGGCATCGGTGAAGAGCACATAATCTGGTGGGCAGTCTCGCGACTGGAGGAACTGAACGCCTTGTTCCATTGCCCAGAGCTTTCCTGTCCAGCCAGGGGGGAGGGGTTGCCCGGTGAGAACGGTGAAGCGATCGCGCTGGTGGAGTTCATCTGCCAGGGATTGCGCCACATTACCCGTGTTGTCAGTGCTTTGATCATCTACGAGCACAATCGTTAGCTCGCCGGGATAGTCTTGCAGCAGCAGCGATCGCAGCGACTCTGGCAACACATCCGCCTCATTCCGGGCCGGAATGACAACCGCCACAGTTGGGCACGGGGTCGCCAAATCCGCCCCCATCGCGACGGGAATTCGCTGATTCGCCCGCCACCAACCGCCTCCCCATAGCCCCACCATGACGCCCCAACTGATTAGCGCTAGCATCGCCAATCCCCACACAATCGCCATGCTGACCATCCTTCAATCTCTTGCCGCGATCGCAAACTTTCAGGATTGTACGGGCTGGGCCAACCTCGCGGCCATGAAAAATCGGCCAGACCGAGAAACCGATCTGACCGAGTTCGCGTTAGATGCCGGAGCAATTCGGCTGATTTAGCCAAGTTGACTAAGCAATGCGGGTGCGACGCTGAGACATCACCAAGCCGGCCACCGCTGCAAGACCCAAAATCATCGTAGGTTCTGGCACATCCTCAGAATCAGGCGGGATTTCCACGGGACGCAGGGTGCTCGCGATCGCCATCCCATCGTTCAGACACTCTGCAAACACGTGGGCGATGTAGTCACCATCGGGCAGTAGATTGCGGTCGAAGCTAAAGCCAAAGGTATATTTCCCCTTTGTGCCAAAGGGGCTAAAGTCGAGCCCGAGATCGGCCAAATCCGTTGCCCCGAGTAAGTTAATACCGCCCAAGAAATCGCCCGTTTTAATCAGCGTGCTGGCTTTCCAGTTGGTGTTCACGCCGGACTGGAAGTAAGCATCTGTGTTGGACAGGTCAGCCATTGTGGGGTCAATGGTGTTATTGTTGAGGGTATGTTGATTGAGGTGTCCATAGCCCAGGTTATACTGCGCAGTGTTTTGCCCCGTCACGTTGCCATAGAGCCCGAGTTGCCCAACGCCAGAGTCGTTGCCCTCAGCAAATTTCACGGCAAAGAGGCTGCCGTTGGCATCGTCCAACCCGAACCCGGTGAAGTTGAAGAACAGATCACCATAGGTCATGCTGCCATTCAGTGCGTTTCTATGGGCAAACCCGGTCAAGGCCAAGTTTGAGTTGATGCCAACAAACACCTTATCAGCGGTAGACTTCACCGCAATACCGTAAAACTCAAACCTGCTCTGTTCCCCAACAACCCCAAAGTCAGTCCCGTCGGTGAACGAATCAATGGCGTAATTCCAGTCGCCAACCAAGGTGCCTGCTTGGCTTGGCAGTGCCCCTGCACCGAGGGCCAATAAGGTCAAACTTGTGGTGAGTAACGAGGTTTTAACTAAACCTTTCATTGGACAGACTCCTTTTGCTGAGTTTCTTCACTGATGTTTCCGTGGGAGGTTCTGAATCGCGACCCCGTTCCGTCGCCTCGTTCACAGCCGCTGTCGCGCTAATTGCCTCAACCACATCACCCTGTTGGGTCTAAAATTACTCAACCACCTACTGAAGCGCAAACTGAGATATATGGGGTGTATGGAAAGATTGCATCTATCTGGGGTTGTCGTTTTTTGTATAAAGCGGGACGTTTATCTCGGGAAATACAGATAACATTATTACCCTGGCTCAATTGGTTGTTGTCGGCGAAGGTGTGCAGCGATTTTTTTAGATGAAAAATAATAGAGAGGGAATCTTTGCTTGGAAAAACTGCCGGATTTCTAGGGCAAGCTCAGAAAAGGTTATGCTCCAGATTCCTATTTTCCTGAAGTTTTCCTCAGAGCTTTCACGGAAAGATGGATAGGACATACTGCCCCATCTGCTGGCAAAACATCCCATAATTATCTGGCCGTAAGAAATTAACAGCGAAGGAGCCAAACTGTTTCAGGCATTAATTCTGGTAAGGGTTCGCTAGGACAGGCGTAGGCGTTGCGAAATTCTTCTGATGGTTGAAAGAGCAGCTTCGTTGTGGCTTGCTCGACAAGGGGTGGGGTTTCTGAAAGTGGTGTGAGCTGAAAGAGGGTGGTGTCTGGGAGGCGGTGGGCGAGGGAAATGAAGTCGCCCACGGTGGTGCCTCGATTTTGGCCCATGAGGACAACCGGAGGGGGTTGGGTCGCGATCGCGCTTGCGATCTGCGCATTTTGGTAGCTCACCCCCTTATTCCACCATGAGGGCGAGGTGGCGCTGAGGGAAGCTGAGATGAGCCCAGAACAGAGCAGAACGGTAAGCCCCACCACAACTTGGCGCGGGCGGTGGCGAGCGCGATCGCTCAGCCAGCCAGCCATGAGCACGACGATTCCCAACAATGTGGGAAAAAAGTAACGGGTGTGGCTAGAGATTTGGGTGCTGCGTACAATGTCGCCACCCATGAGGACGGCGGCAGGAATCACCACCAAGCTAATGGGCAAGAGTCCCACACGATAGGGCTGCGATCGCGCCATCTGCACCATTGCTACGCCAATGAGTCCCACCAGAATGGCAGGCACCAAGTAGGTATAGAGATGGCTTAAGGGGAGGTTCATATCCACAAATACCGAGGCAAAATGAAGACCCCAGAGCTTGATACGCACCCCCCAAGGGGGAACGGCATAGATCCAGTCGGTGACGGTTTTGAGGCGACCCATGCGGGTGATGATGACCAGCATCCACGGTACAAAGAGAAGACTGCTGCCCGCGATCGCCAGTCCCAAAGAAAGCCACCGACGCTTGGGCAGCGCGATCGCCCCATAAACCGCGTGGGCCATCAAGGTCAGCCCCGCCAGCACCGAGGTATACAGCCCCAGGGCCAGAGCCACGCTATAGAACAACCATGCCCGTGGGGTGGGCTGACGCACTGCCCGCACCAACAGCCAGCTTGCGAGGAGCGTCAGCAGTCCCCACAAACTATATTCCCGAGCCTCTTGGGCATAGAGAATTTGTACGGGAGACAGCGCCAACAGGGCAACTCCAATGAGGGCCGCGCGCCGAGACTGATATAGCGCGCGGCACAGAAGCGCCATGATCGGCACCGCCGCAATGCTGAATAGGGCTGACAGGCTGCGAAAAGCAGCGATCGACGTGCCCCATCCTTTTACCCAAATCCACAGCAGCAGGTAATAGAGGGGCGGATGTTCGGGATGGTCGAGGAGCGATCGCCATGTATCCCCAAAGGTGGCATCAGGCGCAAATTGCTGAAATTTCAAAAGTTCAGCCCCAGTGATGGGTTCTCCCGTCATCACCGCAGCCTGAACCGCAGCGCCAATGTGTCCTGTCACCCGAAGCAGGGTATAAACCTCGTCGTGCCACAGCACCTTATCGTCGAGTCTAAAAAGGCGAAAGGCGATGCCCAAGGAAAAACAAAGGGCGATCGCCAGCCAGAGTATTGAAGATTCGCGAGGGGACGCGAGTTTAGAAAGAGTAGCCAATTTTGCCAAAGTTGGTAATGAGCGCAACGTTCGTATGCTCAAGAGCATCGATCAGCCACGGCACTTCAGCGCACTTGGCCTGTTCGTGATGGTTAAACAAAACCGCCATCCGATTTTCAAGCCAAGGCTTCACCGCAGCACAAAATAGCACCACCCGCAATAGCATACCAACAGTGAGGGGATATCCGACTTCGTGAATCAGTCGCCAAAAATAGCGAAACGTGGGTTGTTGCCGACCCTTCACGACCAAAAAGTTCAACACCTTTTGGCAGAGCGTTAACACCATAGAGTCGGTAATGCGCTGCCCATCTAAATCCTGCATGGTTTCTCGCAAGTATTGCCGGAGCTCTTTGCCAAAGGTCGTATTGACATAGGCTGGAGCCATGTCCACCAACGGAGCGAGCAAATATTCCAAAAACTCTTCTTTGAATTCTCGAAACGACCGGGCTGTTTTGCTGTAAGTGCGGAACATTTCTGCCAAATCGCGATGGCTCCGATTGCCTTCGACCTTGCCGGTGTAATAGGCCAGCGCTTCTGTCAATGCTTCGGCACTGAGCAGGGTTGGGTTTGGCAGGGGGCGATCGCGTTCTGCCGGGGTGCGTTGGCGATCGCGATATCGCGCCAGCTTGATCCCCAACTGAGTTTCAGCCTTCTGGCGAAGTTGCAGCACGTTTTCCTTTTGGGATTGATCGCTGTCTTTCGTCAGTAAGCTGTTGTCATACAAGAAAGGATAACGCCGTAACTGACGTGCCAAGGGCTGAGCTGCGTAGTCATCCGAGGCGTCGGCAGTGGCCTCATCAACAATGTGGGCAAACCGACGCAACGCGATGTATTGCTCAGTCTCGACAAACTGGCCAACCAAATGACGAATGCGATGGGTCGCATATTCCGTCGTGGCCGTTTGGGGCACGGATTCAAACAGCCGCACTAGTTCGGGGATTGCCCAGTGATCACGCGGCTGGGTATACCAGGGGTTGATGAGCGTATAGCTGCATCGGTTTAGGGTGTACTTGAACTCCCGGTTTGCCTCGGGGCGCTGGGTCAACTCCACCAGCACGTCCCAGACGTTGGTGTCGGTGTAACCCTCTGCTTCGATAAAGAGTTGGCGAAACCGCTCCAGCACAACATCCGCAGATTCTTGCTGGCGACAATTCTGCCAATGTTGATAAAGCTGGTTTTCCAACTCAGCCGTTGATGCCTGATTATGACTCGACCAAGACTCGTAGGAATCCATCGTGCTCATTAGGGTAGATGACGTAAATCAGCCCGATCGCACCTGCACCCGACTCAACTATCAGAAAATCGCGATCGCGGAGTTCGCTGGCAGACTGCTTACCAACACCGGGCTGTCTCGATAGACAGCGCTAGACGTGCTAAATGCTACAGCGTTAGACGTGCTAAATGCTAAAGATATCTAGCGATCAAGATAGGGCCGATATCGTCATTTTTGACGACCGACACCATCGGGTGACACACGAAACATTAAAGCAAAGCAATTTTTATCCAATCATATCCAGAAAAGTCGGAAAGCACATCGGTTCAAGCTTATCGTTTTGTGATTTTACGGAGACAATTGTGACCCAGGCGCACTAGCAAATCGCGATCGCGGCTATCCGCAGGTCACCAAACCAGGCTCCGATGCCCAGTATCGATACCCCCATCGCAGTATTGTTTGCCGATGGAATGCGCCAAATCACCCCAAGGAGTGTCGCACTCGCTGCATTGAGCTTCTCAACCCCCCATCCTCGATGTCCTGAGTCCCTGTTTGCGGAGATGGCGATCGCCAATCCCCGCAAAAAAATTGTTGAATCGGTGAAATTGGCTTCAGCCTTTGTCACAAATGTCACAAATTTCGATATTCCAGACCAATTACCCCAGATCTCGTGGGAACCTCCAAAGGTAGCCTCACAGCTCTTGACTGTTGAGGGTGACAACACAGTTCAACAAAAATGATTTAGAAAAAAGGGTTCGGAGAGCAGTCGGTCTCTGAACCACCACAGTATTTTGAAGCTTCGCCAGTATTTTGAAGCTTCGCCCCCGTGCTACCGCAGCCTAGGAAATCCCTGGTTCAAGCGCCGCGCCCACACAAAGCCATGCGATCGCGGCATCAATCCCCTTGCGCACCCAATCATCTTGGGGTGTTTTGAGTTTCAATGCCTCTTCTAAGAGATAGTCGAAGATAGTCGAAATTTTAGTTGACGACTCTAATTGACAACTCCACGTTAATGCCAAAAGAGGAATCTGTCGCTAATTAAAAAAGGTGCTTCTCCACGATGAGAGTCGGGAAAGAAAGCACCTGATTACGGTTTTGATTTAGAACAGTTCGGGTTTAGCCGCAAACCTGCCTAGGCCTCTCCCTGGATATAGAGAAACAGGAAAGCCATTGCAGCGGCAGGAAAGACAAGGCCGACAAGGGGCACCATGACTGAAGGAAGAAACGAAGCTGCCATATCAGGTTCCTAACTCATGATTCAACACAGTTCAAGAGGTTGACTCGCCTGCGATACAGACAATCAACTTCTTGATTAGGGTACTGTGAATCGGCGAGTTGTGCTGCGGTTGTAAACTTCCTTTGCTGCATTTCTTAATGTTTTAAGCGATCGCGTCCGCTGGTATGCGTGCCATCGCCAGAGTCATAGATCCAGGGAGGGCTATCCTGCCGGATGCTGTTCGTTTGAATCCTGCTACATCCCGTTTTCCTCAAGTTCAGGGAGGTTGGCGGGGCGAATCTGTCGTGTTTGGGTCGCCTTGTAGCTTTCGCGTTGGGTTGCCAAATCGATCGCGATCGCCTCAAAGGTTGCCTCTAAGCACCCCAGTGGCACTTGGAGTTGTAGGATTGCAACCTGCTGCTGATTGTCTGTCGGCGTCCAAGTCATTAGCCAGCGGGGTTGTTCAATTAAATTGCGACTTTGGACATCCGTCATCCAGAACTTGACTGCTAGCCGCCGTTCCAATCGAGGCAATTGAACCCGCAGGGTCAGGGGATCACCCGCTACCAAACTGCCGTCGGGGAGGTCGAAGATGGGTACGGGCAGTTCTGGTAAAGCTTCTAGGGTTGCCTCTGCCTCTGGGAAGGTCGGTGCCGCAACGGCTTCCTGCTCTGCTCCCCCCGTGTCGTTGGTCTCAGCGATGGGGGTATCGTAGACCACAACTTCGTGGCTGTTGGGCATGGAGGGTGGTACTGATGGTGGATCGACGATTGGGATGGCAGACACCTCTACGCCAGCGGCGGCCATTTCTGCTCGCAAACTTTCGGTAATGGCTTGTCCTTCCTGGGCCAGGGCGCTCAGGCGTGACCAAAAGCGATCGTGCAACTTGAGAGCCTGAAATGCTTCACCGCCAGGCACTTCAGATACCCCTGTTTCTGCCGCGCCCAATCCTGGCCCGAGCTCACTGAAGGTCGGGATCTCCGAGCTTTCGGGGGCGGGGATCTGGGCAAGGGGTGGCAAGGAAAGCGATCGCCCACTATCGGCAATTGGGGGCGCGGCTGCATCCCCATCTGCCTCGTCAGAGGAGGGCGTGGAAGGCGTGGAGGCTTGCCCAAGGGGGGGTAACTGAATAGACTTGGCCCCCTCGGTAGAAACTGTGGGGCGCGATCGCCCGCTGCGATTGGGTAAGTTTGGCAAGTCAATCACACGCCGCTCTGAGGTCTCTGGCGTATGAATTTGAGGCGGCAGCGTGAATCCCGTTGCGGGCAAGTAAATCAGCTTGAATGGTACTTCCCGAGGGATCGGAGCCTCCAGCGCCTTACCCGCTTTACCGGCCTCGGGAATGGCGTCAGTGGGCTCTTCAAAGTCTGCCTTATCGGCGGCTGTTTCGCCTTGATTGGCAACCGTTTCTAACAGGGCATCCAGATTTAGGGTGATGGTGAACCCTTGAATCGCTAATACCTGGGGCACAGTCGCCGCTGTCCACAGGCTCATTTCGCCCACTACAAGCCGGGTTTCACAGGTTTCGGGCAAGGTGATCGGTAGCTCAAAGCGGGTTGGCAAGGGGGAAAGGGCGATCGCGCGCCCGCCCTTGAGTAAGACCGTACCCTGCTCAGGGTCGCGCAACTGTACCCAAATTTGACCCGTGGCGAGGTCTGGTGAAAGCTCTGTGGAATCTGGGATCGCAAGCACCTCTCCCCGCACTGTAACCGTATGGCCCTGCTGTGCGACCAGTGCCTGCTGCTGGAGCAACAGCCGTAGGGGAAGCTGGCTCAGCTCGTCTGGTTCTAGGGCGGGGGGCTCCACCCCAAGCTGTAGGCGAAGTTTGCTGGCGGGCGAATCAGACCGAACTTGTTCGGGTTCTAGGGTGGGAGCAGGTTCAGAAGACGAAATGACCGCAGCCGCAGAGGCTGAGCGCAGGGGTTCGGCAGCTTCAGCTTCAGCAGTACCAGCGGCAGCGGACTCCGCTGCTCGCTCCGACGATATCTCGACGGCAGGCTCCCAGGGCTCATCCCATTCATCTAGGGTTGCCTCACTCGGCACCACCCGCAGTTGAACGCTGTATTGCCACGGGCGAGGATCTTCATCGTTGCCGGTCATTCCCGCACATTGCACGGCCCAATCTCCAGCGGTCAGGTGGGTGAAGGGCATCACCACCATCAATCCCTCTGGGTTTGTCTCGCCTTGGCGCTTCAAGATCTGGCGCTTGGGCGGCATTTGGTCGGCCAGCAGGCGCGACAGGCGAATGTGAACGGTGGCCCCCCGGTAGCTGGTGTGAGCCATGATGCGATATCGCCCTTCAAGAATTTCGACGTGGGCTGTCTCTAACGGCAGCCAGTCGCGATCGCCCTCTCGTTGCAGGAGAAACTCCCAATACGCCATAGCCAGCCCTGCCCATTGCAAGTCGGAGGTCTAAGCAGTATAGCGGTCATGCTAACGAGATCCCCAAATTCCAGCAAATCTTTTCGACGTAAATTTTCAACCGCATTGTCAAGAGTTGTCCTGTCCTTTTCCCAATCTCGACAGTTGAGAATTGGGGCAAACTTTGAATGGCTCCTAGCGGGTGTGGAATGGCGCATCGTAGCAGCGCGTGACCTTAAATTCCAACTGAGTCATTTGATTAGCCCACGTTAATTTTTCAATCACAACATCGGCATGGGCCAGCCAGTTTTCATCTACCAAGCTGAGGGGCACGTCTAGCGGAAAAAGGCGGTATCCCGTTTTATGGGCACTGTGGTGACTGCTGACTTCGAGCTGAGGCGGATAGCCTTGATCAGGGGTGAGTTTCAAGATGGTGTTGACTTCGCAAGGCATTCCCATAGAGGTTTGCTTCCTGATTGGAGAGGGTTCCCAAAGGCATTGAGTCGGCTCTATCTTCTGACGGGTTATTGGGCTCGATCCTCGATCTGCTCGGCAAGGTTATTGACAACACGATCTAGGGCGACGGCTCGTGAGGCTTTGAAGAGGATGCGATCGCCCGGTTCAACCAGCGTGACCAGTCGCGCAATCAACGACTCAGCATCGGTAAACTGCTCACTGGGCAGGGGTGCTGCGCCCTCTGCAAGGGCTGCCGCTTCCTCAGGATCCGCCAAGATCAGCATTTGATCTAGCTTCAGCGCGCGGGCAGTTTCACCCACCTGACGATGGAGGGGAATTGATTGCTCCCCCAGTTCTTTCATGGTGCCAAGCACCGCGATTCGTCGAGTTCCGGGAATTGTCTTAAGTAAGTTCAGCGCCGCTGTCATGGACTCAACCCCCGCGTTATAGGTTTCGTCAAGCAGCAGGATGTCGTTGGGGAGGGAGATCTGGCGCGATCGCCCCGGCGGCATATTCACCGTCAGTCCTGCTTTGAGCCTTTGCCAATCGAGCTCAAAGGCTTGCATCACCGCGATCGCAGCCAGCAAATTGTATGCGTTGTGTCGTCCGGGCAGGGGCAATGGCAACGCTACCCCATCTACCAGTAGTGTTTTGTCGTCAAGGAGCGTACCTTGCAGGTCGCCCGCCTCTAGCCCAAAACAAATCTGCTTCCCAGCCCAAACGGTGCGGGCAGTTGCCATTAATCGAGCATTATCGGCATTGAGTACTGCGATGCCATCTGCCCTCAGTTCGGCAAGCAACTCACATTTCGCATTCGCGATCGCCTGTTCAGACCCCAGCCGCCCAATGTGCGCCGTTCCGACATTGGTAATCACTGCCACGTTTGGATCCGTTATCCGCGCTAAGGTCGCAATCTCGCCGGTGGCTCTCATGCCCATTTCAATCACGCCGTAGTGGTGGGTTGCATTAAGCTCCAATAGCGTTTTGGGCACCCCAATTTCGTTGTTGTAATTGGCCTGGGTTTTGTGGACAGAACCTTGGGTGGTCAGTGCTGCGGCAACAATTTCTTTCGTCGTGGTTTTGCCTACGGAGCCGGTAATGGCCACGAGGGGTGTGGCGAGATGATGTCGCCACCATGTTGCGATCGCTTGGTAGGCGGCTAAAGTATCTGTTACCCGAATCAACGGCAATGCCGCATCGACTCCCTGACAGTCGGCATTCACAACCGCCGCGATCGCCCCTTGCCGTGCCGCCTGGGCTAAAAATTGATGCCCATCAAAGCGATCGCCCCGCAACGCCACAAATAAATTGCCGGGCTCCATTGCCCGGGTGTCTGTCGTCACTCCAGATACCCATTCGTGCTGACCTGCACGCGCAACCTCGCCAGGGAATTGGGATTCAAGTGCTTGATAAACGTCAGCAAGGGAAGCAGCAAAGGCCATCGATATTCTTCATCTTCGTATAGGAGGGATATCAGGTATTATCCCCAATGATGGGGCATTGACTGCATGGCAAATGCCCGTCAATGATGCGAAACTCGACCTTTCACCACACGACCTAAGCGATCTTGATCGTTAGTGCTGCATAACGCCACCCAGATTTTTCTGATCGTTGAGTGAACTTTTTTGTAAGCGGTATCGTCTATGGGCTGGGATCACTTACCCCGAATGGCTTTGGCTTCTGGGCAACAAGTCCTTAACCAGGTAGATTTTGACAGAAGGTTACGGCCCAAGGTTCAAGGGGGCAGAGATCAGGGAGCAGGAATGCAGTTAAAGGCAAGCTGAAACCGTGAAACCTATTGCTGATCTCATTCCAGGTGGTGGAATATGAGGCGCTGTAAAAGCTTCCTCGGTTTCGATTCGGCAATTTGTGCTGAGCATCTAACCGGGTCTGCCATGATTTGGATAATCCTGTTTTCCACCTCTGGCAAGCACTGGATAAAACTTTACGATTCGACAAATCTCGTAAGGACACTGAGACCTTGAGAATCCTGAAACCCCCTGTTCTCAATACTTGCATTCCTGGCATTCCGGAGAACGCCTTGGCTTTATTGAAGGTTTACTTCAAATCCCCCTCACCTTCATCAATTCTTCATACTGAGAGGGTGAATTCTATGGCAGCTCGGCGCTTTCACCCATTAGTCTGGAGTGGGGCATGGGCACAGTTTGGTGTAAAAACTGACGATCTCACGGCCATGTTCCACGTAGATTAGGAGTAGCCTTACTGACCCCCTACGGACGTCCGTAGGGTTGTGAGATCCAAAGTCAGGTGATGCACTGACGTTACTGTCGCGATATCCCGCCTTGAACAAGAGGCAATAAGAACCGTGAGCACGTGGACGGCGTACCACAATCGATCGATTAGTCCGCAGGAGCAGACCCTCTACAATCATCTGCTCCAGTTTGCGGAGTATGAATCTCCGGCAGAGCTGATTGATCGGTTCCAGGCGCTTTTTATCGAAGGAGTAGGCTACATCGACAGGGAAATCGTCGGTGCGCTGGACGAAATTGTTGCGTCTAAGCATGTTGAGGATTATTTCCGCTACATTCTCAATCGCTGTTGCCATATCTTGGTCAACCGTTGGCAGTCTCGCCCGCAGTATCAGGCTGCGATTCCAGCACTGATTGAGTGCTTGGAGCAGGGGCCGCGGCGTCCCGTTAGTGAACTATCGCGATCGCGGCAGGTGCGCAAACTGCGCAATATGGTGGCCGCCTTCCGCGAAACCGAGCAGTTTCTCACCCTGCGTCGCCTCGCGCGCGTAATTGACACCAAAGACGTCGGCAACTTTGCGGGCAATCGTCCCCTAGGAACCCTGATTCGGCGCTACCCCTACCTCTACGAGCACTGTCTCGTGAGTGAAGACAGCACCCAAGAACACCAAAATGCCGTCAGGCGGATTCAAGCGGAGGCACAGCACCAGTTTGAAGTGAACCTGTCTCAATACGTGACCTATCGGGTGCGTCGAGCTCGGTTACAGCACCAAGTCGGCGCTGCAAATGCTCGCGATCGCCTGCGCCCTATTGAAAACCCAACCCTCCTGAGCGATCGCGACCTTGTTTTATCCCTCAATCAGTTCTCAAAGCAGACGGATAGCGGTATCGCCTACCGCAATTCCGCCCAGCGCTTTGTGACACAGCATCATCAAGATACCTTTGGTCACTTCAAAGCAGATTTGTATGACTATTTGACCGCATCTATTGCGCCAGGCTATGGCGGGCGAAAGTTCAATACCCTCTTATCAGATCAGCTATCGGGAATTTTGTCCAATAACGACGCTCAACCCTTGAGCGATTTCCTGCTCGTGCGAACGTGTAGCCAGCTCCTTAACTTTTTAGTTGTTGATTCGCCCCGTAATCCACAGCACTTTGTCTTTTTGGATTTAGTAAATAACCTCGGGCCGTTGTTGACAACAGGGCTGTTGCTCAAGATCCTTCTCATTTGTCGGAAGGTAAAGCCCTATCTAGAGCGTCGCTTCTCGATCTTGTTTAATCACTATGAAAGCACTGCCCGAGATGTTGTCTCATGGCTTATTCAAATTTTAGAGAACATGAATGTAGCCTTGAGTCTGACATTTGGTAGCGTTGATGTTTCCCATATGCTAGCGGTATAGTCAGCTCCAGATCCTATTCCGTTTGGACGCCAAGGTGCGATCGGGGATTTGCGAAGTTTCCCATCAGGAAAAAGCCGCAGAAGTCTGATTCAGCAAGGTTTTCAGTGAGAAAGCTTGCATGCCTCAGCCATACAAGACTGTTCCTGAAAATGCTACTTCTGTTCCTTGAGTCTTCTGCTTTCTTTTTGCTGTGGAAAAGGGATGGAAAATCGGAAGAAGGACTCCTGAAGTTGTAACCCCAATTCTGTGCTTCGTCGCGATACTTAGCCCTCACTCCAACCCCTCTCCCAACATTGGAAAAGGGGCTTTGAAGAAACAGATTTTGTAGCCTTGCTTCAGAGAATTGGTATAGTCTGTGCTTTGCCCTAGCCCAACCCTATTCTGGATTACCTGCGATCGCGTTTAATCTCTGGCAACATTTGCAGTGTTTGAGGCCGGAGGCATGGCTCAGGTGACCTACATTGGCAATAGTGAGTCAAACATCTACGAGCCTTGGCTATAGATTCCGCAGACGAACCGCCATCTGCTCGTGAGGGCCTGTGGTGACCGCCTGATTGACTGACAAAACTTTTGAAACCCTGATTCTGCTGTAGTTGGGTTAGCGTCAGCGTACCCCAAGGAAATCTTCTGGTGTTGGGTTTCACTACGTTCTACCCAACCTACGCGAGAAACTTTTGTCAGCCAGTCAGGGGCCTGTGGTGACCGCTTGCTCAGCCCCTGCTCGGCTTCGGCTCCACTGCCCTTTAGCCCCAGGGAAGTTCCCGATCGCGAGGGGCTGCTTTTTGGGGACGACAGTATTGAGAGTCTGCCAGCCCAAACCCGAATCGCGACTCAAACGGGCGGGCATCGCGCTGATCGTGGTTAGAACCGGGAGCGCGATCGCGGCAGCATCCCCCTCCTCAATCCTAGGACGAATAGATTAAAATCGTAGTAAACCTTCGGGTCCATGTAGTTCTATCTATAACAATGGGTGAGCTACATCGGGGTTGAAGCTCCCTTTGTTGACCATCCCAGGAGGTGTCTTGATGTTGGGCCTTGCATTAATCGGGTTTGCCGCAGTTTTGATTGCTCTGAGCCTGCAACTCCGTGAAGAAGTGCTTGTCCTTGCAGCGGGGTTGGCCGGGGTGGTGACCCTCGCCTGGGGATTTGCCTTGAGCCCTACCCCGGCCCAGCTATTGCTAATGCTGCTGGGGCTGGGAGTTGCGATCGCGACGACACGACGGGGCATTCAACCCGATTAGTGCGGTTAGCGCAGCGGGCCAGCCGCAGGCAGGCATTGGGTAAGTTGCTGCCAATCCTCGAAAAGTCAGCACCATCAAACGGTCAAGCCATCAAACGCAGAAAAACTCGACACATCGTCCCATCCTGGGACTTGACTGAAACCGGGCATCGTCGCCTAGAATTGTAATTTATGTCTATTCATACGCATCCCGGAGAACGTCATGGCCCGTAAGTGCGATATCACTGGCAAGCAGGCCAACAATGCCTTTGCTATCTCTCACTCCCACCGCCGCACCAAGCGTCTGCAAGAGGCGAACCTGCAAACCAAGCGGGTGTGGTGGCCCCAAGGCAAGCGCTTTGTAAAGCTACGGCTTTCAACCAAAGCGATTAAAACCCTAGAGAAGCGCGGCATTGAAGCAATGGCTCGTGAAGCTGGGATCAACCTCGCAAAGTACTAAGAACCGGTTGGGCCGCTGGGGGTTGTGATGCTCCTTTTGGCAAATGAGGTTGCCATGACAGGCAAAGGCGATCGCGAAGCCAATTCCCAGCAGGTCTTGCCACCGGGAGAAACCCGTCTCAGTCATCTGCTGGTAGGGCTGTCACCCGAGTTAGATTCCGAAGTTTACGTCTTTGCCCAGGTTTTGCCCCATCAGCTTGCACAGCTTGTGCTCAGCCCCCTCGGTCAGTTCCAAGAGGCTGAGGGGGTTACTGTTGTGCTGACGCAGGCTGAAGCTGAGGCAGCGCAGTTGCCCCATGCTTATCCCTGTCGCCACATTACGCTGACGGTGCAGTCTAATCTGGCGGCGGTCGGGTTGTTGGCGACGGTGACCCAAGCGCTGGCGGCAGCGGGCATCAGCGTGAATGCGATGTCTGCCTATGCCCATGATCATTTGTTTGTGCCCTGCGATCGCGCGGACGCTGCGATCGCGGTTTTGACAGCACTTTCAGAGGCTGCGAGGTAAGCTCAGAAGCCCGGCTTCTCCTCGGCAATGCGCCCAATCTTGGGATCAGCCCTGACAGAAACCAGGTTTCTCGCCCTATCGCCATCGATTACATCGATTATCAGTACCCTAGGGTGTTTGAATCAGTTGCCAGTTGCGGACTGTCCCAATCACGACTGCATTCTCCGGGATTTGTCGGGCGCGGTTGGGCGCAACCCAGGCGTAGGTTTGCGGCGGGAGGTCGCTGACCCGAGGCACCGTTTCGCCCAAGTTTGGCGTGTAGAAGGTAAGCAGCACGGCCTCTTTGCTGGCGGTGTCTGGTCGAGGAATCACGAAGGCGATCGCTTCTCGCTGCAAAATCGCGTCGAAGGGATCGCCCCGCAGGGCCAGCTTGACATCGGCGGAATAGTTGCCCCAGAGCCCAGTGAGCCCTAACGCCGCAATTGCCAGCCACGGCCCTACCAGCCAGCTAAACTGCCACAGGCCAGGGCGTTTGCTCCAATTGGTGCGATCGCGCCAACTCACCCCAAAGGGCAGCAGCCAGCCTAGCCCCAATCCCAACCCAACCCAGCCATAGGCTCGATAGGGTGCCACCCCCAAAGCCCCCGGCACCACCAGCACCAAAAGCCCGGCCCCGATCAACACCACTCCCAGCGCTGCAAAGAGCCGCTCAAGCCCTTGGGGCCAACGACGACGAGACGCCCAGCGACTGTCATAAAAGTGCGCCAACTGTTGTAGACACAGCGCTGCCCACAGCGCGAGAAAGGGGTAAATTTGCAGCGGGTAGTACCAAGTACGAGTATCAAACACCGTCAGTTCACCCCAAAACAAGAGGGGATAGGCGAGCCACAGGAGGCTGTACTGATAATGTTGGCGCTGTTGCCAGCCAATGATGCCCCCCGCGATCGCAAACAATGGCCACGGAAAGCCATTGACCGGAATATTCCACAGATAAAAGAGCGGTGTGGTGTTGTAAAAGTCCGCTCCAGAGAGGTAAATCAGTTTGCCAAACAACTGCTGGAGCGGCAGCCAGCCATATTGATGAACGCTCAGTCCCAGCCAAACCATCGGCGGCAACGCCCCCAACACCAGCCCGCCATAGAGCCCAGGATTGGAGAGATGGCGATGTCGGGGATGGTCTAGCACAAGGTAAGGCAACAGCGCCACAATGGGCAACACAATCATGAAGCTTTTGATCAAGAAGCCGAACCCCACGGTGGCCCCGGCTAACAGCCCCCAGAGAAGGCGCTGGCGCGATCGCGCAGCAGGCACTGCCTCGGCCTGTAGCAACGCCCAAATGCCCAACAACTCCACACAGACCAGGGGAATATCCTGAATTGCAAAGCGGCTCGCCTGCACCCAGATGGGGGTCACCGCCAGAATCGCCGCGCCCCACCAGCCCACGCGATCGCCAAAACAAGCACGGCCAATTTGATAGGTCAGCCACACAGACACCAAGCTGCAAAGTAGGCTGGGCAAACGAGCCACCCCCTCGCTGACGCCAAACACGGTATAGCCTGCGGCAATCAGCCACTGGAGCCCGATCGCGCGATCGTACAGCGGCCCACCCCACCACGGCACCGTGATCCAGTCCCCGGTTTCGAGGATCCACCGGGCCTGCTGGGCATAGTAGCCTTCATCATGGGGCAGCAAGCTCTGCTCTGGACTGCGCATCAGCAAAAGCGATCCAGCCCAGACCAAGAGCACGAGAGCCGAGCCTTTGAAGGGCATTGGTAAAGACTTAACCACCATGCATTCCTAACCCTTGCAAGATAAAGCGATCGCCGCCAAGGCGGATCATGACAACAACATCGCACGCCTGACACCGCGTAACTGACACCTGGGCAGAACAAGCTCCCACAACAGGTCTCGACAAACATCACCGAGCCCCTGCCCCGTGCGAAACGCATCAATGGGGCTCGCAACCTAATCGGTCATGGTGATGCGATCGCACACCAGCAACAGCACACCCTACAGGCGATCAGTCCCATGCTTGTCATCGGAAATGACTTACGGGCTTATCTTGCCTCAGGTCTGGAAGATATGGGAGATCGTAAAGCTGTGCAGGCATTTGGCTCAAATCCCTACTACATCCTAGAACGTCGGTACAGAAACCCGGTTTCTTCCGAGGCTAATTCACGCAATGGGGCGAATTGCCGATGAGAAAGCGGGGTTCTCGCCATTCTGTACCGATGCTCAACCATCGTCGCGCGCAAAGAGATTGACACCGCCCTCTACTAAGAGCTGTATTGGCGGGTGCAGTAATCTCGTCTGGGCAAGCGGTTCAACATTAATTGATAACGCGCCCTAAGGGTCGGGCTCAATGCAGTGGATGAGGTTGGGTTGAAAAAACTGGCGAAAATCCTCATCGCGATCGCTGAGCCCAACCCACTGCACCCCCTGGCGCTGAAACCACGGCACCAGATCCGCACAGGCAGGGCGCTCTGTAGCATAGTGTCCGGCATCGACCAACACCAGCCCGCGATCGCGCGCCTCCTGAAACTGATGAAACTTGCAGTCTGAGGTTAAGTAAACCTGAGCCCCGGTCTCCACTACATCATCGATAAAGCTTGCCCCTGAGCCACCCAAAACTGCCACCCGTTTGACGGATTGCTCCAGATCCGCTTCGGGAGAATAGATCAAATCGGGAGGAGTCAGCGCCGCCTGGGCACGCACCAAAAAATCTCGTAGCGTCA
The DNA here is from genome assembly GCA_015272155.1 of Leptolyngbyaceae cyanobacterium T60_A2020_046. Classification (GTDB taxonomy): domain Bacteria; phylum Cyanobacteriota; class Cyanobacteriia; order Phormidesmidales; family Phormidesmidaceae; genus JACYME01. The sequence continues at coordinate 31,249 of JACYME010000169.1, forward strand.
GCGGTGAGGGCAGCTTTCCCACCCGCCCATAGCCGATCGCCGCAGACTGGGTTGCCACCACAGGTTCAGTATCCTGCAACTCCAGGCGCTGGGCCAACACATCCGCCGTGCCCTGAGCAACCTGATCAAAATTGGTATGGGCGGTGTAAACCCCAATGCCGTGCTGGAAGCTGAGGCGCACCAGTTCGCCCACCCCGCGCCCACCCCGCACCGACTTCAGGGGATGGAAGATGAGCGGATGGTGGGCAAAAATAAGGTTCACGGGCACCCCAGACTGGCGCAGCGCGATCGCCTCCTGCATCACCGCCAGGGTCGGCGTTAGACACACCAACACCCCAGCAGGCTCGGCCATCACACCGGGCTCAACTTGCCAGCCACAGTTGTCCCACTTTTCTTGCCAGTGGGGGGGAGCCCACGACTCAAAGGCTTCAATGACTGTCGCAATCGTCACGATCGCCGACGCTCCACTCAACGCGCCAATAGCTTATCAACTCTGGAGCAACGCCCGCTCGCCCCAAACAACCGCATCCTTCAATCGGCGGATGGATCCTGGTAAATTTTGCCAGTCTTCGGCATGGCACCCCCGTTTTTTGCGTCAAAGGTTTTAACACCAAGGCTACCCCCTTGACACGCCTAAAAGGGCAGGGATGACTAAAACGAGTGTTCGATATAAATCCTGTCACCCATGCCCAAACTCGTTGACCCAGTGCAATATCGCAAGGAGCTTCTGTGGAAAGCCTTTGACGTGCTGGCAGAAACCAGTTGCGCCAAGGTCACCACCTGGCAACTGGCCAAGGCAATGGGGATCTCGACCGGGGCGATGTATCACTACTTTCCGAGCAAACAAGCGCTGTTTGAACAGTTGGTGGAGGAAATGGGGCAGTAAGACATCCGTGCCCTCCAGGCCCAGGTTGCCGGAGCCGAAACCCTGAGCGATCGCCTTGTCCGCCTAGGGCAATTTTTGATCGATCATGAAGCCTACTTTGTGAAGCAGACCGCCATCTTGACAGACTTTTGCATGCACACCGATCGCGAGACGGTATCGAGCAATGTCATCCTACAGCGGGTGGACGATCGCTATCGTCAGGCAATCGCCGACGCCTTGGGCATCCGCGATCCGCAGGTCACCCAGTTCATCTGGATGCTGGTGAATGGAGTTTTGGTCGAATACATGGGCGGTCATGCCTCCAGGAACTTTGCTGAGAGTGTTCCATAGAAATAACTATCCATTAGAAATAACTCTCCATTTGTCATGGCCCTTTGCCCTCACCCCTGCCCCTCTCCCTGAAGGAGAGGGGTTCTGAATCCGGCTCCCCTTTTCCCTGAGGGAGAAGGGGTTGGGGGATGAGGGTCTAGTTTGGATGCTGAATGAGTTGGCGTACTCTGAGCAAGTCCGCCTGCTGACCCAAATGCTGACGCCTATTTTGAAAAATTCCCCCTCTGACGCGCTGTTTTTTGGTGCCCTGACGGATAACGAGCATTCGGTTTGGATTCCCTACTCCTTTTTTGGAGGATTTCCCCATGACGAGTGCTCAAACTAACGCTTCCATGTCCGTTACTCCAGCCCATCATTCTGGCCCACCATTCTGTAGGATGAGCACAGCAAATCTGTCCTGCTGTCACGGTTTTCTGCGTCTATGCGCCGCTTTACTCTTCGCCTCTCCCTGCGCTTGGAATCTCCCCCCAAAGGAGTTCCAGCCGTGCCCTGGCGAATCTTGACCCCCTATCTGTTCTTGGCTCCGGCGATGGTTGTTTTGGGGTTAACGGTGTTTTGGCCAGCGCTCCAAGCGCTGTACTTGAGTTTTACAAGCTATGGCTTTGACGTGACTCAACCTCCGGTTTGGATTGGGCTAGGCAACTTTCAGACGTTGCTGCGCGATCGCACCTTTTGGCTCACCGTCAAAAATACGCTGCTGTACCTCATCGGCGTTGTCCCCATTCTCGCGATCGCCCCCCTCCTGCTCGCGATTTTGGTCAACCGCAGACTGCGCGGCATTCGTTGGTTTCGGGTGGCCTACTACACCCCCGTTGTGATCTCAATGGTGGTGGCAGGCATTGCCTGGCGCTGGCTCTATGCCGAAAACGGCTTGCTCAACCAGGTTTTAGTCGGCTCGGGCTGGCTCGACCGCGGTATTCCCTGGCTGACGAGCCCCGCCCTAGCCTTACCTAGCGTCATGCTCGTCACGATTTGGAAGGGGCTAGGCTATTACATGGTGATTTATCTCGCAGGGCTACAAACCATTCCTCGCGATCTCTACGAAGCTGCCGCGATCGACGGCTCCGACGGCTGGCGCAAGCACTGGGATATCACCTTTCCACTTATGCGACCCTACGTGTTTTTGGTCACCGTGATCTCCGCAATTTCTGCCACCAAAGTCTTTGAAGAGATCTACATCATGACTCAGGGTGGCCCGCTCAATAGCTCAAAAACCATTGTGTATTACGTCTACGAGCAAGCATTTCAACAGCTTGAGATGAGCTACGCCTGCACGGTGGGGTTGGCGCTGTTCCTCGTAATTCTGGGTTTGTCGCTTGTGCGGTTACTGCTCGATCGCACCCAAGAGCCCATCCAATACCCCTAGGGCTGGTCATCGGCATTGCCGATCGCTTGGGCTCATTTGCCTGGGACGCGGCGCATTTTGGCCCAGCGCTGGAGCAAATTGGCCACCCGTCTTGCCTGCATCAAAGGGGCAACGGCCACTGGCCCAGGGCGATGAAATCTGCCAGGGGTCATAGGCTGATGTCACGCCACAATGGGAGAATAAAACCGAGATCGTTGCCCCGTCTTCATGGGTTCTGAGTGGGGCTCAGTTGGGGTGAGCAAGGTGCAACGATCGTGATCGCGCTGCATATGGAGGTTAAGGAGACAGCCCATGAGACACGTTTTGATGACCCTTTGCCTAACGGCACTGCTTTGGCTGGGAGTGACTCAATCCAGTTGGGCCGCAATTCAAGAAGATATAGATCTGCTGTTAGAAACCCACGACTGCCCAGTATGCATTCTCAATGAAGCAGACCTCCACGGAGAAGACTTTAGCGGCGCAAACCTGAAAATCGCGACGCTGACCAAGGCCAACCTGTCGGCGACGAATTTGTCGGGGGCAAACTTGATGCTGTCTTACCTGGAAGAAGCCAACCTGAGTGGCGCAAATCTGGCCGGGGCACAGCTCAACGGAGCCCAACTCCCCGGCGCAAAACTCATCGGGGCGGATCTCACGGGTGCAGAAATGACCCAGGCCAATCTGCTGGATGCGGATTTGTCGAATGCGAACCTACAGGATGCGGTGATGCTGGCGGTGACCCTGGGCACGGCCAACCTCAAGGGCGCAAATCTGAAGGGCGCAAATTTGCGCGGCGTCAACCGCAGCGAGGCGCTGTTTTGCAATACGGTCATGCCCGATGGCGACATTGAAAATCGCGACTGTGAGGGATAAAGGGGCCGGGCTCCCCTAGGTGATTGGGGATGTCTGGCAAGCCTAGCCGATGGTTGGCGGCGGCTGGTGTATGCGCATACCCTAAACTCAGGAACCCCCTGGCGCTGTCCATAACGCCAGGGGGTTCGCCGTTTATACCATTCGCCCAGGGCCGATGAAAACGACCAGAAGCGCTATACCGAGGCGGTTTCGGCTTTTAGGATTTCTAGCAGCGCCGCAACCCGTGTCTTAATTTCGTCGCGCACCCGAGGAAAAATTTCCGGTTGCTCGGCGGGGTCGTCAAGCTGCCAATCGTCGAAGTAGCCGCGGGTGAGCCACTCGGGCGGCAGGCTGACGCCACAGCCACAGAGGGAAATTACGGCGTCGAAATCGTCCGGGCGAAATTCGCTCAAGGCGTTGGAGGTTTGATCGCGGATGTCGATGCCAATGTCGGCCATCGCCGCGATCGCCTCGGGGTGTACCTGGCTCGCCTCTAGGCCAGAACTGGTGACGGCGATTTGTCCGGCTCCGAGGGTTTTGGCAAATCCCTCTGCCATCTGCGATCGCGCCGAGTTTTTCTTACAGACAAACATGACTCGTTTCATGGCATTTCTCCTGTCATTGGTTGTCAATCAAGTGGTGAGCTAATGAGCGTTTTTCAAGCTGGGTTCTCAAAATTTCCTTGAGTTATCCCAGCGGACGCGCACACCGAGGATCCGTCAGCGTGGCTTTTTCGGGCTCGCGGGGGAACCAAAAGGCTGTGCGTTTGCACACCTCAACCAGCGCCAACATGACGGGCACCTCAATCAAGACGCCGACCACTGTGGCCAGGGCTGCACCAGAGTTGAGGCCAAAGAGGGTGACCGCCGTCGCGATCGCCACCTCAAAGTGATTGCTCGCCCCAACTAACGCTGCCGGAGCCGCATCTTCGTAGACCATGCCCAGCTTTTGAGCCGCCACATAGGTAATCAAAAAGATCAAATTGGTCTGCAAAAATAGCGGCACAGCAATGAGCAAAATGTGGAACGGATTTTGCACAATCAGTTCACCCTTGAAGGCAAACAACAGCACCAACGTAATCAGCAATGCCGCCACAGAAACGGGACTCAGATACTTCAAAAATACATCGTTGAACCAGGCCCGGCCCTTGTGGCGTAAAATCCACGTTCGCGACACAGAACCCGCGAGCAACGGCAGCCCCACATAGATCAATACCGACAACACAATCGTCTGCCACGGCACGGTCAGATTATTTGCGGCAAGCAGCAAGCGCCCCAGCGGTGCATAGAGAAACAACATCGCCAGGGAGTTGATTGCTACCATCACCAGGGTGTGACCCTGATTACCAAAGGAGAGGTAGCCCCACATCAAAACCATTGCCGTACAGGGGGCAATGCCTAACAAAATTGTCCCCGCAATGTAGGAGTCTGCAAGGGGGATTTCCATGCCGCGAATCAGTTCTGTGCCCTGAAGCCACGGCGCAAAAATTCCCCCTAGAAAAAACTGGGCAATCACCACCATGGTGAAGGGTTTGATCAACCAATTGACCACGAGGGTCAACAGCACGGGGCGCGGCGTTTGGGCGGCGCGCTTGGCTTGACTAAAGTCGATTTTCACCATGATGGGATACATCATGAAAAAGAGACAGATGGCAATGGGCACAGAGACTTGATACACGCTCATGCGATCGAGGGCGGTCGCGACGCCGGGAAACACGCGCCCAAGCCCAATGCCAAACACAATACACAGCGCCACCCACACCGTGAGGTAGCGCTCAAAGAAACTGAGTCGTCCCCCTGCTTGAACCGCTGGAGAATTGGATTGAGTAGTCATAACAACTCTAAATGACACACTGTCTTGGAGGTCTAGCGGGACGCGATCGCCGCGCCCGAGACGCCCTAAGTGTATCAAACTTGATTGATGACTGGGGCAAAGCGCGGCCTTGGCAGCCTTTCTAGAACCCCTGAAATGAAGCTGTTTAAGTAAAATTTGAAAGGTGTTTCGGGATTTTCCTTGCCTTGCCGACATTCCCACGAACAGTCCTATGCTTATTCAATAAAAATTGATGTGTTTAAGGTTTGGCGAAATCTTTCCCGCCATGCGCTGGGCACCGCTGACTGCAAATCGCGGCTTCCAAGGTTTATCCGATCGGGCGATCGCAGCGGGAAAACCACCCAACCCCCCGCCGCGCGATCGATCATCCCAATGGGGGCAGGATGAATTTTGATCGTTGAATTCCGCTTGACGGCACAATAGGGCAGTAGGGAAAGACGATCAGCCTGCGAGACAGGAACGGCGAAAGGGGGCGGCATGTTGCAGCAATTTAATCAATATCGCGACCAGATTTGTGAGTTGGTGACGCGCTATCGCGATCGCGTGGATTATCTCGCCGTGCGCTTAGAAGAGTCAGAGGGGACAGACATTCTGCTGCGGGGCGATCGCGTCGAAGCCCTGAGCGAGGGCATCTCCCTCGGCGGGCAGGTGCGGGCCTGCCATCGCGGCGGCTGGGGCTTTGCCAGCTTCAACGAACTCGAAACCCTGATCGAACACCTTGAGGCCGCGATCGCAGCGGCCCATCTCGTCGGCGACGACGAAACCCTGCTGGCCCCCGTGGTGCCTGTGCAAGAAACCTACGCCCTGCCCCTCACCGGGCGAAATCCCCGCGAGGTTCCCCTGCGGCATAAAAAAGATCTCTGCACCCGCTACGCCGACATTTTGCGCAGCGTCGATGACCGCATTGCCACCACCTCCGTGCGCTACAACGACGCCACCCAGCACATTCTGCTCGTCACCTCCGAAGGGGCCATCATCGACCAAAGCTGGGCTGATATGGAACTGCGCGTCGCCGCCACCGCCCGCAATGGCGAAACCGTCCAAACCGGGCGCGAAACCACGGGCTCTCGCAAAGCCTTCGACGATTTGGAAAATCTGGACTCCCAGGTGCGCAGCGCGGCAGAGCGAGCCGTTGCAGCGCTGGATCTGCCCCCGGTGAAGGGCAACACCTACGAAGTGGTGATTGACCCCATCTTGACGGGGCTGTTTGTCCATGAAGCCTTTGGGCACCTGTCTGAAGCGGATATGGCCTACGAAAATCCTGACCTGCTCGAAGTCATGACCCTGGGCCGACGGTTTGGCCCCAAAACCCTGCAAATCTTTGACGGAGCTGCCCCCGCCGGACACCGGGGCAGCTACAAATATGACGATGAGGGCACCCCCGCCACCACGACCCAGCTCATTCAAGATGGCACGTTGGTGGGGCGGCTGCACTCACGGGAGACGGCGGGCAAGCTGGACGAAGCGCCCACGGGCAACGCCCGCTGCCTGAGCTATCACTATCCGCCGCTGGTGCGCATGACCAATACGTGGATCGAGCGCGGCGATACCCCCGTGCAAGATCTATTTTCTGGCATTCAAGAGGGAGTCTATGCCCGCAACTGGCTCGGCGGCATGACCAATGGCGAGATGTTCACCTTTACCGCTGGCGAGGCGTGGATGATTCGCAATGGGGAACTGGCGGAGCCCGTGCGCGATGTGACGCTGTCGGGCAATGTGTTTCGCACCCTAGCGGACATTGAGGCGATCGGCGATGACTTTTATTGGGATGAGTCGGGGGGCTGTGGCAAGGGCGGCCAGAGCGGGTTGCCCGTGGCCTGTGGTGGCCCGAGCCTGCGCATTCGCAATGTGGTGGTGGGCGGCGAGGCGGATGTCGAGTGATGCGGCTGTCTCAGGGACACTTGACGCTGCTGGATGAGTGTCCACGGCGGTTTCAGCACACGGTTTTGGATGGGCTGACGGTGCCTGCCGCGCCAGAATTGTTGGCGGGGCAGCAGTGGGGCGATCGCTTTCACTTATTCATGCAGCAGCGCGAGATGGGCTTGCCTGTGGCGGATCTGGTGGCCAACGATCGCGAACTTCAGGAGAGTTGGGAGGCGCTCCGGGCGATCGCGCCCGATCTGTTTGTCTGTGATGAAATCTTTCGCCAAAGCGAACACGAGCGATCGCGGGTGGTCAATGGCTACTGGTTTACCGTGGTCTATGACCTGCTGCGGCTGTGGGGCGATCGCGGCGAAATTGTGGATTGGAAAACCTACCTACGCCCTAAACCCGCTGCTGCGCTCCAGCGGGATTGGCAAACCCGCCTGTATCTCTACATGCTGGTCGAAACCACCGATCTGACGCCCGCGCAGGTGACCATGACCTACTGGTTTGTGCGCACCCGCGATCGCCAGACCCAGCACATTGCACCGCAATGCGTCCACATTGCCTACACCGCCGATCGCCATGCCCAGACCCACCACGATGTGCTGCGCCTCACCACCCAACTGAGCCAATGGCAAGCCCAAGGGAATCCCCTGCCCCAGGTGCCAATGGGCAGCGATCGCTGCCACCGCTGTCCCTTTGCAATCCGCTGTCAGCGCGGCAGCGCCCCAGAACCGACCCTCATGCTTCCGGCCCTAGACGACATTGCCGAAATTCCCCTGTGAGGGCTTCGATGACGGCTGATTTTTTCCCAGAAGAGAGGGCTGAAATGCCCCCCAAAATGCCCTTTGTCGCAGCACTCGCGGCGGCGGCAGCGCGGGATCATGCCCCGTTCTACGCACCCGGACACAAGCGCGGCCAGGGCAGCCTTGCCCATTGGCGAGATTTGGTTGGCCCGGGGGCGCTGCGCCTTGACCTGCCCGAACTCCCCGAGTTAGATAACCTGTTTGCGCCAACGGGGCCACTGCTGGCGGCGCAGCGCTTGGCGGCCCAAGCCTTTGGGGCTGAGGAAACCTACTTTTTGGCGAATGGCACCACCTGCGGCCTAGAGGCGGCGATTTTGGCGACCTGTGGCCCCGGCGATCGCGTCCTCATCCCGCGCAATGCCCATCGGTCCATTCTGTCGGCGCTGGTGCTCTCCGGGGCACAGCCGATTTACCTCGCCCCCCTGGATGACCCCGTCTGGGATTTGGCCTATGGGCTTGCACCAAAACAGGTCGCCACGGCGCTGGCGCAGTGGGACAGGGTGCGGGCGGTGGTGGTGGTGTCGCCGACGTATCAGGGCGTTTGTGCAGATGTGGCGGCTATCGTCGCGATCGCCCACGCCCAACAGATTCCCGTGATTGTGGATGAGGCCCACGGCCCCCACTTTGGCGTGCATCCCGACCTGCCACCCAGCGCGATCGCGGCGGGGGCAGACATCGTGGTGCAATCGACTCACAAAGTGCTGTCGGCCCTGAGTCAGGCGTCGATGCTGCACTGCCAGGGCGATCTCGTCGATCGCGATCGCCTCCGCCAAGCCCTGCAACTGACCCAATCCACCAGCCCCAATGCGCTGCTGTTGGCCTCCTTAGATGCCGCGCGATACCAGTATGTGACGGAGGGGCGCGATCGCTGGGCTGAGGTCATGGCCCTGGCTCACACGGTGCGATCGCGGCTTGGGGCGCTGTCTCCGTGGGCAGTGCTCACGCCCGCCGCCGTCCAGGCCGCAGGGGCACCCAGCCTGGATCTCACCCGCCTAACGGTGGACGTGTCGGCCCTGGGGATCACAGGCTTCACCGCCGATGAGTATCTCAACGAGGTCTGGGGTGTCACCGCAGAACTGCCGACCCTGCGACAGCTCACCTTCATTTTGAGTGTGGGGAATACTGCGGCGGACGGCGATCGCTTGGTGCATGCCTTTCAACAGCTCATCGCCGCCGCTCCCACGCTGGACGCTGCGCCCCCAGTGCCGCGATCGCCTGCCCCCATCGCCCCCATTCGCGAACCGCCCTGCTCCCCTCGGGATGCCTTTTTCGCCATGCCGCGATCGCGAGATTGGGCAGCGGCGATTGGCCACATCAGCGCCGACAGCCTGTGTCCTTATCCGCCGGGCATTCCGGTGATTTTGCCGGGGGAAGTGATCACCAAAGCCGCGATCGCCTACCTCCAAGCCATTCAGCACGCCGGGGGCACCATTACGGGCAGTGCTGATCCCCAGGGGCAGACGGTTCGGGTGGTGGAGCTGTGAGAGGCGTGGGGGCATTTCAACCTGCGGCGCGCGTCACCTGAAATCCGAGCGATCGCAGCTAAGAAGCTGTTTCTAAACTATAGTGATTCTACTTAAGAATGAGAATCAGACTTGCTTTAGGTACATCGATAGTTAGCAACGACTTCATCCAGCGTGGTGCCGTCAGGAGCATAGGCCAAAATCTTCTTCAAAGCCGCAAAGTCATGCTCACTCTTATTGAAATCCGGCGAGTAGGGAGGCAGGA
>JACYME010000192.1 GCA_015272155.1 Leptolyngbyaceae cyanobacterium T60_A2020_046
AGCAGGGCGGAGGCTTTCTGCAATAATGGGGGCTTGTGACATTTGCTGACTCACCGCGTTATGGCTAAAGACTCCGCCTCCTCTAACCCTGCTAGCGCCTCAACCTTGGAAGAAATTCGCGCCACCCGGATCCAAAAGGCCGAGCAATGGGCTCAGGCTGGTATTCAGCCCTATGCCTATCGGTGGGAGTGTACCCACAGCGCCGCCGTGCTGCAAGAGAAGTATGCCGACCTGCCAGCCGGGGAAGAGGTTGAGGATGAAGTTGCGATCGCAGGGCGCATTCTCGCCCGTCGCGTCTTCGGCAAACTGGCCTTCTTTAGCCTGCAAGACGAAACCAGCACCATTCAGCTTTATCTCGACAAAACTGTCATCCGCGACGGCATGGCCGACCAGCCCGAGGCCTTTAATCATCTCAAGCAACTCACGGATGTGGGCGACATCCTCGGCGTCAAAGGCACCCTCAAGCGCACTGAAAAAGGAGAACTTTCGATCAAGGTGCGGGAGTATGCCCTGTTGACCAAGGCGCTGTTGCCCCTGCCCGACAAGTGGCACGGGCTGACGGACGTGGCAAAGCGCTATCGCCAGCGCTACGTTGACCTGATTGTGAATCCCCAAGTGCGGGACACCTTTCGCAAACGCGCACTCATCACCTCAGGGATTCGCCGCTACTTTGAGGATCGCGGCTTCTTGGAAATCGAAACCCCCGTTCTTCAAAGTGAGGCAGGGGGAGCCGATGCGCGGCCCTTTGTGACCTATCACAACACCCTAGACATGCAGCTTTATCTGCGCATCGCCACAGAGCTGCACCTCAAACGGCTGATTGTCGGCGGGTTTGAGCGAGTTTTCGAGATTGGGCGCATTTTTCGCAACGAGGGCATCTCAACCCGGCACAACCCCGAATTCACCAGCATTGAGTTTTACCAAGCCTACGCCGACTACCACGACTTCATGACCCTCACCGAGGATCTCATCGCCACCTTAGCCCGAGACATTGTGGGGACGACCCAGATCACCTATCAAGGTCAAGCGATTGATCTCACCCCGCCCTGGCGGCGCGTCACCATGCACGAGTTGGTGAAAGAGCAGACCGGGCTGGATTTTGAAACCTTTGATACCGTGGCAGCAGCCAAGGCGGCGGCGGCATCCATTGGAGTTTCGGTGGACGATTCTTGCACGGCAATCGGACGGGTGCTGAACGAGGTGTTTGAACAAAAGGTTGAGGAGACGCTGATTCAGCCCACCTTTTTAATGGATCACCCAGTCGAAATTTCTCCCCTGTCGAAACCCCACCGCAGCAAGCCGGGAGTCGTGGAACGCTTTGAACTCTTTATCGCGGGTCGTGAAACGGCCAACGGCTTCTCGGAGCTGACGGATCCCATTGATCAGCGCCAGCGATTTGAGGCTCAGGCCGCTCGCAAAGCGGCGGGCGATTTGGAGGCCCACGGCATTGATGAAGACTTCATCACGGCGTTGGAGCACGGGATGCCGCCAACCTGTGGCGAGGGGATTGGCATCGATCGCTTGGTGATGCTGCTGACCGATAGCCCCAGCATCCGCGATGTGATTGCCTTCCCCCTGTTGAAGCCAGAGCGAACTGAGGCGATCGCAGCAAATGCAGAAACCGAGGCTTAACATAGGCGCGATCGCGTTCCCCAGACGAGTCATTCCAGATTAATGAGAATCTGTGGTTGGGCGAGCTTTTCCGTTCCCGGAAATCGGTTAGAGGTTAGAGTATAGGCAAGGTTTTCAGAGTCACTCGGGCTATCCTTGGTCTAGAATTTCTTCGCCCAGCCCCTCTGGTACACAACACTGGCCTCAGCAGAGATCGTTACCCAGACGGCCAGCTTCCCTCGGGACTGAGCACATCACTTTGGCCCATCGGTTGTATCTTTACTGATTGCTCTCTAGCTGTGACCCACTATGGCACCGTCTAACTCCAGCATGTTGGCGACTATCTCCCAGGCTAATCAATACGGGGGACTTACCAATCGGGTCAAAGATTTACCAGCACCGCAGTTCATTAATCTGCTGGAGCAAATCACCCGGGAGTTTGAGCATTTCCTCCGAGCCATTGACATGATCAACAATGAGGCTCTGGAGACAATGTTGGAGCAGATTCTTGAGGCCTTTACCCTCAAGATTGGCCAGATTTTGAAAGCTGATCGCACCACAATTTTTATGGTCGATCAAGATAAGCAAGAACTGTGGTCAAAAATTGCTCAGGGCGATGGAGAAGGACGCCTTGAAATTCGGGTACCTGTGGGGCGCGGGATTGCAGGTCATGTCGCGAAGACAGGCGAATGCCTCAATATCCCAGAGGCACGAGACTCTGCGCTTTTTGATCCTTCAACAGACAAAAAAACCGGCTATTTTACAAAAAGCATTTTGTGCATGCCAGTTTTCAATAAGGCGCAAGAGCGGGTTGTTGCCGTTGTCCAACTCCTCAACAAGCTTACGGATGATGGTCAGCCCATTCCCTTTGACAGCCAAGACGAGCGCAGCTTCCGAGAATTTGCCTCGTCTATTGGCATTATCCTAGAAAGCTGTAATTCCTTCTACATCGCTGCGCGAAATCAGAAAGGGGTTTCATCGCTTCTAAAGGCAATTTCATCATTGGAACAGAGTTTGGAATTGGAGAAAACGCTCCAGTCAGTGATGGATGAAGCTCGGGATTTGATGAGTGCTGATCGCAGCACCCTTTGGCTGATTGATGAAGACAGTAATGAACTCTGGTCGAAGGTTAAAACCGGGGATGGGCAATCCTTGATTGAGCTGAGAATCCCTGCTGATCGCGGCATCGTGGGCTATGTTGCCTCAACGGGCGAAACCCTCAATATTCCTGACGCTTACCAAGATCCCCGCTTTGATCCGGCTTCAGATAAGCGTACGGGCTATGTGACCCGCACCATTCTATGTATGCCAGTCTTTGATTCGGCAGGAAAGTTGATTGCCGTCACCCAGCTCATCAACAAAAAACAGGGTACCTTCAACAGTTCGGATGAAGAGTTCATGCGGGCTTTTAACATCCAGGCGGGCATTGCGTTAGAAAATGCCAAGCTATTTGAAAAAGTTTTGGTAGAAAAGCAATATCAAAAAGACATACTGCAAAGCCTGTCAGATGCGGTAATTTCCACCGACATGGAGGGCCGCATTGTCACAATTAATGATGCTGCACTGGAACTGCTGGGTTGCCCTAAAACCGAAGATGGCGATCGCGTTGTTCATCATGAATGGGAGCAAGCGCTGCTTGGTCGCCAGGTTTGGGACATTATTCAAATCGAAAAGCTGAAATATCGCCTTGAAGACAGCCTTGAAACGGGGGCAAAACATTATGTCCCTGAGCAAACGCTTAAGGTTGCTAACCTGCGCGTTGCAGAGGTGGCCGCACCCCAGTTATTGTTGCCAAGCTTAAGCGATCCCAACCTCTTTCATCCTTGGGGCAAAACTGACCAGACAAGGATAGAGCGCGATCGCGTTATTGTCCTAGAACGCAGCATTAACCTAACCGTCAATCCGCTAACCAACCCAGAGGGGGGCGTGCGCGGGGGCTTGCTTGTCCTCGAAGACATTAGCCAAGAAAAGCGGATGAAAACGACCCTCTATCGGTATATGACGCCCGGTGTGGCCGAGCGAGTCATGGCCCTAGGTGACGATGTTTTGATGCGGGGCGAGCGTCGAGAAGTCACTGTCCTGTTCTCAGACATTCGTGGCTACACAACCCTCACCGAAAACCTCGAAGCTGATAAGGTCGTTGAAATGCTCAATGCCTACTTTGAGACGATGGTTGAGGCCGTATTTAACTACGAAGGCACCCTTGATAAATTCATCGGTGATGCCATTATGGCGGTCTATGGTGCGCCTTTGCCATTGCAAAATCATGCTTGGGCAGCGGTGCAGTCAGCCCTCGACATGCGCCAGCGATTGGTGCGATTTAACCAAGAACGGATTACCCAAAGTCAGCCTGAAATTCGGATCGGCATGGGCATCAGTTCTGGAGAAGTGGTTTCGGGTAATATTGGCTCCCAACGCAAGATGGAATATACCGTGATTGGGGATGGGGTAAACCTGAGCTCTCGCCTTGAAGGGGTTACCAAGCAGTATGGCTGTGACATCGTACTGAGCGAGCACACCTATGATTTGTGTAAGGATAAAATTTGGGTTAGGGAACTGGATAAAACTCGGGTAAAAGGGAAGACAAAACCCGTCAGCATCTATGAGTTAATTGACTTCAAGAGTAATCCCCTTGATCCAAAGTTAGAAGATTTTTTAGCCCTCTATCATGACGGCAGAGAAGCCTACACCGGCATGAATTTTGAGAAGGCAATTCGCATTTTTGAGCAGGCGGCACAGATCCGATCTGGCGATCGCGCCGTAGATGTTCATATCAAGCGTGCCAAAGCTTACTTGATCGACCCACCGCCCGAGGGTTGGGACGGCGTACACACCATGACGACAAAATAAGCTGCCTTTTTGCCGAGATTTTGCTGAGATCTTGTCTGCCGCCAATGTGTTAACTCAACAGCTTCTTTTTGTCGTAGGCGTTCCAAAAATCAGCCCCAACGACAAAATGGGCGGTTGAGCGAATTTTGCAAAATGGCTAGACGCCCGGCGTAGAATCGGGATTTCGGGTAATACCAATTCTGTACTTTGCCGCGACACTTAGCCCTCACCCCAACCCTTCTCCCACGATTGTGAGAGAGACTTTGAAGAGAGCGGTTCTGTTGTCCTA
>JACYME010000234.1 GCA_015272155.1 Leptolyngbyaceae cyanobacterium T60_A2020_046
GTTTCCATTCAATTGGGGTCTCTTGTGAGAAGAGACTGCCCTTATTGTAGCCTATGTGGGGCAGGGGTTTGAGGCGATGAACGCGAGGGATACGGATTTTGACCGGGGAGATGGGTTGAAAGCCTGGGGGCTGAATCTCTTAAAGTCTTATGCTGCAAGAGTTCGAGGGATATAACGAGATTATGCGTGATTGCAGCAAGGCGGGTTTTCCTCGCGATGGTCATTGAAACCTCTTAAATAATTATTGATTCAGGAAATTCTATGACTGCTGTGCCACACCAAATCTCCACCTTTGAGAGTGTGTGATTCGAGATGGGATAAATGCGAAAACTATCTTCCTTGACATTGACAACTTTGAGCAGTCTGCTTTTCATTTCTCGATATTTTTTGAGGGGAAGCTTGCATTCAAACACACTGTATTGTACTCGTCTGCCATAGCCTTCCAGAATATCTGAAATCTTTTTGCGCCGACGGTTACATGGAATATCGTAGGTGATGAGATACAACAACATAATCCGCTCCGTCTCTAACGAATTAAGTAAGCTTGGTAAGGGGATTCTGGCCGTTGTAAACATTGAATGAATGCTTTGACCTGCTGATTGAGCAAGGCCCAGCGGGGCTGCTCGCTGCCATCGATCATTACTGTTTCATGCATGCGCTGTAAAAAGCTCTGCAAATATTTGCGGCGGCCCGATTCATTGAGATAGCAAGCGGAGCCTTGCCACTTGAAGTCTTCGTCGGCTTTGACGACGTGATGATTGACTAAGTAGAGCACTAGGGAATCGACAATGGGGGCGCGAAATTGCTCGATGAGGTCAGAGGTGAGGGCGGGATGTTTGGCTGAGGGTTGGTGTAAGCAGGCGCGGTAAGCATCTAACCCCTTGAGTTCGATCGCTAATAGCAGATGATTCCACAATACTTGGTAGCCAAAGCTGAGCAGGGCGTTAACGGGGTTCTTGGGGGGGCGGCGCGATCGCTCTGTGAAGGTAAAGTCAGGGTTGGTGAGACATTGCCCTAGGGCTGGAAAGTAGATTGCTGCGCCCGCCCCTTCAAGGCCAAAGATCTGTTCTAGGGTGGTGGCTGTGGGCACAGCGGTAGCCAGAGCTTCTAGCTGATTGATGGGGCGATCAATCTGATCATTCTGAAGGCGACGGCGCTGGCGCTGTAGCAGCACACGGGAGTTTTTGAGCTTTGCCTGTACTAAGCTTTGGGCAATGGCTAAGGTCTGGGCAGTGGTCAGGGCGTGTTGGGCTTGGATGAGGGAGCCAGCTTGGTGCTCAACGGGCATGAGGCGGCCATAGCAACGCCCCTGCTGCGACAGGTAGGCTAGGGGAATTTGCCGCTGTAGGCAAGATTGTAAAACGGACGTGGTGACCTGCGATTGCCCAAAAATCATGATTTGTTCGAGCAGCGGAAGTTGAATGCTGTCTAGCACATTGTTGTGCTGCTGGACTAAAACCGTTTCTTGGCGCAGGGTCAGTTTGCATCCCTGTTTGGATATGTAAAGCGATCTCACAATAGTCTCCTTGTTCAAAGCCTCGAACTCGGTTGACTGATGGCAGTCAACCCAATGGATACCTGAGGTCAATGGGGGCAAGGGATTTCAGTGTTAACTCACGTTAGTTCGGGTTAAGCCATTGGCCCGTATTTTCCCCTCCTGGGGAGGGGTGTCTGTAGGATGGGGTGGGTGAAACCTAGCGGCAAACCTACTCTTTTCCCCTCTGAGGAGGGGAAACCTCTGGCAAAGAATCGGTTTTACGCAATTGAGAACTGAACTGGAACTCAGGTTAATTGGGCGCTGGCGATCGCTCTTGCGCTGGGGGAGGCAGAGCCATGCGACCAGCACCTATGTGTGATCCACAGGCCATCCAGGCTCCATTACGCAGCAAGCGGGCTGCGGTTTGCCGTACCCGTAGCGGTCGGAACAAGGTCGGGATACATCTGTTTGGGTCAAGGGGGCGCTGTTGCGATCGCGCTATCTGCTCATCCTAAGAAAGTCTGTACAGAACCCTGGTTTCTCTTCTGGAACTGGCTAAATCTCGTGAACCTGCCATTCAAGAAACTGGGGTTCTTGCAAGACAGTATCGGTGCGCTAGGGGCTGCTGTTTGCCGGTGGGGCATCAATGCGGATCTGAATCGCGGCCAAAATTTCTTGATTGAGTGCGTTGAAGGGATTGTGAAACTCGGTGATGCGCAATGCCGTGAGCACTGTACGCATGGCGTTGAGTAAGTCCTGAGCTTCGGGCAGTTCAGATATGCCCTTAAATTCATGGATGTAACGATTGCGCTGGTCATAGGCGCGGCTCAGGGCTTGCAAGGCGGGCAGTACTGGGGAGTTGGCATGCTCCAAAATCGCCAGCAGTACTGGACGGCTGGGAAAGGCCTCTAGCCGGAGGGGGTGGCCGCGAAAATGGGACTGCTGGAGGTGGCACCAGAGGTCAGGATGCCCGGTGGACAGTTGTGTCCAAAAGCTTTTCGTTTCTTCAAAGGAGCGGGGGAGGGGGGGGCGTTCTGCTAAAAATTGGGCTACGAGAAATTGCAGGGCTTGTTCAAGAAACTGCGCCATCCGCACGATAAAGTTGGCAAGCTGCTGGTTTTTGAGCTCTACCACAGCGTTGAAATAGGCTTCCTGTAGCAGCATCACGGGGTTGTTTTGGCAGAGGGCAACCATGTCATGGTGCCAGCGATCGCCCATCGTTGTCACCATGACCGCCCACGCCTTGGCAAAGTCCAGCGAGAGCCGATAATAGCCGTATTGCAAGAGGGCTTCTAACAATGGAGTATTGAGGCCAGCCGCTTTGAGCGTTGTTAAAGCACCGTTGTAGTTATAGTCCTGCAACTGCTGCTCAATGATCTTGAGATCAAAGGTTTGGCGTAGGACTTGGATATTGGTCTGAAAGACGCGGGCTTGACCGGGCTGTTGTTCTTTGGGGTTGCGCACTTGCCAGAGCCGACTTTTAGGAGCATACCCGGCGGCTTGCAAAATGCTCCAGGCGGATTTCATGACGGGGGTGCCGGAGGAGGCGTTGAATTCTAGGGTGTCGTTTGAGTGGCGGTGGGCGATCGCGGCTTCTAGTCCTTTTTTGGCCGCTTGCACTGCCAGCCATAAATCGACCGGATCGGCAGATAGCCCTGGGTCTACGGGCAATAGGTCAATTGTGGCAGTGTCTAGGCTAAAGGGGGCATCGGCGAGCCAGTCGCGGGTGAGGAGGGCACGATCTTCGGTACCGTTGGCTCCGGTGGTGTAAAGCAGGAGGAGCCGTTTCAGTGGGGTGGCGGTGGCCAGCAAATGATGAACCAATGTGGCGATCGATCCTTCTTCGCGGGTTTTATCTGAAACGGGATCCTGTTGTCCGACAAAGGAAATCAGAATGCTTGGCATGGGCAAATCTCGGGCTGCGTCAATTTTTCAACATTAAGGCATCGGTGAAATCGCTGAAACCCAGGTGGGGCAGGGATTGTTCAATCCGAAATCGGTATCAGTGGTTGTCCAACCATTGGGCGGGGCATCGGGCGGGGGCAAGGTTAGGCATTGGCCTGCCGCAGCCAGGCCGGTAACTGCTGCTCGGCTGCGACTTCATCTTGCTGGGCCTGGGTGAGAAATTCGTAAAGCTTGGCCTTGGGCACGGTGGGTAAGGTGGGGCTGGTTTCGATCTCTTGGTACCGCCCTGCCAACTGGTGAATGCGCCAGACCTGGCCGTTGTAGTGCCAAAATTCTGGGACTCTTAGGGCAGGATATAGGCTTAGTTTGTCGAGTCTCAGTTTGTCGATGTCGGTGTGGGTAATATCGAACGCTACCGCAAGGTCGGGAGGGGGATCTTGTTTGAGATCTACGGTGCGCCTTGCTACTAATGGCTGGTTCTAAGTGTAGTATGCGTTGTCTGGTTCTCTGCGATCTAGTTCCTCCCGTTCGAGGGTGGTGTAGCCCATTGCCTTGATTTTTAGCCCTAGCTCAATCACGAGGATGCGAATGAATAGCTCAATGAGCCGGGTAGCAAGTTCCTGATCTTTTAGGGGCGTGGTGATTTCTAAAATCCCGCGATCGTAGGTCAGTCGCGCCGCCCGACTCTGGGGGAGGGCGTGAAGAATCTGTTGGTATGCGGCCCAGTTGAGGTGATGAAAGGTGACGCGCTTTTTGCCAAGGGCGCCGGGAGGAGTCGAGAGAACTATACAGTTGCCTGGGGTGGTGGGGCGGGGGGATGGGCGATCGCTACTAGGCTTGCAGTTGCTTGATACCCCAATGGTAAAGGTCTTGGAGAAGGGAGCGATCGGGCATGGGGCGATTGGGCGGGCAGAATTTTTGCAATGTTTGTTCGATAGATCTGTAAATTTCAGCAGTCGATGCATTGTTGGGTAGACCAACAAACTGCGTCAGTTCTTGACGAGTCACTGATTTGTTATCGTGGACGATGCCGTTTCGTTTCTCATTGGCCCAGGATAGTTTCTTGAAGACGGGGTCCTCTTCAGCAATATCTGCTAAGCGTCTCCATGCTCGAATCAATTCCCCAAAGGAGGCGGGATAGCTTTTTCCCCATGTAGCCCGTTTCCCTTGAGGTGTCAAATAGCCTTGCTGAATCCAGTCCTCTGTCTGGTAGCGCCAAAATAGAAGACGCTCCAGAATCTGCACTGTTTGCATAAATGCGGCAGTGTCATTGTTGCGTTCAAGGTGTAGATATAT
>JACYME010000178.1 GCA_015272155.1 Leptolyngbyaceae cyanobacterium T60_A2020_046
GGGCGATCGCGCGAGACGGCTCAACACGTCAGGATTGGTGTGGGTTGCCCAGTCGTGGAGTTGGCCGTTGCGCCAGATGTTGGGGAGGCGGTTGCCTTGTGGGCGCAGGCGGAGGCGATCGCCCTGGCTACTGCGAGAGGTGACTTCCGCTGATTGGGCCGCCAGTCGCGCCCGACGAAGCACGGCGGTTTGACACTGCTCAAAGGTGCCGTGGCTTTGGGTTTCGCCAATTTCAAGGGCAAAGCTGTGGGCAAAGGGATGATAGGCCAGCCAAGTGCCCTCGGTTTTGACAAAGCGGTCTTCGTCGGTTGCCAACACATCCGCGAGGGCCAGGGGATAGGCGTTTTTTTCGTATTCGTAGGCGATGGTGCCATAGGTCTCGGGCGCAGTGGGTTGTTGCAAGGCCCAGCCCGATCGCAGCTCAAACACTAGGCAGGCAAGACTGTCTAACATGAGAAAGATTTTGCCAACAAAAAAGACTCACGGGCGATCGCGACGATCGACATTCGCCTCAATTCCAGCGTAGCCTTTGAAGGTTAAGCCCTTTGGGCGATGGAAAATGACGTTAAGATTATTAAAGGACGCTCATCAACGCAGGAGAGGGATATGACTGGTTTCATCCGTGGTCTATTTGGCGGTAACAAGCAACCCCGCGCCCCCAAGCCCCCGCAGCCGGGGAAAGCATTTTTCCTAGATCCCGACGATGCCAAAACCTTTGGTGACATTGACTACATGCGCTCTAGCAAGGTGATTAAGCGCACCTTTGCAAAGTCCAAAAGCATGAAGGAAGAGCTGGAATCGGTGCGAGCCGTGTCAGCCATGTCGAAGGTGGACGTGGAAGAAAACGGCACTCCGAAGCCCCAGGGCAGCGCCACCTTTGAGTCGAGCGCGCCCTCGGCAGCACCCAAGGTAGAGCGGCG
The DNA here is from genome assembly GCA_015272155.1 of Leptolyngbyaceae cyanobacterium T60_A2020_046. Lineage (GTDB taxonomy): Bacteria > Cyanobacteriota > Cyanobacteriia > Phormidesmidales > Phormidesmidaceae > JACYME01. The sequence continues at coordinate 921 of JACYME010000178.1, forward strand.
CACCGCTGATACCAGCATGGATATGTTCCGCAATATGGCGCGCGACATTAGGAAGAAGTAATTCCCATGCTCTGAAGCAGGGCTACAAAATCGGTTTCTTCACAGCCTCTCTCCCACGGTTGCGAGAGGGGGGTGGGGTGAGGGCCAAGTGTAGCGGCAAAGTACAGAATTGGGATAGGTCTTGCAGACCGTGACCGGAACCAACACCAGGACAGCAAGGGTCGCGATCGCGGCCCTTTTTTGTTGCCCAAGGCGAGGTGCTGTCGAAGCGGCTGCCGATGCCTGGGGTGAATGGCCCCGCTGCGCAACTCCTGGTGTGTGCTTAGAGCGGAAGGCGCACTTCGCCATGCTCGGGCACCCACGCCAGCCAGCCCTCTTCGCCATCTTGGCAGAGGAGCAGTGCCTCATGGTGGCTGTAGGGGCTCGGCAGTTCTGCCAGGGTGACCCAGTCCCCGATCGCCCAGTGGTGGCGCGCTAACCCCAGCGATTGCTGAAAGCGATGCGGGGCTAGGCTTGCGATCGCGCCTGGATGTGCCCGAAAAAATGCTTGTGCCATCAACGGCTCTCCCTTAGAAATGAGTGCCATTCCTCGACCGTTTCCTTCACTTCAGACAGAACGTGGCCAAGAAAAGGCTTTTCTGTATTTAGGTATACCGTTTTGCGCCATGATTCATCGTTTTTTGTCGCAGAACGTTATTGGCGATCGCGGGGGCGTGTCCTTTTTCTGTCCTTTTCCCATAACCTGCCTGGGGCGGACAACCTGGAACTTCGCCTTACTCGCGATCATCATCGTGACGCACAACATGCAGCAGGCGTCTCGTATTTCGGACTATACCGCCTTCTTTAATGCTGAGGCGGTGGATAAAGGAAAGCGGGTCGGCTATTTGGTGGAAACTGACTTGACTCAAACCTTGACTCAAACCATTTTTAGTTCGCCGAGGGATGCCTGCACTCGCGATGATGTCAGCGGTCGTTTTGGGTAAGCCTCTCGCAACCTCCGCTGGCTGAGCGATATCTCAGCCCCACCCTAGCGCTAAACGCTAAACACTAAACGCTAAACATCAGAATGCTGAACAGAAGCCGCGATCGCGACGATCGCGGCTTCTGTTTTTGTCCCGATTTTTATGCGGATGGGGTTTGTCTGGTGAGCGTTAGGGATCGACCCAGCGGCCGTCCGCTTTGATCAGGTTGATCAATTCTGCAACGCCCTGATCCTCAGGCACCTTCTTAATCTCTTCGCGGCCTCGGTAGAGCGAGATGTAGCCAGGGGTTTTGCCCACATAGCCATAGTCGGCGTCGGCCATTTCGCCCGGGCCATTGACGATGCAGCCCATCACCGCAATGTCGAGCCCGGTGAGGTGCTTAGTGGCCTCGCGCACCTGGTGCAGTACCTCTTCCAGGTTAAAGAGCGTCCGCCCGCAGGAGGGGCACGCCACATATTCCACCATGGTTTTTCGCAGGCCCAGGGCTTGCAAAATGCTGTAGCAGACGGGGATTTCCTTTTCAGGTGCTTCCGTCAGCGAGACGCGAATGGTGTCGCCGATGCCCTCGGCCAGCAGGGTGCCAATGCCTGCGGTGGACTTGATGCGGCCATATTCACCATCCCCTGCTTCGGTGACGCCAAGGTGCAGCGGGTAGTCCATGCCGAGGTCGTCCATGCGTTTGACCATGAGCCGATAGGCGGCCAGCATGACGGGGACGCGGGAGGCTTTCAGGGAAATCACCAAGTTGCGGAAGTCGAGGGATTCGCAGATGCGGATGAATTCCAGTGCTGACTCGACCATGCCCTCGGGGGTGTCGCCATAGGTAAAGAGCATCCGTTCGGAGAGGGAGCCGTGGTTGACGCCGATGCGCATGGATTTGTTTTGGTCGCGCAGGGACACCACGAGGGGCTCTAAGGTTTCGCGAATTTTTTGGCCGATTTCGTCAAATTCGGCTTGGGTATATTCGGTGCGATCGCCCTTGGGCTTTTCAAATACATACAGACCGGGGTTAATGCGCACCTTATCCACATGCTTGGCGACCTCTAGGGCGATTTTCATGCCGTTGTGGTGAACATCGGCCACGAGGGGCACGGGCTGGTAGGTGGCGGCAAGCTGTTGCCGAATTTCGGCGAGGGCTTTGGCGTGGGCCATGCTGGGCACGGTAACGCGCACAATTTCGCAACCCAGCTCGTGGAGGCGACGAATGGCGGCCACAGACCCGGCGACATCCAGCGTGTCTTCGTTGATCATGGACTGCACAACCACGGGGTGCCCGCCGCCGATGGTGACGCTGCCCACGGGGACGGGGCGGGTTTTGCGGCGATGGATGGTGGTGTCGAAGGCGGTCTCGGTCAAACCAGGGGAGGTGACGGGAGGTGACGGTAGGGTTTGCATGGCCCGAGTGAATGAGTGAACTGGAGAGATCACTAATCAGCGTGCCATACCAAGAGCCGTTTTAGCTGAGTTTGGCGGTGCATTCAAGGATTAAACGTTGATTAATGATGGCATAGGGTTGTACCGCAAGGGCGCGACGAAAGGCATGGATGGCGTCTGTGTAGTTGGCGAGGGCAGCATGGCAGAGCCCGAGGCCATGCAGTGCGCCAAAGTGGTAGGGGATCATGGCGAGGACGCGATCGCAGTCGGCGATCGCGTCCCAATAGCGCTCTTGCAGGTAGTAGAGAACAGCGCGGCGGTTCCAGGCTTCGGCAAAGTCGGGCTGGTCGCGGATCAGTTCGTTGAGGAGAGCTTCGGCGGCAGCGGTGTGGCCCGCTTCGAGGAGGGTTTGCGATCGCACCAATAATTGCGCCCCATAGGCTCCCTTTTGGGTATACCAGCGCCGCCAGAGGGCTTCGGTTGCGGCCTGGCGGGTGGCTTCGTGGTCGGCTTTGAGGTCGTCGAGAAGCTTGGCAATATCAGGCTCGATCATCGTGGGGTTCCTGCGCAACGGCGATCGCGGCGGTTTGGGCATGACCCTGTACTGTGACCTTAACAGGTTGTGCAGAGCGCGATCGTACCCAATGCAACACTGAACCGTTCACAATTCGTGTGGTCTGACACCCTGTGCCTAAAAACTGTAGTTTTCAAACTGTTCGAGCAGGCGGGCGGTGCGGGTTTCGGTGATGCGGGCGAGGCAGGCACTTTCGTCACCGCCCGCATAGGCACAGTGCAGATCGCGGTAGTCGAGCCAGGCAAGCTGGGCCGTGGTAAGCCGCTCTTGCATGGGGGCCGACAGCGCGCTGCGCAGGTTTTGATAAACTTCGTTGAGGCGTTGGTCGGCGATGGCGTAGCTCTGGCTGGGGGGTTGGGGCTGCTGCAATTCGGCGATGCGGTCTTGGGTGGTCTGGGTCATGCAGCCGTAGTACACCACGGGTTGGATAGATCCGCCCTCAAACTGGGCTTGGACAAATTCACAATTGCGATCGCGGAACTCAATCCACGCCAGTTCTGCATCGATAAGGCGATCGCGCTGGGCCGCACCCAGACTCCCCTTCACAGACTGATAGACCTGGTTGAGCCGGGCGTCCACCTGCTGATATTCCGCCTCGGCACAGCGGTTCATCGCCATCTGGGTCTGGGGATTGTTACACTCGGCGGGCAGCGGGGGTGGGGTGGTATTGGGGCGGGCAGCGGTGGGGGGTGTTTCGGGGGTAGGGGTTGCGGAGGCCGAGGGGTCGGCGGGCTCCGTTGCCGGAGGTTCGGGCGTTTCGGCGGTGTCGGG
>JACYME010000108.1 GCA_015272155.1 Leptolyngbyaceae cyanobacterium T60_A2020_046
TTCGTTGCGCATCTGCACTGCATCGCAAATTTTGCAGGCGCGCAACTGTGCAGCCTGCACACTGCCAAGGTGGAACCAGGGTGGAGAACCGTTGCGGCTAGCCATTGCCAGGCACCCTTTTGAATCCGCCTGACGCTCCTGCTAGGCTTTGATTAGGTTTGCCAAAGGGGTGTTTTACGGATGGAGGATAGCGACGGATGACCCCGCCCTCTGAGTTAGATCGCTTGGTGCAGGTGGCCCAGCGCCGGCTGAGTCGGCTGCAAGCCCAAGCGGCGAATCTAACCTCGGGGGATGCGGCCTCTCTTGTGGAGGCGATTGCCGAACTTGCCCACGCCATCGAAGCCCTCCAAGGGCCAGCAAAGGCGCTACATCAGCAAAACGAAGCCCTCCGTGAAATTCAACGGGATCTAGAGCAGGAAAACCAGCACTATCAGACCCTGCTTGATGTTGCCCCGGGTGGCTATATCGTGACCGATGCCAACGGCCTGATTCAGTCCGTGAATGAGGCTGCCGCAGCTCTGCTCAATCGGCAACGTGCTGATATTGTGGGCCAACCGCTGACGGCATTTGTGGTGCCAGAGGAGCGTGACCTTGTGCGCCAACAGTTGTGCGCGATCGCCCAGTCTGCCTCATCCGCCCCGCTAGAGCCTGCCACTCCCCACGGTCCATCGCAGCCCGTCTTCTGGCTGCACAATCAAGAACTGCACCTCACCCCCCGCGATCAGGAGCCCTATTCGGTGTTGGTTTCGCTGTCGGGCGAGCCTGACCGTGTGGGAACACACTTGCGGCTCTGTTGGCTGTGTCGCGATGGACGCGATCGCCACCAGCTTGAAACCGCCCTCCACGCCTCAGAAACAGAACTGCGCCAAATTCTCGACAGTGCGCTGACAACCATTGTGCGATTTCGGATCTATGCCAACCGCACCTGGCTGTACGACTATTGGTCGGCAGGCTGCGAAGTGCTCTTTGGCTATTCGCCCCAAGACTTGATCGCCGACCCAGACCTATGGCCATCGCGGGTCAACGGTGAAGATTGGGAGGCCAATTTAGTTCCGCTGTTTGAGGCGTTTTTTGCTGAACAAACCACCACCGCAGAATATCGCTTCTGTAAACCGGATGGCAGCGTCCGATGGATTTCGAGTACCTACAGTAGCCACCGTATTGATGACGACTGTTGGGCCATCACTGCCGTTAACCACGACATCACGGCCCTCAAAGAAACTGAGATCGCCCTGCGAGAAAGTGAGCATCGCTATGAAACCCTAGCGAACACCTCTCCGGTTGCCATCTTTCGGTTTGACTTGGAGGGCAACTGTACCTATGTCAACCCACGCTGGAGTGTGTTAACCGAGCGTCCTGCTGAAAGTGCGTTCGGGTTGGGTTGGCTCCAGTCGATTCACCCCGACGATCGCGATCTTTCCCTTCAGTTTTGGCAAACTTGGTTGCAGACGGCCTTGTTTACAGAGCCTTTATCCTATGAGGCGCGGGCGATTCGCCCGAGTGGAGAATGGGTGTGGTTTTTCTGCCAGGTGTTGCCCGAATGTGATGCCGATGGTCGGTTGCAGGGCTACATCGGCAGCTTGACGGATATCAGCGATCGCAAGCAGGCAGAAGTCGCCCTCCAAAATCGCTTGGCCCGCGAACAATTAATTTCAGAAGTGACGGGTTTTATTCGTCAAACCCTTGACCTGCAAGAGGTATTGCAGCGATCGGTGGATCGCATTCGGCAGGTGTTTCAGGTTGATCGCCTGTTGATCTTCCAGTTCTAGCCCGACTGGCGCGGCGATGTGATTGCGGAATCCGTCGTTGCTCCGTGGCCTTCAATTTTGCACAGCACCATTCGCGATCCCTGTTTTGCAGAACAGTACATTGAGCCCTATCGCCAGGGCCGGGTTGCCGCGATCGCGGATATCGAAGCCCAAGGAATACAGCCCTGCTACGTCAGCTTGCTCAAGGGATTTCAGGTTCGAGCCAATCTCATTGTGCCGATTCTGCGCGGAGATAACCTCTGGGGACTCCTGATCGCTCACCACTGTGCTTCTGCCCGTCCTTGGTTAAGCGAAGAAATCGACCTCATGGTGCAGCTTGCGAACCAGCTTGGCATTGCAACCCAACAGGCCGAACTCTACCAACAAACCCGCCTGGAGTTGATTGAGCGCCGGGTGATGCAATCGGCCCTTGAAGCCAGCGAAGAACGGTTTCGATCGCTCAGCGAGGCTGCTCCTATCGGCATTTGTCAATTCAACGCCGATGGCACCTGCCTCTACGTCAACCGCCACTGGCAAGACATGTCGGGGCTTAGCCTAGGAAATAGCTTGGCTGATGGCTGGATGCGCGCCATCCATCCCCTCGATCGCGCTGACTTTACGACGGGTTGGAATCAGTTCATTTATCAACCGGACGAAGCCTACCATCGTCAGGAATTTCGCCTGCTTGCCCCCGATGGCACGGTGTCTTGGGTTTCTGCCACCGCCGCCCCCATGTACGACGGTAGTGGAGCCATTACGGGCTATGTCTGTGCAGCAACTAATATCACGGCGCAAAAGCAATACGCGCAGCAACTCCAGCTTTTGGAACTCGCGATCGCAAATGTCACAGAATCTGTCCTAATTACCCAACTGGCTCCCGAGACAGGCATCACCCATCGCATTGTGTATGCTAACCCTGCCTTTGTCGCCACCACAGGCTATCCCCTCAACGAGGTGCTGAATCGCAGCCCTCGTTTTTTGCAAGGAACCGCGACCGATCCCGATACCCTGAGCCAGATTCGGGCTGCCCTCGATGCCCAGCGATCGCTCCAGGTTGAAATTTTGAATTACCACAAAGACGGATCAGAAATCTGGTTTGATCTCAGCCTTGTGCCCCTGCGAAATCCTCAGGATCAGGTTACACACTGGGTTTCAGTGCGCCGCGATATTACCGCGCGCAAACGGGCTGCCCGCAAAATCCAAGAGCAGGCAGCGCTGATTAATGTCGCCAGCGATGCCATTTTGGTGCGTAATCTCGACAACAAAATCCTGTTCTGGAACGAAGGGGCCGAGCGCCTCTATGGCTGGACAGAGGCGGAAGTCTTAGGCCGGGATGCAGATACGCTATTTATCCGCGAATCCCTCGATCAACTGGTTGCAGGAAACGCAGCAACCCTGGCCACGGGCGCATGGCAGGGCGAACTCACTCAGCTCACAAAATTGGGTCGAGAGATCACAGTCGCTAGCCGCTGGACACTCTTGCATGATGCCTTTGATCAGACTACGGCCATCCTTGAGGTGAGTACAGATATCACAGAGAAAAAGCAGTTAGAAAAGCAGTTTTATCGTGCCCAGCGACTCGAAAGTATTGGCACCTTAGCGAGCGGCATTGCCCATGATCTGAATAATGTGTTTACGCCGATTCTCGCGATCGCGCAAATGCTACAACTCACCCAGAAAAATCTGGACGGGCGATCGCAGGAAATGCTCAAACTCCTGGAAAGCAGCACCAAGCGCGGGGCCAAACTAGTCAAACAAATCCTGGTTTTTGCTCGGGGTACCGAAGGCAAAAAAATGTCGCTTCAGGCGGGGCATTTGTTATTAGAATCCGCCAAAATTGCCCAGCAAACCTTCCCAAAGTCCATTCAAATTGTGACGGATATCCCAGTCGATACGCTCTGGCCCGTCTTAGCAGACGCAACCCAGCTTCAGCAGGTGTTTATGAATCTCTGTGTGAATGCCTGCGATGCAATGCCGAATGGCGGTTCTTTAACGCTTTCGGCTAGTAATTTTGTTGCCGATGCCGCCTTCGCCCAACGCACCCTTGATGCCCAAGAAGGACGCTACCTCGTAGTCGCGATCGCGGATAATGGAATCGGGATTCCCCCAGAAAACCTGGAGTACATCTTCGATCCCTTCTTCACGACAAAATCCATAGGGCAAGGCACTGGCCTCGGCCTTTCCACAGTGTTGGGCATCGTCAAAAACCATGGGGGCTTTGTGCAAGTGTCCAGCCAAGTTGATCACGGCACAGAATTTCGCGTTTATCTTCCCGCCACCGAAGACCCCATTGAAACCCCCGAAGCAAAACAGATTCTCTGGCAGGGCAACCAAGAAACCATCCTCATCGTGGATGACGAATTTATTGTACAGCGCACCAATCGCGCCCTGCTCGAAAGCTACAACTATCGCACCCTGGTTGCTGCCAACGGCCTCGAAGCCCTTAACCGATATACCCGCAACCGCAACGATATTCAACTGGTCATCATGGACATTATGATGCCGGAAATGGACGGATTTGCCACCATTCGCTCCCTGCGTGACCTAAATCCAGAGGTCAAGATTATCGCCGTCAGTGGCCTCCCCAGCAATCGCCGCACCGCTTTAAAAATGGGCGCACAGTACTTCCTGGCAAAACCCTACTCGCCCACAGAACTCCTAGACGCGTGTCATACATTGCTACAAGGCGAAACGGAGCGTCCTTAACAGAATGAATTCGCCGCTCTACTACCGCAGACCAACTCCGGTCTTCTCCTCCCCTTCCCCTATCGCGCCAACCATCCCCAAAAAGAACCCCGCCCCTGCACTAGTGCAGGGGCG
>JACYME010000189.1 GCA_015272155.1 Leptolyngbyaceae cyanobacterium T60_A2020_046
ATTCAGTTGCCCAAGGCTGCAAACGATCGCCGGGTTGCTCAAGTGTCGCGCTGTCTCGGCAAACTTCGGGATTTGGATGTCATTGCTGAAACGCTGAGTGCCCAATTTGTTCCCGATTTACCTGACGATGAAAATCGGCAGCTCAAGGCTGCGTTTAAGGCCTTGCGCCGTCACCGAAAGCGAGCCCTTGCCCAGGTGAAAACGACCTTAAAAGGCGATCGCTACCGCACCCTCAAGAAGCAGTTGCAGCGCTGGAGTGAGTCTCCACACTTGAACCTGACTGCCGATCGCCCAGTTGATGCTGTGTTGCCCGATATCACGCTGCCGCTGCTCAGTCGGCTGTGGCTCGCTCCGGGCTGGTTGGTGGGCACCCACGCGATCGCGGATGACGGCCAGTTTCACCTCAATGGGGGAATTAGTGGTGATGGGCTGGAATTGTGCCTGCGGGACAACCGTGAGACGCTCCACGATTTGCGCAAGCGGGTGAAGCATGTGCGGTATCAGCTTGGCTTGGTGGCTGAGTTCTATGGCGATCGCCTAGACGCGGATCTCACCCGCTTCAAAACCCTCCAAGAACAGCTTGGTTTACTGCAAGACAGTTGGGTGCTCGAAACCTTTTTGGCGGACGTGATTCCCCACTGGGCGCAACAGTTGCCGACTTTGGCCGCGCTGCTGCGCGATCGCCGTCACCATGCTTGGCAGCAGTGGCGATCGTTGCAAGCCCACTACCTGGATCCGGCCCATCAGCATCAGCTTCGGGATACGCTCATGCATCCGGGTGACCGTGATCCTGAGCCGCCGTTGGCGGTTGCTGTGGGGGCAGGAACAGCAGAAACAGAAGCCTCCACGAAAGACCCGATCGCGGATGCCTCGCAGCCTAAGCCTGCGGCGACGAAATCACCAAATTCATCGCGATCTTCCTCCTCCCCATCATCTGCCTCGTCCGCTTCCTCGTCCGCGCGCAAACGGCGCACCCCTCGCCAACCGCGATCATCATCGTAAACCTGGCCAAGCTCCGCCAGAATGCGCCGACCGCTCAAATCGGTGTCCTCCAACCGCCCAGAGCATCCCGCCAGACAAAAAGGGTCGGCTCTCGCCGACCCAGCATTGGGCAGTGCCAACATCAGAGGAGCAGAAAAGGCGTTAATGTCAGCGACCGAGCCCTCTACTGAGGGGAAGATCCTTGGGGCGTAGGCTCAAATTTATGGGCGTAGTCTTTCAGCAGGCTGCTCACCTGACCCAACACATCATCGCTCATCCCCTTGCGGAGGGATTGACGCTCGGGGTAGAAAGCGGGCTGGTTCAAATTGCAGTCGATCGCTTCTTTGACCTGATCCGAGATGAGGGCTGCCAATTCTTCGCGGGCCTTATTCCGTTGATAGCTTGCTCCTTCCTCTGTTGTGGCATAGAGGGGGGGTAAGCGGTTGAGAGCGTAGGCAGCGATGTCACCCAGATCAAGGGTTGTGTCTGTGCTGGCTTCAATTTCCGCCACCCGCGCGATCGCTTCCGTCAGCACCAACTCTTCCATGACGTTGATGAACTGCTTGCGAGGAACCGCAACGACTTCCCCGGTGAGCAATGCCCCCATCAAGCGATCAAGGGCCATATATTCTTCAATCGAAAGCTCGGAAGCCGTATCACAGATACGTCCCACCTCAGCTTCCATTGCCGGAGTCAGGTAGCCATCCTGAAGCGCCTGCTCTACGATTTTCTCAATACTCATGCGTTCCTATGCTCCGTGTTTATCGTCGGCGCAGACAAAGAACACCGAAAGAATCATAATTTCACTGTCTTTTCTGGCTGCGCCTAGTGTGCCCGTCCACCCATCAAAGCCGACATACCTCGCTCAATCTTAATACTGTGCCTTGTTGGGAGATGAATCCCCACAGATTGCACTGTGCGGAGTATGCGCAGTCACGCCACAGCCGGAAGTCAGCCCGTGAACTCAGGGGAGTGCGAACTTGAAAAGTCGGCTAAAAATTGAGCCAAACCTGATCTAAATTTCCAACTTCTTAGCCCGCGCAACACTATTCCATTCGCCCTGTTAACCACGGAACCGGATCAACGGAGATGCCATTCACATAGAAACCCCAGTGGAGATGGGGGCCAGTGGATGCGCCCGTATTGCCGATGGTGCCGATCGCCTGCCCAGGCTGCACAACGTCGCCCTCGCGGACGCTGATGCTGTTGAGGTGCAGGAAAATGCTGGAAACGCCCTGGCCGTGGTCGATGCCGATGGTGTTGCCATGTAGCTCAAAGCCGTCAGCAACGCGCCCAACTAAGGCGACCCGTCCGGCGGCGGGGGCGACGACGGGCGTTCCGGTGGGGGCAGCGTAGTCGATGCCGCGATGGTAGTAGTTTTGGGCGAAAACGCCGTTGTAGTAGCGCCGCACACCGTACTCGGTGCTGACTCGTCCTTCAGCGGGGCGCACCATTGGGGTTTGCCAAAACTTTTCGGGGCTCATGAGGGCTTTGAAGTCAGCGACTCGGTCAAATTCGTGGTCGGTGCCAAGGTTCGAGCGTCCTGGTGGTAGGGTGATGCGCTGAACCCGAAACGAGCGATCGCTGAGCCACACCGCTGGGTTACGCGCTGCTTCGACCCCGGTCACCCGGATCACATAGCGCCCGGAGGGATGGACGGGGCTGGTGGGGACAAAGGTGCGAAACTGCCCCTCGCGAATTTCAAAGGTGGGATAGGTTTCGTCATTGACCGTCACCGTGGGCACGACGGACGGATCTTCCTTGGCGGTGACCAAAATCGAAATGGTGTCGCCTTGGCGAGGGCTGCTGGGCTGAATCACCACATCGTAGGCAAAGCCTGGAGCGTGATATCCCAAGGTCACAGCAAAGGTGACAAAGCTGGCGATCGCCATAAACACAATCGCCCGCCACGGCACCTGACGCTTGCGCAGCAGTTGATTCAGCCCTGGTAGTTGATAAAACGAGACGGTTTGTTTCATGGCGATCCGGGTTGACAGACTCCGTGCAAATCGGTGACTACTGGACAGTGCATCATTCCCGCAAGGGAGCCGGCTGGGGGGAGTCTATGGGAACCCCGTCCAGAGAAGCCGAGCGTTTAGCAAGCGCCCGATGGCTCTGCTTCTTCAATGACGGACGCAGAGGCAGGCCAAAGGTTTAGTCTAGCCTGATGCGACGTTTCATTGGAGAATGCCTGGCTTTACAGTCCTTTGAGGTAAGCGATCGCGGGCTTCGGAATCATCATGGCCTGCCCCCCAACCTCGACACAGATACAGTGTTCATCCTGCCAACGCAGTACCCCATTCAAGGTGTCCCCTGTCACCAGTTTGAGTTCTAATGGTTGTTTGTTGCGCAGCAGGTTTTGTAAGAACTTGGTGCTCGGCAGTCCGGTATCCATGTCTCAATGTCATCTCAGAAAAGGTGGACGCGCGTGACTGGGGGCACTCCTGCCTTGATGTTGCCTGTGGGAGGAGGTTGCCGGAGCGCCCTGGCGCAAGTTCTAGGATAGAGGCGATCGCGAAATCTGAAACTTGCGCCGCCTTTACGAAATCAATCGAAAGTTGATCAAATGCATGGCCGAAGCATTACCAAAGGCGGCCCTGGCTATCGCGACCAGATTTTGATATCGCCATTCCAATCACTGCTGACCAGTGTGTGGCCATCTGGCGCAAAGGCCACAGACCATACCCAGCCCTCATGGCCCACCAAAACGCCCACGAGCCGCCCCGACTCAATGTGCCAGAGGCGAATGGTTTTGTCGTTGCTGGCAGTGGCAAGGATCTCACCATCAGGGCTGAAGGCGATCGCGTTGATTGGTGCAGCATGGGCACAAAACTGGGTAGTTAGGCGACCGCTGTTAAGCTTCCAAAAGCGCACTGTGCAGTCGGCCCCGGCGCTGGCTAAGAGCCAGTTATTGGGGCTAATGGTCAGGGCATGAACTTCGGCATCGTGACCGGGGAGGACGTGATTGGTGCCTTTGCCCTGGAGGCGATAAAAGCGCAGGATAGTGTCTTGACTGGCGCTGACTAGGGTTGACCCGTCTGGGCTGACGGCAACGGCCCACACCCAGTGATGATGATCTGTCCGGGTTTTGACGGGATGCGATCGCGTAATTTTCCAGGCCCGCACTGCGTTGTCTTGGCCACCGCTGTAGAGATAGCGACCGTTGGGATGGAAGGCGACTGACCGCACCCAGCCCTGATGCTCCGACAAAACGCGCAGCAGTCGGCCACTGGCAACATCCCACAGGCGCAGGGTGTTGTCGTTGGCGGCGCTGGCAAAGATCTGACCATCGAAGCTAAAGGCCAGCGATCGCACCCAGGCCGTGTGCCCATCCAAGGTGCTCAGATTTTTGCCATCTGACAGGCGATAGAGGCTGACGGCTTTATTTGCGCCACCGCTGGCAATGTGGCGACCCACGGGGCAAACTGCAACGGTGCGCACGTTGCCACTGGGTGTTGAGAGAGTCTTTACGCAGTGCCACCGCTGGGTCAGTGGATTTATAGTCGTCTCCCAACGAGTCTGATGCAGGGCAGAAAAGGCCGACTCGGTGGGAAGGATTGGGGA
>JACYME010000163.1 GCA_015272155.1 Leptolyngbyaceae cyanobacterium T60_A2020_046
GTTGGCTGATGGGGTGCCGACGCTTGGGGCGAGATTATGAACTGTTACCGGAAACCTCAGAGACCCTCATTTACCTGGCTATGATCCGTATTATGGTCAGGCAGTTAGCATAATTTTTGACCTCTCAGATCTTTTCAACCGTCCTCTGAACCTGCAAACCAGCGGCGTGCTGATCAAATACGACCTACCCTGGAACCCCATGCGAGTCGAGCAGCGTATTGGCTGCATTGATCGCATCGGTCAGCATTACCCCACGGTCACTATCCACAACTTCTACTATGACGGCACCGTAGAGACGAAGGTTTACCGGAAGCTGCGCGATCGCCTCGGCGCATTCACCAGCGTGGTCGGTAACCTCCAAACCATCCTGGCTCAGACGCTTATCTTTTGGGCGAGCCACCATGGGTGTGAATGAGTAAGAGGAAGACGGCTTGCTGTCTGAGTTCGACCGGGTGCTAGAGACACCCTCGCTGCGGCCAGCCCTGGACAACATGGTGAAGCGCGATGTCGAAGCTGACTTGCAAGAAATTCAGCGATCGTTGCCGCCGAGCCCAGTAAGCTGGGAAGCGACCTCGATGACCTTTACCCAGTCCCAGAGGTTTCATGCCTAAGGGCATCATCGTCACGGCGGTGGAACCTGGGATCTGGCAGATTTAGTGGGGTGATCGGACTTACCGGGTCACGTTCCAACCTGAGGTGTACGATGAAAAGCCTTCTCTGCGCCTGATGGCCTGGGGCGATCCACCTTTCGAGGTACTGCTGAGTCGAGGAATCGCTGAGAATACGCCTCCTCAACACGGCTGTTGTCGAAATCTCTGGGAACTTGAGACAGCCCCGCCGTAAGGGGACACTTCCTTTGTCGGGTGGACACTGAATCTATGAAACCGGGTAGCAAGTACTATCCCCTTTATCAACAATTACGGCGCTGCGATCGCACACCCATCACCCTCGCGATCGCAGAGATTGAAACACTCATCAACGGCACGCTCCCCGCTTCAGCCCGCACCCAAAAAGCCTGGTGGAGCAACCGCAGCCGAGGCGCACTACAGGCTGCTGCATGGTTAATGGCGGGCTATCGCACCACGCACATTGATCTTGAACAGGGCAAGATTACCTTTCAGAAATATGAAGCCCAGTATCGGGTGCAGCGCGTCGATGGCGCGATCGCATGGAACGCTGACGCCATCAAAGCCCTGCGAAAACACATGCACTTGACCCAGGCCCAGTTTGCCGAAACCCTGGGGGTGCGCCGCCAAACCGTCAGCGAATGGGAAAACGGCGTCTATGCGCCCGAGCGATCGACCACCAAACACCTGGGCCTCATTGCCGAGAAGCACGACTTTCATCCTGACCAGGACTAACACAAACACACGTGCCGAGGTCAGGACGATTGCAATTTTGACTCAATCTTGGGGGCCAGATGGCTCGGGGCTGGGAGCATCGCCGCAAGGGGCAACTAAGTGGCAGCAGTGCCGCCTCAGGCTTGAGGTGACAGGACAAAAATGAGGTGCTAGGATTTCAGCCTTAAGCTTCATCCAGTGGGGTTTGTCATGGCAACTGAAGCGCTGGGCTGGTGGGGGGTTCCCCTAGGAATTTTGGCAGGCACCTTGCGCGGAAGTGCGCCCTTTCTCTTCGTCAGTTTGGGCGAGTGCCTCACGGAAAAAAGCGGCAAAATCAACCTGGGCCTTGAGGGCACGCTGCTGATGGGGGCGATGAGCGCCTATGCCATTTCTTATCTATCTCAAGACATTGTGGGGAGTTTTTGGGCACCGTGGCTTGGTGTTCTGATGGCAGGGCTTTCGGGCATGGGGCTGGGGGCGATTCATGGCTGGCTGGCTCAACAGCGGCGTGTGAATGACGTTGCCGTTGGCATTGCCATGATTATTTTTGGCAGTGGCCTTGCTTTTTTCCTTGGGAAACCTTTTATTCAGCCCCAAGCGCCCCAACTCTTTACCTTTCACTTTGGGAGTTGGAGCACGATCCCGGCGGTGCAGGCTGCCCTGCGTATCAGTCCGTTATTTTTGATTGGCGTGGCGATCGCGCCTGCCATGCAATGGTTTTTCCGCTCCACCCGCTGGGGGCTCTATGTTCGGGCCGTCGGCGACAGTCCCGATGCCGCACTAGCGATGGGGATTTCCATCTTCAAAGTGCGATTTTTTAGCATCATGGCGGGCAGCTTTTTGGCGGGCATTGGGGGCGCGTGCCTCTCGCTGTATTATCCCGGCGTGTGGACAGAGCGGATTTCGAGCGGTCAGGGGCTGATGGCAGTGGCGCTGGTGATTTTTGCCCGCTGGCGGCCCGTCCAATGTCTTTGGGCGTCGCTGCTATTTGGTGGGGCGCAGGCGATCGGACCAGCCTTCCAATCTGTGGGGATCAATTCCTACTACTACCTGTTCAACGCTGCACCCTACATTTTGACCCTGTTGATTATGGTCATCACCTGCTCGCCCAAGCGGACGCTGATTGGCGCGCCCGGAGCCCTGGGCAAGATGGACTAATTCGCGATACTCGTGCCGATGCCTGATCCCGATGCCTGAAACCCTAAAGCTCGCCGTGAATGGAACGTTGATGCGAGGGTTGGCCCTCAACCCAAATTTGTTGAATGTGGGCGCAACGTTTCTAGCCGAATCGCAGACTGAACCCGCCTATCGCCTATGGAGCATTGACGATCGCTATCCGGCCATGATCCGAGTCACAACGGAGGGTGTCGCGATCGCCGTTGAGGTGTGGGCGGTTCCCCTTGCTGGGTTGGGCACCATCTTGATGCAAGAGCCGCCAGGACTCGCGATCGGCAAGGTGAGGCTGATCGATGGAGACGTGGTGCTGGGGGTAATTGGCGAACCCCTAACCGTTGAAGGGAAAACGGAAATCACGACCTTTGGGGGCTGGCGCGCCTATTGTGACGCGCGATCGCACCCCAACTCTGCAACCCCTTGAACTGCTTTGTCCCTCAAGAGTTTAGGCTGCTCCTGTCCGTGCGGTGTCAGCACCCTGTGCTGTCGGAATTGTCACAATAAACTCTGCACCACCCTGGGGCAAGGGGCGACAGGTCAACGTACCGCCATGTTTTTCCGTGATGATTTGGTAGCTAATCGATAAGCCCATCCCCGTGCCTTTGCCAATGGGTTTCGTGGTGAAGAAAGGGTCGAATAGACGACGCTGAATCGATTCGGGAATTCCTGCCCCATTATCCGCGATCGCAATCTGAATATATCGATTGTCTAACGCCACCGTCTGAATCCTAATTGTGGGCGTATAGGTAGCAGCACAAACTATATCCAACGCTTTTAACTGCTCTTCAACCGCGTCAATTGCATTACTCAAAATATTCATAAACACCTGATTCAACTGCCCGGGATAGCACTCAATGGCAGGCAGATTGCCATAATCTTTCACGACCTGAATCACTTTGCGATCGCCCTTAGACTTCAGACGGTTTTGCAAAATCATCAGCGTGCTGTCGATACCCTCGTGGATATCTACATCCTTCATTTCAGCCTCATCCATCCGCGAAAAATTACGGAGCGAGAGGACAATCTTTTGAATGCGATCCGCTCCCACCTTCATGGAACTGAGCAGTTTCGGTAAATCCTCTGTTAAGAAGGCCAGATCAAGGCGTTCTAAAGCGTCTTGAATTTCAGGATGGGGATCAGGATAATGTTGCACATATAGATTGACTAAATCCAGCAAATCCTGCGTGTATTCCCCAGCATGAGTGAGATTTCCATAAATAAAATTGACGGGGTTATTAATCTCATGAGCCACCCCAGCAACCAGTTGTCCCAAGCTCGACATCTTTTCGCTTTGCACAAGCTGAACTTGGGTTTGCTGGAGTTCATGGAGGGTGCTTGCAAGATCTTGGGTGCGGGCTTCAACGCGGGCTTCAAGTTGCTCATTAAGGTGCTGAAGATCTTCCTTGGCCTGCTTAAATGCTGTAATGTCGTTCCGAATCGCTACGTATTGATAGGGGATGCCGCGCTCATCTAAAAACGGAACAATGGTCGTATCAACCCAGTAGTAAGAGCCATCTTTTGCGCGGTTTTTAATCTCTCCGTGCCATACCTTTCCCTGAGCAATAGTTGACCACATTTCCGCAAAAAAATCCTTGGAGTGGCAGCCAGAATTCACGACTTGGTGAGTTTTTCCTAACACTTCCCAGGGCTCGTATTTAGCAATTTCACAGAACTTTTGATTCACGTAGGTGATGACACCCGCGCGATCTGTAATTGCCACAATGGAAGATTGATCGAGGGCAAATTTCACATCCGCCAAATCTTTGAGCGATCGCTGCAAAGAAGCTTCTGCATGTTCTAGCTCTGCGACTCTAGACCGTAGCGCGATGACTTCGTCATAGAAGAGTTCACAGCCTTCGGGGATTCGGGTCAGCGTGGAGTTTGCCATCGGATTTAATCTACCTCTCGGGCATGACATCCCATGAGTGATGGCTTCATCTTTCCCATTCCAAAGTGGCTAACGGCTCAGCCGTTGCGCTTCAACATAAGGATTCAAATTTATACATA
>JACYME010000094.1 GCA_015272155.1 Leptolyngbyaceae cyanobacterium T60_A2020_046
ATATTTACAGGATTGACATAATTTTCTAGTTCTTTGGTCTTCCAAAACAGGCAGCGGTGCTTCTATCCGTGGGTCGATGCGATCGCGAGCGCGTTGCCCCTGCGATCGCATCATGGCTGAGTCTGATGCCAGCTTAGCGGCAGATCTTCAGCCCCTCCAAGAATGGGATGTTTTGTTTCAGGATTACCGATGCGATCGCAGGGCCCAGCCTTCCCTTTCATGCTCCTGTAGAAATCGCCAGCCATTTTGAATCCCAGGAACCATTAATCTAACGTTGCGCGGTATTGACGGGCGATCGCTAAGGTGGCGTTGCCCCATCCTGTGGCAATGGGCGATTGCGTATCAAGAAGGATTCTTGATATGCGACGCAGGGAACCCAGCATCTTTTTCTCCTCAGCTTGACTTATGGTGGCGGCTAAATGAAAATTGATCCTAATTAAGAGCCAAGACTCTATGGCTGCATATTCAGAAGATGACCTCAAAGCAGATCTCAACGCACGCGGCTATCGTCTAACGCCCCAACGACAGCGAATCCTCGAAATTTTTCGGGCGATTCCCCAGGGCAAGCATCTGAGTGCTGAGGATCTGCACAACACGCTGACGCAAAGCGGCGAACGCATTGGGCTTTCTACCGTCTACCGGACGCTTCATTTAATGGTGTATATGGGCATGTTGCGCGAACTTGAACTCGCCGAAGGGCACAAACACTACGAACTCAATCGCCCCCTGCGCGAGCGACATCATCATCTGGTGTGTGTGTATTGCAATAAAACCATTGAATTTTCGGAAAACCAGATTGACCAAGTGGGCAAAAAACAGGCCAACTCCGCCGGGTACTACATTCTTGATTGTCAGTTGACGCTCTACGGCATTTGCCCTGAATGTGGCGACGGCAGCGCCTCCTAAATTGCCACGGGACTCATCTCCCATGGGGCGTGATGGCCAAAGATGAGCGCGATCGCTGGGTTGCAGTGGGGCTTGGCCCGCTCGTCAACCAGGTTTTCGGTGCAGCCCAAGAACCACGTGCGCGCTTGTTGTTGTTCTATCCACGGTTCGCAAGATCGGCGGTGGACAGGGCATCGGGGTGCAGTCGAGGCCATCCCAATGTGTCCTTTGGCATTCCGGGCAATTGGCCCTCACCCCCCAACTTTCTCTACAGGAAAAACTGGGATGTACGCGGCACGGTTGGCCTGGCAGTCGGTCTGGGCCACTCCAGCACACAACACTTTGGCTGTTCTGAGGTTAGGCGCGCAGGCGATTGCGTGGGTTGGGGTGGCCATTGCGTGAGTGGGGTCATCGCTGTGCAGGGAAGCGTGTCACGCGCTGCCGCGATCGCGCCCACTCGCCACGCCCCCTGGCAACCCATCCCCTCTGTAATGCAAAGGATTGTCAAATTTGCTAATGAGAATTTGTTGCATTAAGTCGAAAGCGGGTTATACTGACCCTGACGCTTATTGAGTTTGTTTCTCAATTAAGCGCCTTGGATTATCCTCGGCAGGTTGGGGCTTCTCGGCAATCTTTAGCGATGTTGATGGGCTGAGATCGCGATCGCTGAGGAGCTTGCTTAACGCCAATCATCGCAACAGTAATCAGGAGATACGATGGCTAAAATCGGGTTGTTCTATGGCTCAACCACCGGCAAAACCGCAGACGTTGCCGAGCAGATTCAGGCCGCGCTCGGGGGCGATGGCGCTGTCGATTTGCACGATATCGCCGAAGTCGAGGTCGCACAGCTCGCGGACTATGACGCCCTGATCATTGGCTCACCGACGTGGAATATTGGCGAGCTGCAAAGCGACTGGGAAGCCGTGTTCGACGATCTTGACGACGTGGACTTCAGCGGCAAAACCGTGGCTTACTTCGGCACTGGCGACCAAGTGGGCTATGCCGACAACTTTATGGACGCCGTTGGTATTCTGGAGCAAAAAATTTCGAGCCTAGGGGCCAAAACCGTGGGCTACTGGCCGACGGAAGGCTACGATTTCAATGAGTCCCAGGCCTTGCGAGATGGCAAGTTCTGTGGTCTGGCCCTGGATGAGGATAACGAGCCCGAGAAAACTGCCGATCGCATTCAAGCGTGGGCGGCCCAGGTGAAGTCGGCACTGGGGTAGGCGATCGCGCCATACTCGACTCCGGTGCCCGCCAATCAACCATTTGGTTTGAGTTTTGAGGCCAGCGATTTCGAGGCGTTCTCGGTGCAGGCAATCATCGCTGGCCTTTCCTCTTCAGAGAGGTGGCAAAACCCGCCTCACTTCCCGTGGAGCCCGGTCTGCTCAATCTGCCCTAGCCAAAACTTGGGGATGCAGTTGGGGGGGCTTGCGCCCGGTTTGAACGATGCGCGATCGCGTGCTGTGATAGGAAATTGAAATCCGATGTTTGATGCCCTTTGGCTTTCAGTCAGCCCTAAGCTCCGGCGCTTTGACCAGCGCTTGTTGGTGCAGTTGGCCCGGCAAACCCCCATGAAACATTGGGAATATCACCAAACTGCCGATGAGCCCTGCTCCCTGACTACGGCGACGGTCTTGCTCCACGACTTTCTCAAACATCGCGATCGCCCGATTCACCTGATTGGTCACGGCATCAGCGGCGTCGTGGGCCTGTACTATGCCCAGCAGCACCCCGAGCGCGTGAAATCCCTCACGCTGCTATCTGTTGGAGCCAACCCGGCGGTTAGTTGGCATGCCCACTACTATGCCCTGCGCCAACTGCTGCCCTGTAGCCGCGCGATGATTTTGGCTCAAATGACGCGGCTGCTGTTTGGCCCCCAAACCTTGCCCCTAACCTCCGCCTTTGTCGAACTGCTCCAGCAAGATCTGGACGAAAGCCTGACCCTCCATTCCCTAGCGGGGCACACCAACAGCCTTGCTGTCCACGCCATTGAGCCACCGTTGCTTGTTTGTCATGGCGGGCTTGATGTTGTGCTAGACCCCAATATGCAGATCCAGTGGCAACTCCTCTTCAAACCCTGCGATCGCCGCTGGACCTGTGCCGAAGGTCGCCACTTTTTTCATTACGAATATCCCCAGCAGGTCGCCGCCGTCATCCACGACTACTGGCAAAGCCTGAATCCCCCGATGCCTAAGCCCGCTTCTCTCACCGTATCCACACCACCATGCTAAATTCCACACCCCTTGTGGCCTCTGCCACCAACCCCCTCTGCACCTTTGTGCGCCGCCAGGTCTTGCCCGCCAAGCCCCACGTGCTTTGGCGCATCCACGCTGGGCTAGTGCGCACCCTCACCTGGAATGATGAGGGCGACATTGTGCCCGTCGGCTTTTGGGGGCCGGGTAGCTTGCTCGGCCCAGAAATCGCCCAGGTCACGCCCTACGAAATTCATCCCCTCACGCGGGTCGAGGCTAGCCCCGTCAGTGCCTATTTGCCTCTGCCAAACTGCATCTTGCTCGAACATGTGCAACACACCAGCGCCATAATGCGCATTTTGCATCATCACCGTGTTGAAGATCGGCTGGTGAACCTGTTGGTTTGGCTGGCCAAGCGATTTGGCAAGCTCGACCCGCGCGGCCTGCAAATGCAGTTGCCGCTGACCCATCAAGAAATTGCGGAAACCATCGGCACAACCCGCGTCACGGTGACGCGAATGCTGAAACATTTGGAGGCTGAGGGCAAGGTCACTTGGTCGCGCCATCAGCAGGTAATCCATCGCGCCTGTTTGACGGGGCGAGATCTCCGGTTGCCCCGCGACATGGTTGTCAGCTAGGGGCGATCGCGAAGGGCGATCGGCAGCAAGGAACCCAAGGGAGCATCGCAATCCTAAGAATTGGGATAAAACCGTCGTACTCTATTCGAGGAAACTGCCGACATTGGGTGAAGCCATGACCACAACCGCCGCCGCTATCTTGCTGGATATTGAGGGCACCACCACCCCCGTTGATTTTGTCTTTGGGGTGCTGTTTCCCTTTGCCCGCGATCGCGCAGCGGCGTTTCTCTCAGCCCACGGCACCACGCCAGCGGTGCAGGCCGATCTCGCCCTGTTGCGGGCCGAGTACGATCGCGATAGGGCGGCCCAACTGGCCGACCTGCCCGATTGGACGGGGGAAGGGGCGATCGCCGCATTGCCCTACATTCAATTTCTGATTCGCTGCGATCGCAAATCCACCGGGCTCAAATCCCTCCAGGGCAAGATTTGGGAGCAGGGCTACGCCGATGGCAGCCTCAACTCCCAATTGTTTGCCGATGTCAAACCCGCCTTTGATCGCTGGCAAGCTGCCGGAAAATCCCTCTACATCTTTTCCTCCGGCAGCATCCACGCCCAAAAGCTGCTCTTTGCCCATACGGAATTTGGCGACCTCACGCCCTACCTCAGCGGCTACTTTGACACCACCACCGGCCCCAAAAAAGAAGCCGCCAGCTATACCCAAATTGCCGCCGCGATCGACCTGCCACCGGGTGAAATTCTCTTCATCTCCGATGTTGTGGACGAACTGCGCGCCGCCCAAGCCGCAGGCTTCCAAACCCGATTTTCCGATCGCCCCGGCAACGCCTCCCA
>JACYME010000002.1 GCA_015272155.1 Leptolyngbyaceae cyanobacterium T60_A2020_046
GCGGACAGCGCCCGCAGGTTGTCAATCTGGTCGTCCACGATCAAGATGTTGATGCTGGGGTCAGTCATAGCGGTCTCCTGGCCACACCCGCGATCGCTCATCCTGAAGACGAAAAACGTTCCGCCAAGGGTTCGGAGCTTGGACAAACGGGTTAGACCGCGTCGTGATTTGGAGTGATGAAAACCCAAAACGCTGAAGACACATCGGTGGAGTTCGGCCCCATATTTGCTTAGGATTCCCAACTGAGAGCTCAAGCACAAGGACGGGGAAATTCTGGTATAAGCCGCCTAAGGGCAATGGGTTGGGATCGTGCATGAATCGAGCATAAACAGAGACGGATAGCTGACTGGGCGCTGGTGAATCCGATGGTATTGGCAACCGTCGCGATCGCGCCCTTAGCTCCCAAGGGTTGCCTAGTCCTAAACGCTGGGGAGAGGAATCGCAGCAGCCAAGTTTAGGGAACACCTTTAGGACACACAGTTGCCAACTGGATCAACCACAAGGCAGAGACTGCCGTACCGGAGGCAATCGCTATCGGCGTCCAGTGAGCCAGTAGGTCTCCATTTCGCCGCGCCCCTTTACCCAAATCGTACCGCGCGACTCAAAAACAAATCTTCCCTTTAAGCGGTTGTATACTTCAGGCGTCACTTGAATCCGGCCTGCGGCCCCAGTCGTTTCCATGCGACTCGCCAGATTCACCGTATCTCCCCATAAATCGTAGGCAAATTTGCGCATCCCAATCACCCCCGCAATGACCGGGCCAGTGTTGATGCCAATGCGAAGCTGAAACGGGGGGCCATCAGGCCGGGCAAAGCGCTGAATAGCCGCCTGCATATCGAGCGCCATCACGGCCACCGCATCCACATGATCAGGGCGAGTGATGGGAAGCCCCCCCGCAGCCATGTAGGCATCGCCAATGGTCTTAATTTTCTCCAGATGGTGTCGTTCTGCGAGGCGATCGAAGGTCGAAAACACTTCGTTGAGCAAATCCACGAGATCCTTCGGCCCCATCTGGCCCGAGGCAGCGGTGAAATCGACGAGATCGGCAAAGAGCACCGTCACTTCGTTAAAGCTTTCGGCGATGGTGCGCACCCCAGACTTGAGGCGCTGGGCAATTTGGTAGGGCAGGATATTGACCAAGAGGCGATCGGCCTGTTGGCGCTGTTGGCGCAGTTCCATTTCCATCATGCGCCGCTCGGTAATGTCGTGGACGATGCCCTCGTAATAGAGCACTTTGCCTTGGTCGTCATAGACCTTGCGAATGGTTTCGCTGACCCAGATTTTGCTGCCGTCCTTGCGATACACCTCCGACTCTGCCCCGACGATTTTCTCAAATTTGTGGAGGTAGGCAATCAGCTCATCACGGCGTTTGGGCTGCACATAGAGCTGTTTGCTGATGTCGGTAACGGTGCGAATGAGTTCCTCGGGGGAAGCGTAGCCGTAGATCTGGGCAAAGGCAGGGTTGACGCTGAGATAACTGCCTGCCCCCGTGGTCTGAAAAATGCCTTCCGTCGCATTTTCAAAGATGCTGCGATACTTGGCTTCGGCTTGCCGCAGAGCTGCCTCAATCTGCTTGCGTTCCCGCACTTCGTCAAGCAGGAGGGCATTTTGTTGGCTGAGCTGTTGACGACGACGATAGCTGTTGATTTGGCTGCGCACGCGGGCATTGACTTCATCCGCATGGAAAGGAGGGCTGAGGTAGTCGTTTGCGCCGGATTCAAAGGCTTGGGTCGCGTGCAGATGATCGCGATCGCCCACCATAATCACGGGCAAGTCGCGGGTGCTGCGGGTAGCTTTGATTTGACGACAGATGGCGTAACTGTCCTCAGGGGCCGCATCAACCCCAATGATGACCAAATCGATGGAGGGCTTGCAGAGCTGTTCTTCCAAGGTTTGTGCTATGTCGGCATCAACCACGGCATAGCCCAGAGTCGTCAACAACTCACACAGGGCAGGGAGGGCAGGAATATTGGGGCGCACAATGAGCAGCGTCCCCTGACCATGAAACCTCTGATAGCTATCAATGGGCGTGGCCATGCTGGTCACTGGTATCGCATCTCCCCGGCAAGTCACCATTCTCATTGAGCCCAGCCTCGGGTGACAAATTTCCCCAAAGAACCCTGACATGGGCCAAACACGATCACTCAACGGGCCAGGGTTGTCGCGATCGCCAACACAAATGTTCTTACCTTATCCTGTGTGTTTTCTAGCTTGCTGCTTTTATTTCAGAATTCCCCTGTTTTTCTTTACAAGGAAGTGGCGGCGATTCCTGGCTAAAAATTAGCAACCCTTCTAGAAAATTTTGCACCCTTTTTAAGGGATGTCATACAACGCGGCAAAAATTATGCCGGATAACGGGATGCGGGGCGTCATGGAACCCAGAAATGGGCGATCGCGCGACAATGAACCTCTGGTATGCCTGGGATATTGCCCGATACGGCCTTGTGTCACCAGAACCGAGGGAGTCAGCAAGGTATCGGCGGCTGAAGTGTAGCGATCGCGAATAGCATGATTGTGACAGTGGCAAGCTTCAAGGGTGGCGTCGGCAAAACCACCACCGCAATTCATCTCGCGGCCTTTTTGCAAGGGCGGGGCGAAACGCTGCTGATTGATGCTGACCCCAATCGCTCGGCATTGGGATGGGCCAGTCGTGGCGAGCTGCCCTTTCCCGTCATTGATGAGTGGCATACCGATCGCCTAACCGACGGCTATCGCCACATCGTCATCGATACCCAGGCGCACCCCGATCGCCAAGATTTGGAGTTGCTCATGCGCAGTTGTCACCTGCTGGTGTTGCCCACCACCCCAGATGTCATGGCCTTGGATGCCCTGGGGCTGACGGTGAACTATCTCAAAACCCTGCGCACCCAACACTATTGCATTTTGCTCACCGCACTCCCCCCCAAGCCCGGGCGAACTGAAGCGGCAGTGCGATCGCTGCTGGCAGAGGCCAAGCTCCCTGTCTTACAGCGGGGCATCCGGCGCTATTCTGCCTTTCAAAAGGCAGCGGCGGCGGGGGTTCCGGTCTATGCCGTGAAAGACCCCAAGGCAGAGGCTGCCTGGCAAGACTATGAAGCTGCTGGGGCAGAGATTCTGGCAAATTTGGGAGCGGAGGAGCGGGGTGAAGGGGTGTGAGGGTAGGGGCCGTATCTTTGGGGGAGATGCTGAACGGAATTCCCCCATATTCTAGAGATTGACCGGATCCCTGGGTAAACTCGGAGTGCAGTGAAGATGTTGATTCGGTCTTACAGTAGGACAGCGTTATGGCGATCGCACTTTCTCCGTCTGCGTTCATCGATAAACCCATCAAGTTTGGGACAGATGGCTGGCGCGGCATGATAGCCGCTGATTTCACCTTTGGTCGTGTGGCGCATGTGGCGGCGATCGCCGCCCACGTCCTTAAGCAATGCTATGGCGCGCAGACGGGCAGCAACACGGTGATTGTGGGGCACGATCGCCGCTTTCTGTCGCCAGAGTTTGCCCACACCGCTGCCGAAGCCATTGCCGCTGCTGGGTTTGACGTGATGTTAACGGAGGGCTTTGCGCCCACGCCAGCTTTTAGCTGGGCGGCAAAATCCCAAGGCGCGCTGGGGGCGATCGTGATTACCGCCAGCCACAACCCCGCCGCCTACAACGGCCTCAAGATCAAAAGCGCCTTTGGCGGATCGGTGCCGCCGGAGGTGACGCAACAGGTGGAGGCTCAGTTGGATACTCCGCTGCCGTCTGCGGCCCAGGCGGGGCAAATTCAATCCTTTGATCCGTGGCTGAGCTACTGCGCAGAATTGCAGTCCAAGGTTGATCTCGCCGGAATTCAGCGCGCGATCGCGGACGGCACGGTGACGGTGTTTGCCGATGTAATGCATGGAGCTGCCGCCACGGGGCTAGAGCGCTTGTTGGGTGTGGGGATTCATGAACTCCACGGCGACGCGGATCCGCTGTTTGAAGGGGGCGCGCCCGAACCCTTGCCCAAGTATCTCCAGCGGATGCTGCAAACGGTGAAGGACTACACCCCCGAGCAGCCCGGTGGGTTGACGGTGGGGCTGGTGTTTGATGGCGACAGCGATCGCATTGCCGCCGTCGATGGTCAGGGAAATTTCCTCAGTTCCCAGGTGTTGATCCCGATTTTGATCGATCACCTGACGACGGTGCACGGTCTCTCTGGGGAAGTCATCAAAACCATCAGCGGCTCCAACCTGATCCCCAAGGTGGCGGCAATGCACAACCTGCCCGTCCACGAAACCGCCATCGGCTACAAGTACATTGCCGATCGCATGTTGGAGACGCAGGTGTTGATCGGTGGCGAAGAATCTGGCGGGGTGGGCTATGGTCACCACATTCCCGAGCGAGATGCTCTGCTGTCGGCGTTGTATGTGCTGGAGTCGGTGGTCAAGTCTGGGCTAGATCTCAGCGATCGCTATCGGCAGTTCCAAGACACCACGGGCTACCACTCCGACTACGACCGCATTGATCTGCCCCTTGCCAGCATGGCGGTGCGCGCCAAGCTGCTAGAAGAACTAGAGAATAACTGTCCCCAAGCGATCGCGGGCAAAGCTGTGACCCATTGCCTCGCGATCGACGGCTACAAATTTTCCCTCGAAGACGACAGTTGGCTGCTCATCCGCTTCAGCGGCACCGAGCCCGTCCTGCGCTTGTACAGCGAAGCCGCCACCCTTGACGAGGTTCACAAGCACCTCGCCTGGGCGAAGGATTGGGCCAACGCCATCGGCTAACGCGCCCCAGAATACCGTGCCGCTGTCTGCCCTGTGGCAAGCTGAAGGGTGTTGTACTGCAAGCAGCGAAGACATGACGGTGGCAAAATTTCCGGCGTGGACGATTCGCGATCGCACCCTTCACTGGGGCGATCGCACTGTGATCATGGGGGTGCTCAACGTCACCCCGGACAGCTTTAGCGATGGCGGGCTCTATCAGAGCTGTGACGCCGCCCTCAAGCAGGCCCACCACCTCATCCACGCCGGGGCTGATATCCTCGACATTGGCGGTCAATCCACCCGCCCTGGCGCAGCGCAAATTTCCCTAGACGAAGAACTCGACCGGGTAATTCCGGTGATTGAGGCCCTGCGCTGTAGTTGCGATCTCACCCTACGCAATGCTCTGATTTCCGTGGATACAACGCGATCTGCGGTGGCGCGGGCGGCGGTGCGGGCCGGGGCTGATATAGTGAACGATATTTCCGGCGGCACCTTTGACGATGCCATGTTGGCAACCGTCGCCGACCTAGGGGTGCCGGTGATTCTGATGCACATTCGGGGCACCCCCGAAACCATGCAAAACGATACAGAATACGCGGATCTGATTGATGAGATCTGTGGCTTTTTGCAGCGCCAGATTGAGGCCGCGATCGCGGCGGGCATTGCCCACAGCCAAATTGTGATCGATCCTGGCATCGGCTTTGGCAAAAGCTACGCCCAAAATCTCGATCTTCTCCGATCGATCCCGACCTTTCGCGCCCTGGGCTGCCCGGTGTTGATCGGCCCCTCGCGCAAAAGCTTCATCGGCTGGATTTTAGATCAGCCCGACCCGACCCAGCGGGTGTGGGGAACGGCGGCGGCCTGCTGTGCCGCGATCGCGGGCGGTGCCGACATCCTGCGCGTCCACGACGGCAAAGAAATGGTTGAGGTCGCTAAGGTCGCCGATGCCATCTGGCGGCAGCCTATCCCCTAACCCGCTCTCCGCACCCTGAGGTGCCACACTCAGGTATTAAGACTGAAACCCCTAAACACCAGCACTTTCAACCCCCAGGGTGTATCTAAACAACTCGGGCCGGTGATGCGCAACAAAACCCCTACCTTGAAATGTACTTCTGAATAGTGCCTCTGGAAATCCCAGTACTGCGCTGAATACCAATTCTCTGAAGCAGGACGACAAAACCCCAGCCTCCCTCCAACCCTGCTCCCACGATTGGGAGCAGGGTTGGAGGGAGGGCCAAGTGTCACAGCAAAGTACAGAATTGGGATAAATTCCAGCGCGCTCGTTAAAAGCACGGAATGCCAACTCAAATTCTTTTTCCGCAAGATTCCGTAACCCTTGGGAGGCAAGGGAGGTGCAGACCTGGTTAATATTAGGTTAAGAATAGGTAATTTATAAGTTAATGGATCAGCGATGCCGCCGAACGAATAACACGTTGTTTTGAATAAGGAATATCAGGAAGATGACCCATCGCCGCTGCTCTCAGAGTCCTGACAAGGATGCATTCTTGAATCCCCGCAGTACTTACTACGGGGAGTTTTCGCCTCAGAATTTAGCCTTTAACGCGAATCTCCAAACCTTTTCTTCGCGGGTAAGTTTGATCTGCGCGCTCGAGACGGGCGGCAAACTGACTCCCCTAGAGGCTTATCAGTCAATTCAAGAGCTTTGGCACCAGCTTAAACACAGCTATCAGGCCCTTCAGGGCTAAGTATCCTGAAGCGCTGCCCATGCATGGCATAAATCCCGCATCCCTAGCCCTTCTTCCCACGAAGAAGGGTTTCAAGTTTTGGGAGCGCCTTTTAGTCAAATTAATCAAAAATAAAGGGGATTGCGGGATGGGCAGATTCCATGAGTCGTCCCTGAGCTCAGGGATGCCATGGGTGAATGAACATCCAAGTCTCACCAAACCGTCCTCAATGTGATGCTCTGTTCAGGTCAGGCGGGGCAAAATTGCTCTTCAAAATCCTGGATTTCTGATCCTGGATTTTTGGGGTTTGCCGTGCGAGTTGATGAGCCTTTCTAAACCCCAGAAATCTGCCCCATTCTTGGTCGCTTAGAGGTGAAACTACCGTATCAGGAACGATTGGGAGTCCGCGATTTCAATCAGGCTGACCATTCACCCCAGAGCCGACGCCATCGAGTGCCCAATTCGGGCCGAGAATCAGGGGATGAGCTAGCCCAAAATCTTGGCGTTATCATCTCCCCACAAAGATGTATTCCTTATGGTAGAGATTGCGCGATGCGATCGCGCAATACCTTGGCGTCCCCCAGAAGTCCGGTAATCTAGATAGGATGCGTTCTTTCAGACCGGATGGTAGATGTATTCCCTTGGCAGCTTTCGATTGGTGAACTGCTTTCTCCCGCCGTTGTATCGTCTTGGGGCATCGGCGGTGCTCTCCTGGCAGAAGCCTCTAAAGCTGAGCTTGAACCCCTTGTACTGGCCAGTGTTCTGCTCAGTTTAATCACCGTCTATCTGGCCGCCAAGATTGGTGGCGAACTCTGTGCTCGCATTAACCTGCCTCCGGTTTTAGGTGAATTGGTTGGTGGGGTGATCGTTGGCGTATCAGCCCTGCACTTGATTGTGTTTCCCGAAGGAGCGGGCGAAACGGGTTCCGTCTTGCTCAAGCTGGTTGAAACCACAGCGGGCCTGGATCCCGCTTCACTGCTCACCGTATTTCGGGGTGAGAGCGAAGTGGTGTCGGTGCTGGCCGAGCTGGGCGTCATCATCTTGCTGTTTGAAATTGGCCTAGAGTCAGACCTGAAGGAACTGATTCGGGTGGGGCCACAGGCAGCAGCAGTCGCCGTTGTTGGGGTCGTGGTGCCCTTTGCCTTGGGCACTGCCGGCCTGATTGCGCTCTTCCACATTGCGACAATACCTGCGGTTTTTGCCGGCGCAGCCTTGACCGCCACCAGCATCGGAATCACGGCAAAGGTGTTAGCCGAAATTCAGCGCCTCAGTTCCAAAGAAGGGCAGATCATCATCGGGGCGGCGGTGCTGGATGACGTGCTGGGCATCATTGTGCTGGCAGTGGTGGCAAGCCTTGCCAAAACTGGGGAAATCGAAATCTTGAATGTGGTCTATTTGATTGCTGGGGCAACGGTTTTCTTGGTGGGTTCAATTTTCTTAGGACGCCTCCTGAGCCCGTATTTTGTAGTCTTGGTAGACCAGCTTAAAACCCGAGGCCAGGTGATTATCAGTTCTCTGATTTTTGCCTTTGCGCTGTCTTACATTGCAGCGGCGATTCAGCTTGAGGCGATTTTGGGGGCGTTTGCGGCGGGTCTGATTTTGGCTGAAACCTCGAAACGTAAGGAATTGGAGGAGCAAATTAGCCCGATCGCAGATATGCTCGTGCCGGTGTTTTTTGTCACCGTTGGGGCGCGTACCGACATCAGCGTGTTAAATCCCCTGGAACCGGCAAACCGAGAGGGGCTGATTATTGCCTCATTTTTGGTGATTGTGGCGATTGTGGGCAAGGTAGTGACCGGCTTTGCGGTGTTTGGGCAACCGGGCATTAATCGTCTGGCGATTGGCTTTGGCATGGTGCCTCGGGGCGAGGTGGGCTTGGTCTTTGCTGGGGTCGGTTCCGCCAGTGGGGTGTTGTCTGAGTCGTTGGAAGCGGCCATCATCGTGATGGTGATTTTGACAACGTTCCTGGCTCCGCCGCTGTTGCGGGTGGTGTTTAAGTCTGACGATGACGCCTCGGATGGGGCGAAAAAAGAGGCGGCGATCGCGGCTTCCCCGTCCTCTGAAACCGCCAGCTAATTCTGGTTTTGCATCCCCAGCGCCCGCCCAGTTACATCCAACAGTGGTGAACTGAATCGAGGGGTTGGGGATTTTTTGATCCCGGCGTTGTTCCGCAGATCCTCCCAGGAAAGTGGCCCATCCCAGCAAAAACGTGATAAAACCCCTCTAACCTCTGATCAATTATTTTTTAACCAGGTGCCGCCTATGCCAGCACAGTTCGGGCTTTCGCCTGTGATCTCCGGTTCTGCCCCCATCGGCATTTTTGATAGTGGTGTGGGGGGGCTGACGGTGCTCAAAGAAATCGAACGCCAACTCCCGAAGGAATCCATTCTCTACGTGGGGGATACGGCACGGCTGCCCTACGGCGATCGCACCCCGGGCGAAATCCTTGAGTTTGTGCGCGAAATCATCGCCTGGATGATGGGCAAGCAGGTCAAGATGGTGATGATGGCCTGCAACACCAGCTCTGCCCTTGCCCTAGAACAAGTGCAGGCGGAATTCCCGGTGCCGATTTTGGGCTTGATTCATCCGGGCGCGCGGGCGGCGACCAAGGCTGGCCAGCGGGTGGGGGTGATCGCTACCCCGGCTACTGTTGCCAGCAACGCCTATCGGGATGCGATTCTCGAAGCCGATGCTAGAACCCAGGTGTGGCAGGTAGGGTGCCCGCGCTTTGTGCCACTGATTGAGGGCGATCGCCTCCTTGCCCTTGAAACTAAGCAGGTCGCGGCGGAATACTTGAGCCCCCTATTGGCTGCCAACATCGACACGTTGATTTACGGCTGCACCCACTACCCGCACTTGGAACCTGTGCTGCGATCGCTGTTGCCTTCCCAGGTGCAGCGGATCAACCCAGCGGTGCATATGGTGCGGGCAGCGGCCAAGGAACTGGAATTGTTGAACCTCAAAAATCCTGGCCCCGCCCGCCCGCCCCAGTTTTACGTCAGCGGCAATCCGCAGCAGTTTGCCCACCTGTCTGAACGGTGGCTGGGGTATCAGCCCCTGGTGGGGCAGGTCAGCTTTGTGCCCGTGGCGGCTCCGTCTCTGCACTCCCAGGGGCAGTAGTGCGGCGTAAGGGTTGGTGTTACGGCCTGTTAGGGCGAGGTTTTCCGCGTTCCAAACCTGTTTCCCTAAGGAGACGGGCTTGAAAGCGCTGGCAACTTTCCAAGGGCTGCAAACCTCCCTATGATGGCATCTGGATTATGGTGGGCGATCGCGCGGTGCGATTGCCTGTCATCCCCCCAGGAAAAAGCCTCTGACCCGAACCGGGGCCAGCGATATTCCTCAAAAACTAGCGTGGCAAAATCCTTTACCGTCGTTGTCAAAATTGGCACCTCTAGCCTGACTAAAAGTGCCATGGGGCAGCTTGCCCTCTCTACCATTGCCAGCTTGGCAGAAACCCTGTGTGCCCTGCGCCGGGCAGGGCATCGGGTGATTCTGGTGTCCTCTGGTGCGGTGGGGGTGGGGTGTGCTCGGCTGGGGTTGCGCGATCGCCCCCGCACCATCTCCATGAAGCAGGCCGTCGCGGCGGTGGGCCAAGGACGGCTGATGCGGGTCTATGACGACCTGTTTACCACCTTGGATCAGCCCATTGCCCAGGTATTGCTTACGCGCACTGATTTGGTGCAGCGATCGCGCTATGTCAACAGCTACCGCACCTTTCGCCAGTTGCTTCAGTTGGGGGTAATTCCCATCGTAAATGAGAACGATACCGTCGCGATCGATGAACTGCGCTTTGGCGATAACGATGCCCTATCGGCCCAGGTGGCCAGCCTGGTGGGGGCAGACTGGCTCTTCTTGCTCACCGATGTGGATCGCCTCTACTCCGCCGACCCGCGCTACCATCCCGATGCCCAGCCCATTTATGTGGTCGAGCAGATCGATCAGCTTGAGGCGTTGCAGGTGCAGGTGGGCGATCGCGGCAGCCCGTGGGGCACCGGGGGCATGATTACTAAAATTGAAGCGGCCCGCATCGCCGCCACCGCTGGTGTGCGCACCGTCATCACCGATGGTCAAAATCCCGAAAATATCCCCAAAATTTTGGCGGGCGAAACCCTCGGTACCCACTTCGTCCCGCGCCCCGGCCCCAGCACCGCGCGCAAACGCTGGATTGCCCACGGACTGATAGCAGCGGGCAAACTCTATCTCGACGGTGGCGCGGTGAATGCCATTTGTCAGGCGGGGCGATCGCTGCTGGCAGCAGGCATCACCGAAGTCGAAGGGGAGTTTGAGCGCGACGACGCGGTGGAACTGCTCACCAAGCAGGGCACCGCGATCGGGCGGGGCATCGTCAACTACAGCCATACTGAACTCCGCAAAATTCAGGGGCATCACTCCGACGAGATTCCGACCCTGTTGGGATACGACGGCGCAGAAACCGTCATTCACCGCGATAATTTGGTGGTTTACACCGCCGAATAGTCAATCTCACGGAGACTTTTGGGCATCGTAAGAACAGGTACGGTCGCCTTGGTCTGCCTGTTTTGGGGCGTCCCAGTTTTCCAGGACTGATGCACCGGGCCGTATGGCAGCGCCCTCGCCGCCGGACTTGTGCCCGGCGGCTTGCCTGACGGCAGTTCGCCTGATTGAAATAGCCCCCGCAACTTGGAGTGTTCTCATTCCCATGATGTCGATGGATAAACCCACAATTTTGGTCACGGGTGGAGCAGGCTACATCGGTTCCCATGCCGTCCTTGCCCTCGAGGCCGCCGGATACCCCGTGGTGATTTTAGATAGCCTGGAATACGGCCACCCTGAGCTGGTGAAGCAGCACCTCAAGGCCGAGCTGATTGTGGGGAGCACCCGCGATCGCGCCCTTCTGGATGACTTGTTGAGTCGCCACAACATCGGCGCGGTCATGCACTTTGCCGCCTACATTGCCGTGGGGGAATCGGTCAGCGCCCCGGCAGAGTATTACCACAATAACGTCGTCGGCACCCTAACGCTGCTAGAGGCCATGCTTGCCGCCGACATCAAGCGGTTTGTGTTTTCCTCGACCTGTGCCATCTATGGGCCGCCCAAAACGCTCCCCATTCCCGAAGATCACCCTAAAAATCCTATCAGCCCCTATGCGGCCAGCAAGCTGATGGTCGAGCAAATGCTTCAGGATTTTGACCAAGCCTATGGCCTGAAGTCCGTCGCCTTTCGCTATTTCAACGCCGCCGGAGCCGACCCCGAAGGTCGCCTCGGCGAAGATCACCAGCCCGAAACCCACCTGATTCCCCTGGTGCTGATGGCAGCCCTGGGTCGGCGCGACAATATCGCCATTTTTGGCACCGACTACCCCACTCCAGATGGCACCTGCATTCGTGACTACATCCACGTGTCAGACCTCGCCTCGGCCCATGTGCGCGGTATCGATTATCTGCTGGCCGGGGGCGACAGTGCCTTCATCAACTTGGGGAATGGCAATGGCTTTTCGGTGCGGGAGGTGATTGAGACAGCCCGCCAGGTGACAGGACGCCCGATCGCGGTGGTGGAACGCGATCGCCGCCCCGGCGACCCGCCTAGCTTAGTCGGCAGTGGCGATCGCGCCCGCGACTTGCTCAACTGGCATCCCCAATATCCGGATTTGGAGTCCATCATTGCCCACGCCTGGCAATGGCACCTGATGCGCCACGGCCCGCAGAATTAGGCCAGGTTGAAATCGCCCCGTCAAGTTGGGCGGGTGAATGGGGGGATGATCGGCGGTGAGGCGTGACTTTGGCGTGACTTTAAAGCGCCGGTCTGGACTGGCGATCGCGCGCTGGAATAATCAGGCCAAGCGTTCCTCATGTAACGGGCTTGCCAAGAATCGGTTGACAATCCGGCAACACTCCACTTTCTTGACAAGTGGCTAGATACAAACAATATTGCCGATACGGGTGCAAAACGTCGGATTATTCGCGATGTCAGTCGCAGGTCTTGCATTTGCGCTTGAATTTAATGCCAGAGGGATCATTCTTTGATCGTGGCTGAATACCTTGTCCTGAACCTCAGGGTTTTTTGTACAGCGTTTGAGTCTCCTTGATTGGAAAACCCACACGAGGCAAGGTGAGGCGGGGGCATACAGTCGAGGAACCTAATGGCACGGTTCTCCAGTTCTGAAATACTGCGGCTCAGAAGGCGTTCTTTCTTGTAGATGCACATTGCATGGCTTGGTAAGAAATCCCCCTTTTGTGGAAATGTCACCTACAGCCGAGAGATTACCCAAGCTCTTGTAAGACGCGGCTATCAGGTCACCTTCCTCCACTTTGACCACCCCTCTGATAGCCCGGATAATCTGCTGCCCAAGCTCAAGGCGGGCGATTGCGATCACTGCCAGGAAGTGTCGCTGCCCTTTCTCTTCAAGTCGCAAATTTTGACCATTCCATCCCCGCGATCGGGCAAGCTTTTGGTCGAGGCGTTGGCGGCGTTGCAACCCGATATCATCCATGCCTCGCTCACCCTATCGCCCCTGGACTTTCGGCTTCCCGAGATTTGCCAAAGTTTGGGTGTGCCCCTAGTGGTCACCTTTCACCCCGCCTTTGATCGCAAGCTGCGCACCCTGAGTTCTGGGACGCAGCACTTCACCTATCAGCTCTACGCGCCAACCCTGGCCCGCTGCGATCGCGTCATTGTTTTTTCCAATCTGCAACGGGATCTCCTTGTGCGGCTGGGCGTGCCAGAGCCCGTGGTCGCCGTGATTCCTAATGGTGTGGATGTCGAAAAATATTCGCCTGGCCCGTCGGCAGTTAAGACTACCCTGCGGGCGCGCCAGTTGTTTGTGTATCAGGGCCGCCTGTCGCCAGAGAAAAATGTGGAAGCGTTGCTGCGGGCATGGCGGCAGGCCAATATGGGGCCAGACTGTCGCCTCGTGATTGTCGGGAATGGCCCCCTAGAGCAGTCCCTACGTCTGTTTTATGGCAATGACGAAACCATTCACTGGCTCGGGTTTGTCAGTGATGATCTGCGCCGGGTGGATATTTTGCGCGGAGCCGATGCCTTTATCTTGCCGTCGCTGGTTGAAGGGCTCTCCCTCTCTTTGCTGGAAGCAATGGCCTGCGGCACAGCTTGCATTGCCACCGATGCTGGGGCCGACGGCGAGGTCTTGGACGAAGGGGCGGGCATTGTCCTCGATACGCAACGGGTGGCAACCCAACTGCAAACGGTGTTGCCCATTCTGCGCGAACAGCCCGAAATGACTCGCCTGCTGGGGCAAAAGGCACGCCAGCGCGTGTTAGAACGCTACACCCTGAGCACCAACAT
Organism: Leptolyngbyaceae cyanobacterium T60_A2020_046; assembly: GCA_015272155.1. Lineage (GTDB taxonomy): Bacteria > Cyanobacteriota > Cyanobacteriia > Phormidesmidales > Phormidesmidaceae > JACYME01. The sequence continues at coordinate 13,676 of JACYME010000002.1, forward strand.
TAACCGTCTGGAGAGCATTTATCATGAGCTGGTGAGCAATCCGACGGCCCTCTACAGCAGCCGATGAGGGGTACTGGCAAACGCCGGATAAGCCCCCCAGTCGGCGCTAAGGCCGTTGATGAATTGGGTTATCTTTCTGCTGGGTTAGGTTGCGATCGCCGCTTGCCACGCTTTGAACAGGGTATACACAATCAGAAGGACGAGCAAGGCGCGAAACAAGAAGGACACCGTGCGATCGGACAATTTGGGCAGGATGCGCGTACTAAATTGCGCACTGATAAGCCCCCCAAAGCCAAGAATTAGCCCCGCCAACCAGACGACGTTACCGCGCAGGGCGTGCCCTCCGGTTGCCGCGATCGCGGTGAGCACAATTACCCCCAAGCTGGTTTGAATTGCCCGTTTAATGGGCTCTCCCAGCAGCAACATTTGCAAGGGCACCATAATCACGCCGCCGCCAACCCCTAGCAGCCCCGCCAAAAACCCTGCCAAACTCCCAGTCAGTACCCGTGCTGCGGTCGGATTCATGGGAAGTGAGGGTTTAGTCTCTGCGATCGCTTGAATCGCTAATTTTTTGCGCAGCCCCACCAGGTAAATATTGAGAGCAAGTAAAGCGGCAAAACTCACCAGCAACACCGCCGAGGGCAGCGTATCGGCCAACCATACCCCAGCCTGAGCCACCAGCACAGCGGGCAGACCCAGCATGAAGACCTGCTTTGTGTCGAGGTAGCCCATGCGCCAGTTTTGCATGCTGCCCGAGAGAGAGGTAATGATGATGGCAAGGCTGCTGGTCGCGATCGCCTGCTGCGTGGTGTAGCCCAAGGTCACCAGCATGGGCACCAGCACCGTCCCACCGCCAATCCCCAATAACCCAGCCAAAACTCCGGCAAATAGCCCTGAAACAACTAGCAAGCCGACTTCAATGAGCACTCGATTCTCCCTTAGGTGATGATGGATGCGGGATGTTTTCAGGGGGGCTGAGGGGGTATGGGGGCTGTCGTTCCTTTATCCCACAAGGTTTCTGGAACTCAATGATGATACGCCCCAGAGCACCAATTCGGTATAGCAAGAACCCCGGTTTCTTCTAGGGCTGATCCACAAAATGGGGCGAATTGCCGAGGAGAAACCGGAGTTCTGTCCCGATGTTCTAGCGCCCCAACCCAAAACGCCGCCCTAGATCCGCGATCGCTTCACTGGAGTCCTGGGGGGCAAGCCACGGGCCTGATTCATCGGTTGGGATGGTGCTCCATTCCGCGCATCGCCTTCATCAATTAAACCGCCCCGGCGCACCCTCAACGATACTGTGTGGCCTTTTTCGGCGGAGGAACTTAGGTCAACATCGGCTTCATGGAGATGTGTGTAGTTAGCGTCGATCGCGCCTGCACCCCTTCGCGCAAGGTGCCCGTGACAGGGGCAGCGAGGCGAGGATGTGGCCCGGTGGCGATCGCCACGTGGCGATCGGCCACGGCCAGCCCGTGGGTAGGGTCAAACCCGCGCCATCCACCACCAGGCACATACACCTCCGCCCAAGCATGGAGATCGTGGGTGGCTTGGTCGGGGTCGCCCTCTTGATAGCCACTGACAAACCGCGCCGCCAACCCAACGGCGCGGCAGGCCTCCACAAACACGACAGCAAAGTCGCGACAACTACCGCGCCGCTGTTGCCAGGTCACCCCTGCCGGGAAGGGATCACCCTGCTCGCGCACAATGTAGGTGCATTCGTCATAGATACGCTGGGTCAGGGTGGTTAGGAAGTAGCTAAGGCTGCCGTCCACCTCGACCAGGATGTTTTGGGCGAGGTGAATGATGTCTGGTGTGATCGCGGGAGTAAAGACAGGCGCGAGATAAGGAGCCAGCAGTGTGGCAATCGACTGGGGATAATCCACCGGGAGTTTAGCCGCCCAGGGCTCGATCAGATAATCAAAGGGGTTGGTACGACAGGTTTCGACCTCAGAAATCGTGCGAATCTTGAGGTATGGCGTTGTTGTATTCTCAAACCACACACCCAGGGCTGCCGTGTCGTTCATCTCGGCATATTCTGTGGTGAGCCGGGGTAGTGGATCAATTTCAATCGAAAACTGATGCACCTGTTGAGAACCATCACTCCGGGGACGCAGCCGCAGCACATGGTGATTGAGAAAAACAGCCTGGCTATAAGTGTAGTGGGTCGTGTGTGAGATTTGGTAACGCATGTTAGCCCAAGAAACAAGACGGAAACCCCAGGTTTTCTCTGCGTGTGCTGGGGACTGTCATGAAAACCAGAGTCCATAGCATCGGGGCTGTCATCGTCAATGACGCACCCTTAGGGGTTAACTCATTATGTTTGCCGGAGAAAAAATCTGCGTCGTCAAATGATTGCCTCAGCGGTAGTGCTGACGCCGCAGGGATGTCGATCGCGCGAAACGTGACCCGATAGAACCTTCCCGTGGGCTCCAGCAATGCATGTCGTTAAAGGACAGGTTGCGATCGCGCGGAGTTTATCCTGAACGCTCCGCCCCCATCCTGTGCCCCCAAAGACTGGGTCACCAAGGATCAATACGCGAGGAACTCCTAGACAACAGGCTAGGGCATAGTGCCGACATCGCCCAGCGTTCAAGACATGGGCGATCGCGCGCGATCGTCCGCATCCGCTGTGGTGTGGGGCGCGAGTTGGGCAAAATGCTCCTTGACCAACTCCGGAACCATCCCAGGTGTCACCCGGCTGTAGCGACGCTTGTCGGGCATGACCACAAGGTTGGGGCCGGCTTTACAACGATCCATACAGCCCGTCCCTTGAATCTTGACCCGATCGCCAATCCCCAGCGCTTCAAAGCTTTCCGCCAAGCTGCGGCACACCGCATCTGCACCTCGCTTCCGGCAGGCCGATTTTTGACATACCAAAACCTTCGCCTTCGACGTCTGGGCGACGGGGTGAGTTGGTGCTTCAACGGACGTAACCGCAATGGCCGTAGCCATAGCAGAAGGCGATGCAATGCCCGTTGGCGCAAGCCCCTTGACCACTTCTTTGGCCTTATAGGTTACGGTGCCGTCGTGTTTGTCTACTTTTTGCTTGCCGATGACCCGTACCCAATCCCCAGGGCTCAGCGCGCGAAACAGCATCAGCCGCAGATCCTTACTGAGCTTGATCGTGCGCTCCCCATCCGCAGTGGCGACGGTCATAAATTTGAACGGAGATGACTCGCTAGGGCTGAACCCCAGAAAACGTCCCTCCAGGTAGAAGGAGCCAGGTTTTAGGGCGAGGGCGGCGGACATGGCACAGGACTGGAGTAAGATTATTGCAAGCTATTCTAACGTGGTTTCCCGGAGGGGTGCGATCGCTCATGAGAATAACTTCTATTCACGACGTAGGAAAATGGCGAGCAACCCCACGGGCGATCGCACCATTGCGAGCTCGCCCAGCACCCTAAAGCACTGAACGGATGGGACTCGATGCGCTGAGCCCCAGATTTCATCACCCGCTGTGGGAATCCGATGGTGGGGTGTTGCCCCGTTGCATCGGAGGACAAGCATTCCCAGAACTTTCATGAATTTTCGGAAAATTTCGGTTTTCCTCATGACATCAGTTCTCATTTGTTGATAGAGTACTAGTTAGGTAGCGTTCGGCCTAGGCTGAGGCTTCGGAGTCTGGCACAGGGCCTGCGCAGCCAAGTTCTGCCCGGTGCCCTGGGGGCGATCGGCCATCAAAAAAGCCCCTGAACAGGTGTGTTCAGAGGCGATTGGTATCAACGTTTAATCTTGGAGTATTGGGTGAGAGAATCCGCTCTAACCATTGCCATTCAGCATGACCAAGGTGTCAGGGGCCAAGAAGTGTCCCAAATGATAGGCACGCTCCTCGGTTTTGAGCAGAATCGTCTCATAGAGGTAGCGTGTAGCGCGATCGCCCAAGCTTTCGGCCTGGGCCGTATTACGCCGCAACACGCCCAAAACCGCCTGCTCGGCAGCCAGGTCATGCTCAATCATCTGGCGGCAGCGGAAAATGCCATCGGGCTCGGGGGTAAAGCAGCACAGCTCAGCCAACTTGCTGAAGCTAGCGGCGGGCACTCCGCCCAAGCCGTTCAACCGTTCACCCAGGTCATGAACATGATCTCTAACATCACCGTAGGCGTCTTGGAAGAATTCATGGAGTTGATAAAATTCTGCACCTTCCACGACGAAGTGATGCTTTTCGTACTGGAGAAAGAGGGCTTGGAAACTTGCAAGTAAAACATTTAACCCTTCACAAATGGGCTCAGTGATTGAGCGCTCTAGGAGGATAACGTTATCGCTTACTTGTCCAAAGGGGGTAACTAAGGCAGATGTCTGTGTCATACGCAACTCTCGTCTGTGAATTTCAATGGACCATAACCTGCGATCGCTGGATTCAGCAGCGACGATGGCCCGAAAGAAACAGGTCAATGCTATTCATAGTAACGCATAAAAAACCTGTAGCCCTTATGTAGCAAGGAATCTAGCGCTTGGAACCCGAAAGTCTTTCTCAATAAGCTGGTGGCTAACTGACCTTGCCCAAGGAAGATAAAACGGCTCAAGTGGGGCAATAGAAGATAACGCTTCGAGATCATTAAAATAAACCTCTTTTGTGTTAATGAGATCACTTTTCGATTAATTGAATTGAAAAATTTAGAGAAGTTGAGAAAACGAGATATCAAAGTTAAGCCTTTTAGGAGATATCAAATGCAGTCAAGTTCAACAGGAGAGATGATGGCAGTAGAGTGCTGCGATCGCTGGCAGGTTTATTTTCGGTTACAAGAGTTAGGGATTGCGTGCCAGTGTCGGCCCCACCAACCACTGTGGGTGGATATCACCTCTCCGAACGCAGCACTTCAACTGTGGAGTGTGGTGCGTCACGTGTCTGGATCGCGGCAAGATCTCGCCCAGTGGCTTGATCATTGTTGGCAGCTCGCAGTCTAGCGCAGCATTTTGGTCAGCCCTGGGAACTACCATACCCCACAGCCAACACCCCTGCTGTGGCTCGGGTACAGGGCGCGCGTCACCCTTGACTCCTCACCCGGCATTCTGGAGATCGTGAGGTTACGTTGACCCAGAAAATGGGGCGCAGAGGATCGGACGCGGAGAGCCAGTTTTTAGGATGCGTCGCCCTATGATGGGAAGCGATCGCGTCGCGTTATCGTGCTACCCATGCTCATTGCCCAAATTACCGATCTGCATATTCAGCCAAAGGGCGATTTAGCCTACGGCCTTGTTGATACCAATCAGTTGCTGGCAACCGCCGTTGCCCACCTCAACCGCCTGCGCCCCCAGCCTGATGTAGTGATTGCCACGGGCGATTTAGTCGATAACGGCACCATCGCCGAATATGAAATGTTGCGGCAGCTTCTGGCTCCGCTTAAGGCTCCGCTGTACTTGGCAATGGGCAATCATGACGATCGCGCGGCCTTTCGTGACGTATTTGGTACGCTGCCCTATTTGCCCAAAAGTGGCGTGCTGCACTACGTCATTGAAGACTATCCCCTGCGACTGGTGGTGCTCGATACCTTGGTGGCGGGTGCAAGCTATGGCGAACTAGACCGCGATCGCCTCGCATGGCTAGAGGCTCAGCTAGAGGCAGGCCGCGATCGCCCGACGATGATCTTCATGCACCATCCCCCCTTTGTCACGGGTTTGCCGGGGATGGATCGGTTGCGGTGTCGCGGCAGTGAAGCGCTGGCCGCGATCGTTTGTCGCCATCCCCAGATCCAACGGATTGCCTGCGGGCACCTCCACCGCTCCATCCAAACCCTGTGGGCAGGCACCCTAGGCAGCATTGCCCCCAGCGTTGCCCACCAAGTCGCCCTCAAACTCGACCCCGACATCAGTTCCGCCTTTGTGATGGAGCCCCCCGCTTTTCACCTGCATCTGTGGAATCCCGATGCAGGGCTCATTACCCACACCGCTTACATTGGCGAATTTGATGCCTATTCCTACAAAACCAAGGCTCCCATCTCCCTCTTTGCCGACGATCACACCCCGGCCCCCGTTGCGTAATCCCCGGGGCGCAAATGGGTTAACAGACTGGCTGTGACGGGTTTGGGCCATGCGATCGCCCCACGTTGCAACATCATCGCTCCGAGTACCCGGCGGCATCAGTCTCGATGCCGATCCGCCCTCATCCCCCGGCCCTTGCACCCAATGTTGAGAGAGAGATTTAGGGTGAGGGCCAATGGGTGAGCAAATTGACGCCGAGCAGTACGAGTTTTCTAGAGAAAAATCAGCGCTACAATCGCCAAAAAACCTGCCATGACTAAGGTTGAGTCCAGAAAGACTTGCCGAATGAGCGGTTGAATCGTGGAGGGGTTGAGGGTAGAGGTTCCTTTCATGGCGGTGTCTCCCGGTGTGCCTGCGGTGAAAAAGACATCTTCAGGGCTTCCCCGGTGGGGCGATTATCCAACCGCCTCTATTTCCATGATGACCCTTGGGATGGCGGTTCATCATTCTGGTGAAATCACTTCCCCAATGAGCCGATCGCGCTAACAGTCTTAGCTTATATGAAGTCCTGCTAATCACCCGCAATAACGATGCCAACCCTGTAAAGGTTCCAGGAATTCTATTTATGGGTAAGCAACCGGACTTGATATTAGGCATCGCCCCAAGGCTGCATTGGCAATTCGGCAGACTATTGATGAGCCTTAACCTCTCGTGATAGATCCATACAGACCGTGACTTAGCGAGCCCAATTCCCAGATATCATCCAAACAGTCTGACAACCCCACGGTCTGACAACCCCTGCGTGAGCTTAACGACGCCAAGGGCTACGCAATGCTGCCCCGTTTGCGCGCTTCCTTGTATGACGTGCCGACGTTTTGCAAACCCGCGCGGATCATTTCCCGCTCTAGCAGGGCAAAGAAGCGGGTGCGATCGCCCCCTCGCACCACCGCCTGATTGTGGGCTTCTGCCAACGCCACCGGATAGCCGTAGCCCTTTTGCACCTGAGTCAACACCATCCCCAGCGCAGCATCCCGCAGGGCCGCATCTGCCACCACCCACTGGGGCATCTCAATCCGCGCCACCTCCGCCCCAACGTGCAGATAGCACAGGTGAATGGTGTGATCCCCATAGAGCGACAGGATGGGAGCTGTGCTGCGAAAGAAAGGGCTGCGCTGCCCCGGCTCTAGCAGGGTGGCCCACAGGGCCACATCCCGCAGGGGCGCAAAGGTTTGGCAGGGGGCGGTTTCGGTGTGGCCGGGGCACTGGGTGAGGCAGTCGGGCTCCGCGAAGGGGCAGCTTTGCAGACGCAAAAAGTTGAGCATTTCGCCACTGCGCGAGGCGCTGATGTAGCCCACGAGGGGCACGGCAGCAGCGCGCAGTTGATCCCACGCGGCCAGCACAGGCTGCAAAATGCGATCGCGAGCCTCCTTCGGCAGATCATCCAAAAACCAGGAGATCAGCGAGCCATCGGTGAGGGCGAGGGTTTGGGCGGCGGTGGTGGCGGCAACCTCTTGCCCTAATTCTGCCAGGGCTTCGGCCTCGGCAACGGTGCGGCGATAGCCCATCCATTCCTCCGTGCGAATGCCCCACTGCCGCGACACGTAGAGATCCTCAGGTCGATAGACCACCTCGGGCAGGCTATCCAGCCGGGGATGGCGGCTCTGGCCATAGTGCAACACCACACGCCCGACGTTGAGCAGGTAGCAGTAGGCGATTTCGTGGTGGTTGGGGGAAATTTGGGACCCGTCTGTGGCGATGACGGTGTGGGCAGCGGGGGCAAACGCGATCGCGCTGCGCTGATCTAGGGGTTCGATGGGCACGGCGGCGGTAAAGGGAATGCGATCGCCCCACACTTCCGCCGCACGGGTAAGCTCGGCCTGACGGGGCTGGGCCTGCTGCCACAGGGTTTGCGCGAGCTTGACTCGCGATCGCGCCGCCTCCGCCTCTTGGCTCAGGTGGGCGCTGATGCCCTGCATTTGCCGCGCCAGCTTCATCAAATCCAGCATGGTGTCATTGTCCCGGTGTCATAGTCCCACAGGAGCGCTACCTTTCTGCCCGCGATCGCCCCATCCCAGGGGTTAGGCGACCCAAGCAGGAAACCCCTGTACTAGTTGCGACAACGATAGCAGATGAATCCGGGAATCGCGATGGGCTTCAGCCCTTTCGGCCTCGGTGTTGTAGCCCCAGTCAGCCAGAAATAGGGTGACGGCATCCAGATCGGGCTGAGCCGCAACCCGGTGCAGGGTTAGGAGGCGATCTTCAATGAACCAGATCGTGGCCTGGCCCGGAGTGCCGACGGGCGGCTGCGCCAAAAGCTGTTGCAGGGTGGCCGTTTTGGGCTGGCGCACCTCCTTTCCCAAAATTTGCGCGGCCTCCAGCGGCAAATCATGCTGCGCCAGCAGTTGCTGAATAAATCGCCCTTCCTTCGTGGAGATGATGACCGGATAAACCCCCGCCGCGATCGCGCCCTGAACCTGCTCCAACACACCGGGATAGAAGCGATGCTGGCTGAGCCAGCCCGTCAGATCTGTGCGAATCCAGCGATCGCGCACCCCATCCACCACCGCCATCGTCCGATCTGCGGTCAGCCCCGTGCCGGCCAAAATTTGTTGAGCGATCGCGGGCCAGTCCGCCAAAACCGCTACATCAGTGACCCCCTCCAGCAATGCGTGGAGCAGCAGCGGCATTTCCCATCCCGTTTCGATCACAGGCCGCAGGGGATAAAATCGCTCCGCCAGCCCCGCCGGGGGTGTCCCATCCGCGCGATCAAAGAGCTGGCAATAGGCGCGCCAAGCCGTTTGGAAATACTCGATCAGGCCGTCGCACAGGACACCGTCAAAATCTAGGGCAAGAATCGTAGGCGATGCCATCGGCTAATGGGTCAACACGTGATCGCGATTGTCAACCGGGCGATTGATGCGCAGCGATCGCGGCTCCCCCTCCTCATCAGGGTCTTCCTCAGCTTCGAGGATGGGCAGCAAAATTTCAAACTCCGTCCCGCGCCCCGGCTGATCGGCACTGGGAAACAGACAGGGCGATCGCAAGATTAACTGGCCTTGGTGCTTTTCAGTCACGATCTGGCGCGTAATTGGCAGTCCCAAGCCCGTGCCTTCGCCCACCGCCTTCGTGGTAAAAAAGTCCTCAAACACCTTCTTTTGAATCTCCGCAGGAATGCCCGGCCCATTGTCGCGAATGGAAATCGACACCCACGCCCCGGCATGGTGAGACACGGCAGGCGCATCCGCAGGCAAGGCGGACCGCACCGTCGTTTCCAGCGTAATTTGTGGCTCCCACGGGCGCGTCGGCACCAGCGACAGCCCATGCTGGTAGTGCTGCTTCAGCCCTTCTTTTTCCGCCAGGGTGGCATCGTGTTCCATCAGCGCATCGATCGCGTTGCTGATGATGTTCATAAACACCTGACCGATCTGGCCGCTATAGCACTCCAGGATGGGGATCTCACCGTAGCGCTTTTGGACGGTGATTCCTTCCTTCAGGCGGTTATTGAGAATCAGCAGCGTGCTGTCGAGGCTTTGGTGCAGGTCGGTGGGGTGGCGCTTGACCTCATCCATGCGCGAAAAGGTGCGCAGGCTGGTGACGAGGTTGCGGAGGCGATCGGTGCCCGTGGCAATGCTTTGCACCACCGAGGGCAGGTCTTGCAACACAAAGTCGAGATCAATTTTGCGGCGCAGCTTTTGAAGTTCGGGGCTGGGCGTTTCCACCTCGGCATCCAGGGCTTTGATCAGGGTGGCGAGGTCGTCGGTATAGTCTGCAATGTATTTCAGATTGCCCCAGATAAAGTTGACCGGGTTGCGAATCTCATGGGCCACGCCGGCCATCATCTTGCCGAGGCTGGCCATTTTTTCGTTCTGCATCATTTCGGCCCGGGTTTTGGCCTGCAACAGCTCTGCGGTGAGCTGATGAATGGTGGACTGGGCCTGCAAAATGTCGTGGACGTGCAAGAGATAGGAATGGCCATCGATGTCTACGACAACGGGCTCGTAGAGCAAATCGGGGAGGCGAATGACCGCCTGGGCTGCGGCTGCGGTGATGGGGGTATCGCCAGGAAAACGCAGGATGTCGCGGCCGATGAAGTTGTACAAAACGCCCAGCGATCGCCGCAAAAAGAGTTCTCGCCCGTAGGCGCGGCTCATGGCTTCTAGAAATCGCCGCCGCGACACCATGCCCACAAATTGGCCATTATGGGTCAGCACGACCCCGGGCAACACGGGGTTGTCTTCAAACTGTCGGTAAACCGTTTGCCCAAGGCTACTGCACTCTACGGTGAAGTCGTGGAGTTGCAAGACCTCCAGGGTTGAGTCGAGATGGAGTCGAGCCATAGAGCACGAAAAAACAAACGATGGAAAAGCCGAGATGCGGCAGATGCGTGATTTAGGGGCTGAGGACGGTGATATTCAACACATTCGCTCCACACATTAGCACCCGGAGAATAAGAATTCAGGGCAGCCTGGATTAACCGGGGGTAAACAGCAGGTTAAGGCTGAAAGGCTGATGTATCAAGGCTTTTGGACGATTTAGCCGTAGTATACCGAATCCGCGTCGGCGCGATCGCGGATCCCTTGGGTTCAGGGTTGCGCGATCGCAGGGTGTCGTGGGCAACAGTCCACCCTTGAGCCTGGGATGCCCGCCACTGCCCCGGGGTTAGCCTACTCCAGTCTCAAGCGCCAGGCAACAACAACCCAAAGAAAGACCGCAAAATCGCGCGATCGCGACAGCGAACTCCTATGCTAAGTAGGCATTTATGGCGATTCTGTGCTAAGCGAGGTTGGCGATGTCAGCGATTCCTGCTCCCGGCGTGCAGTTGATCAAACAGTTTGAGGGCTGTCACCTTAAAGCCTATCCCGACCCTCTGACTAAAGCCGAACCCTACACCATTGGCTGGGGCAGCACCCAGCGCAAAGATGGCTCGCCCTTCCGCCTGGGCGAAGAAATTACCCAGGCCGAGGCCGACGACTTGCTGATGTGGCAAATTGAGCGCCACTTTTTGCCCTCGCTCCGCAAGATTCCCAAATGGTCAACCTACACGCCAGAGCAGGCAGGAGCAGTGCTGAGCTTTGCCTACAACCTCGGAGCCCACTTTTATGGCTCTAGCGGGTTTGAAACCATTTCGCGGGTGTTGCGCAACCAGCAATGGGATGAGGTGGAGTACGCCTTTTCGCTATATCGCAATCCGGGCAGCAATGTGGAAGAAGGGCTGTTGCGACGGCGTGCCACCGAAGCCCGAACGTTCCTAGCCGGGTTGGGGCGATCGCTGAGTGCGGCGGGCACAGAATACCTGTCTGCCGCCCAGCGCACCTACATCCAAAATCCCCAGTTGAGCGACCAGGCACTGCGGTATCTCGCCGCCCTCAAGGGCAACCCAGCCCCAACGGTACCCACCCCCCGGACGACCCCGCCGCCCCCAACCACTGCCCAGCCGCGACTGCTTTACCTCGATACTCCGCCCATGACTGGGGAAGACGTGCGGGCCATTCAAGAAGCGCTGGCGCGCACCGGGGCTGGGGTGGTGGTTGATGGGGTGTTTGGCCCGGCAACGGCGCTGGCCGTGGAGCGGTTTCAGCGGGTGAATGACCTGCCGGTGGATGGTGTTGTGGGTGAAAAAACGCGATCGCTGCTCCTCCAGCGGCCCCTATTTCTCACCTCGCCGCCCATGACCGGAGCCGATGTGGAAACCTTGCAGCGATCGCTCCAAGCGCGGGGCATCTCGGTGGCCGTGGATGGCGTCTTTGGCCCTGGCACCAAGGCTGCGGTAGAAACCTTTCAGCGCTGGGCCGGGATTTTCATCGACGGCATTGCTGGCCCCAGAACCATCAAGCTCTTGTCCATTCGTACCCTGCGCCTCACCACCCCCCATCTCCAGGGCGAAGATGTGCGCCTCGTGCAAAAAGCTTTGGTGCAGGCCGGGTTGTCAGTTGGGGTAGATGGCGTTTTTGGCCCCGGCACAGAATGGGCCATTAAACAGTTTCAAACCCGTCACCATCTCATTCCCGATGGCATTGTTGGCCCACGTACCGCCGTCAAGCTAGGGTTTTAGCACAGCGCTTCAGGGCGGAACAGGGAGTACAATCGGCGGCTCAAATTGCCAAACCGTCCCAGCATTTGCCCCCCAATGCACAGTGGGGTGCTTGGAAACAGCACGCTGGTTTACAGTCTTTTTCCGGGAACCCTGTAAAGTTGGATCTACCGAGTCCGCATTCTAAAATTGACAACTTTTTGAGATCGCTGCGTTTATCTGTCTTGCCCATCACAAAACTTGCACAAATCTGCGATCGCCCCATCATCTCGTCCCATGACCTCGCCCCCAGAGGTTCGCGACAAAGGGATTGCGAAGAGGCTAAGCGCATCGCGTCCAGACTTTATGGTTGATCTGGGTTAAATGATTGATCCCGCTTCTGTTCGGCCTAGCCATCCTGAAACTTTTGCCTCACCGATGTTGCCACATCTTCCCATTCGCTCAGAACTGGCGCTGTTGCAGGCCATAACCCTTGCCATTAGCCAGGCTTCAGACGTTCGCGCGGCACTGCAACAGGCTTTAGTCCACGTTTGCCAAGAAACCTGTTGGGTTTATGGCGAGGTCTGGCTGCCCACAGAGGCGGGCGATCGCCTCCAGCATAGCCAGTTGTGGTTCACCGCCAACCCCAATTTTGCGCCCTTTGGGGAAGAGAGCGTTGCCTATGAATTTTTGCCCGACGAAGGCTTGCCGGGGCGCGTTTGGGGCCAGCGTCAGCCAGAGTGGGTCGAAGATGTTTCCCAGGAGCCCGAATCTCGCTTTCCTCGGTTGTGGGCTGCAATTCGCTATGGGCTCAGGGCGGCGATTGGCATCCCCATTGAGTCCGAGAAGCAGGTGGTCGCGGTGCTGGTCTTTTTAATGCCCACCGCCGCGCCAGAAAATTTGCGGGAGATGCAGCTCATCCAGGCGATCGCGAGCCAACTGGGCATCTTCCTTTCCCTCAAACAAACCGAAAGCGCCCTCAAACGCCATGAGGCATGGCTACACCGGCTGATCAACGCCATGCCGGGGATTGTGTTTACCAGCCAGGGCGCGTCCGATTGGCGAATGCGGTATCTCAGCGAGGGGTGCCAGCAGTTGACGGGGTATTCCCCCGCTGATCTCACCGAGGGAGCGCTACGCTACAACGACATCATCCACCCAGACGACTTGCCCCACGTCATCAAAACGATTCATACCGCCGTGGCGGCGGGCCATGCCTACATGGTGGAGTATCGTCTGATCACCCGCAGCGGCGAAGAAAAGTGGGTATGGGAAAAGGGGCAGGGCATCTATAACGATGCCGGCACGCCCCAAGGGCTAGAGGGCTTTATTACCGATATCAGCGTGCTCAAGCAGACGGAAACGGCACTGCGAGAGAGTGAGGCGCGCTATCGCCTGTTGGCTGAGCGATCGCACGATTTGATTTCCCAGCATACCCTCAAAGGCCTCTGTCGCTATGCATCGCCCGCCAGCTTTGCCCTGCTCGGCTATCATCCCGAAGAATTGCTGGGGCGACCCATTCACGAGCTTGTTCATCCCGAAGATTGGAACCGGGTGCGGCGGGCCTATTGCCACTTTTTGCGCCATCAGACCAGCCAGACACTCCAGTTTCGGCTACGCCACCGCAAAGGCCATTATCGCTGGTTTGAAGCCGTCAGCGGCCTGATAGAGCGATCGGCAGAAACAGGAGAACAGGAGATTTTGGCCGTATCGCGCGACATTACCGATCGCGTTGAGGCGGAGCACGCATTGCTCAACCGCGAGCGACTGTTAAAACTGATCCTCGACAACATTCCCCAGCACCTGTTTTGGAAAGATCGCAACGGGGTTTACCTGGGCAGCAACCGTGTCTTTGCCCAGAGCCTCGGCTTCCAGGATCCGCAACAGATTGTGGGCAAAACCGACTTTGATCTGGGCGTCTATCCCCAAGAGGATGCGGAATATTTTCGCCAGCGGGATGCCTTGGTCATGCAGTATCAGCAGGCTGACGTTCACCAGACTGAGCTACAACCCTATGCCGATGGCAGTCATCGCTGGGTGAGCTGTAGCCGACACCCGATTTTTGATGCCAGCGGCGCGGTCATTGGCCTGCTGGGCACGTTTGAGGATATTAGCGATCGCCTCGCTGCCCAAAAAGCCCTCGCCCGTCGCGAGCAGTATCTCTCTGCACTGGTGGAAGTGCAGAGAGAGCTGTTGACCCTAGATGCGACGTGGGATCGCAATCGCTACACCGAGATTTTGGCCCATCTGGGCAAGGCTGCCAGCGCCAGCCGCGCCTACATCTACGAAGTGGTGCCTGATCGCGACATGGCCCTGCAACGAGCGGAATGGTCAGCCCAGGGAATTCCCTCCACGGTAGGCATCGATGCCTTTGCCACACTCCCCACCGACGGCCCCTTCGCCGACTGGGTGGCCATATTAGGCGATGGCGGTGTAATTAACCAGACGGTGGAGCAGTTTTCGCCCACGCTCCAGGCCATGCTTGGGTCGCCCCCCAGCAGCATCAAATCAGTGTTGCTGCTGCCGCTACTCATCAAGGGCAACCTGTATGGCCTGATTGGCTTTAGCAACTGCATGGAGCCGCGCAGTTGGACGCGATCGGAGGTGGCGCTGCTGCAAGCCGCAGCCAGTGCCTTTGCCTTCGCGATCGAGCGCTACGAGACCGAAGTTTCTCTGCGCGAAGCCGAAACCAAATACCGCAGCATTTTTGAGAACGCGGTGGAAGGCATCTTTCAAAGCACGCTAGACGGTCATTACCTCACGGTGAACCCCATGCTGGCCCGCATCTATGGCTATGACTCACCGGAGCACCTGATCACCTCCTTGACGGATATTCAGCATCAGCTCTACGTGGATCCCTTGCGGCGCGAAACCTTTGTCCGGCGAATGCTGAAACAGGGATCGGTGTTTGGCTTTGAATCTCAGGTGTATCGCAAGGACGGCAGCATTATCTGGATCTCAGAATCGGCCCGGACGTTGTATGACGAGGCCGGGGAGCCCATCGGCTTTGAGGGCACGGTGGAGGATATTTCGGCCCGCAAAGAGTCAGAGTCGGAGCTGCATCGCCGCGATCGCCTGTTGCAAGGGGTCGCCCAAGCCAGCCAATACCTGCTCACTGCTAACGATCTCCACGCCGCGCTGCCCCAGGTACTTTCCATTTTGGGCGCTGCCGCCGATGCCGATCGCGTCTACATCTACGAAAACCATCCCCATCCCACCACCGGCCAAGCTGCCATGAGCATGCGCTATGAGTGGACTCAATCTGGCATTTCGCCCAGCATTCAACAACCCCACTGGCAAAATCAGGTCTATTCTGTCCACGGGCTAGAGCGTTGGTATCGCGCCTTTCTCACGGGCGAAGCGATTCGGGGCGTTGCCAGCAGCTTTCCCATAGCGGAGTATGACCTGCTTCAGCGCGATGGCATTCAAGCCATTTTGATGGTGCCGATCTTTATTGACCAAGAACTCTGGGGGTATATCGGCATCGACTCCTGTCGAGAGGCGCGCCAATGGTCGCGCAGCGAAGAATCCATTTTGGTGGCGATCGCCGCCAGCATCGGCGGAGCCTTCAAACGCCAACGCACCGAAGACCAGATGCGTCACCAAGCGTTCCACGATTCCCTAACCGGATTACCAAACCGGACGTTATTTAACCAACACCTGCCCCTCGCGATCGCCCATGCCCAGCGCAGCGGCGAAATTCTCGGGGTACTCTTTCTTGACCTCGATCGCTTCAAAACCATCAACGACACCCTCGGCCACGCTGTCGGCGACCAGCTTTTGGTACAAGCCACCCAGCGCATCAAAGCCGCCCTGCGCGAGCAAGATGTCGTTGCCCGCTGGGGTGGCGACGAGTTCACCCTAATTTTGCCCGGCTTGCAAGCCCCTGAAGATGCGGCCAAGGTCGCCCAGCGCCTGTCAGAACTCTTGCGCCCTCCCTTCGCGATCGAGCATCAAGAACTCTTCATCACCATCAGCGTCGGCATTGCCCTTTATCCCCAAGACGGCCACGACATGACCACCCTGCTGCAACATGCCGACGCCGCCATGTATCGCGCCAAAGCCGAAGGCCGCAACACCTACCGCTTTTACACCGCCACGATCCACTCCAGCACCTCACAACTCCTCACCCTCGAAAAATACCTGCACCACGCCCTCGAAAAAGACGAGCTGCGCCTGTTCTTTCAGCCCCAAGTCAACCTCAAAACGCGGCAAATTTGCCAAGTCGAAGCCCTGCTGCGATGGCAAAACGCCGCCCTCGGTTGGGTCATGCCCAACGAATTTATCCCCATTGCCGAAGAAATTGGGTTGATTGTGGAATTTGGCGACTGGGTGATGTACCAAGCCTGCCAACAGCTTCAGCAGTGGAACGCTGCCGGATTTTCTGACCTCCACATCGCTGTCAACCTCTCGGCGCGACAGCTCCAGCGCCGCGACCTCGTGACGCGCATCCGCACTGCCCTCTGCCAGGCTCAACTCTCGGCCCATTATCTTGAGCTAGAAGTCACGGAAACCGCCGCCCTGCTAGATATTGACGCCTCGATCGCAACCCTCAACGAACTGCAACACCTCGGCACCCGCGTGGTGATGGATGACTTTGGCACGGGGTACTCTTCCCTCAGCTCTCTCAAACGACTGCCGTTGCAGGGCCTCAAAATCGATCGCACCTTTGTAGCCGACATTCCTCAAGACGCTCAAGGTGTCGCCATGCTACGCGCCATCACTGCCCTCGGCCACGAACTGCAACTTGGCGTTGTGGCGGAAGGCGTCGAAACTCCAGAACAAATGCAGTGCCTTCTTGACCTTGGCTGCACCGACATGCAGGGATTCTGGTTCAGTCCACCGCTTGATGCCACCGCCATGACGACCTTTTTGCATCAGCACTGGCCTCGATACAGCGTTTTTGAAGCCAGTGAGGTGCAAAAACAGCCCCGTAACCATTGACATCCGGGGAGAAGCGCACCTCACCAAGCAAGGAGACGCTGTATGACGTTGAACCGACAGACCGAGTCTTGTGAAGCGTCCTCAGCGTCAGCCCAGGATTCGCGCTGTCTCTCTGCTACTGCGAAGAATCATCAGTCGATACATGGAGGGGATGTAGTAGAGGGCGAGCAGGGTTGCGCCCTGGGCAGCGATTTGCTTTGGGCGGGTGCCCGCTAGCAGATCATCGAGCTCACTCTGGGCCTAGGCAAGACGATTTTCGAGTGCCCCGGTATTGAATATCTGCTGATCCAGTTCTTCGCGGGAAATCACGCCGCGTTCGTAGAGATCGGCGCGGCGATCGCGCTGTACCACCGCCAAAGCAAGCTGCTGCTCTAGATCGCCCACCGCAGCCTGCGCCGCTGATGGGTTGCTGGTTGAAGAATTGCACCGCCGTCGCTAGCTCCATAGTGAGCGGCTAGCCAACTACCGAGCGATGGAAGAACGGTACCGGGCGATCGCAGATCCTCCGGTAATTGAACAGTTCCGCTACTTAACCCTGCGCCGAGGGATGCGCTATGAACAAGATTGGATCGACTGGATCGACGAAGTCTTGACCGTCTTGAAGCGCTGAGGAGTGTTGTGATTCGGGGGCAATGGGTTGAGGGGCAATCTCGTTTGGCCGGAATGGGCGATCGCCCCTCAACTGATGCATTACGGGGTGCACACCAACACCCCGAAGGCTTTTAGGTATCGCGAACAATCGCCTGATTCACGCTATTTGCGCCTAAGGCGGCGCGCTGCTTCACCTCGGTGTAGAGCTTAATGTCCCAAGCGTTGTGTTGGTTGAAATACTCGATAAACGCAGGATCCGGCTTTTTTTTGGGGCGCGTTAGGCGAGCCAGCACAGCGCGCCACCGCTTCCGTCGTTTCCGAGAAACATGATGGATCTGGCGAAAATCAAAGCGCGAAACGGAATTGATTTTAATGTTCTCTACCCTTGCCCAGCCGAGGGCATTACCCAGTGACTCAAAGCCGTTTTCTAAAATCACCGTGCAGTCAAATTGCTCTAAAACGCGCTGGGCCGCTTGAAATTCCTCAGCGCTGACTTCCAACGCCGCGCGATTGTGCTGCGCCAAGATGCGGCAGTAGTAGTTGAACATGGAGAACTCACCCTTAGAACCGACATAGCTCGCCAAGTCTCGGGCCTGGGTTGAGCCGTAGTACAGGTCGTAGTAAAAGTTCGAGACAAAGCGCCGCAGGGGATCTCGAAGACAGGTAACGAGCTTGACTCGGGGATCATTCGCCAGAATTGTGGGATTTGGGAGCCGCCATTCTGTGGCAACGAAGGTGACCCCTTGGCGTTCACAGTCATCAATAAAGTCCGTGAGTTCGCGATCGCTAAACTGCCACGGACGAATGGGCTTGCCGCTGGGCATGGCTGGGTTCCCATTGCGGTGCTTGGGGTAAAGGGTTTCACCATTCTCGATCGCAAGATTCACGATTGAGGTGCCACCAGCTTTGTGAAAATGCTGGAACCAGATCAGCCGATAGTCTTGATGGGTCACAACCTGCTCCTGTTGCCCGTGGATGATGCATCAAGCCCGGTTGGGCTTGGCCGCACAAGAGGCCGTTCTTACTATACGCCGGGGCTGATGCGTTTCAGTGCATCTGAACCGTAGGGCATCGGCACCGCGATTGCCCGGCGGATTTCACTCCTCCCAGCCCCCATACGAATATCAGACAATTATCAGACAATGCCTTGGGGTTCCGCGATCGCGGACTCTGGGCTGGGGACGGGGTGAGCATCCAGATAATCCCACACGGCCTGCATCAGGCGGTCAAGGTTGTGACGGCTCACGGCAGAAACCGTCAACACCGGGCCGTGGGTTTCGGCCTCAAAGGCTGCGACCAAGTCATCCACATCTTCCGCGAGGAGGGCATCCACCTTATTCAAGGCCAGCAGTTGGGGGCGATCGCTCAACCCTCGCCCATAGGCCGTCAGCTCTTGTTGAATGGTGCGGTAGTTTTCCAGGGGATCTTCCGCCGTACCATCGACGAGATGCAGCAGCAGGCGCGTGCGCTCAATGTGGCGCAAAAACTCGTGGCCGAGCCCTTGCCCCAAGTGTGCGCCCTCAATCAAACCCGGAATATCCGCAAAGACTGTACCATCGCCCGTGGGCTTGCGCACAACGCCCAAATTCGGCACCAGGGTCGTAAAGGGATAATCCGCAATTTTGGGTCGCGCAGCAGACAGCGCTGAGATCAGAGTAGACTTGCCCGCGTTGGGTAGGCCAATAATGCCAACTTCAGCCAGCAGCTTTAGCTCTAGGCGAATGCGGCGCTCTTCGCCTGGCAACCCCGGCAGGGCATATTCTGGAGCGCGGTTGCGGTTGCTCAAAAAGTGTCGATTGCCCAGGCCACCCTTGCCCCCCTGGGCAACTTTGAGGGCTTGCTGCGGAGCCACAATATCGCCAATTACCGCATCGGTTTCAGCATCGTAGACCACCGTGCCGCAGGGCACCTCAATGTAAAGGTCTTCGCCAGACGCCCCGGTGCGGTTGTTGGGGCCGCCCCGCTGTCCATCCGGGGCTTTGAATTTGTGGGAATAGCGAAAGTCCAGCAGGGTTTGAAGGTTAGGCTCGCCAATCAAATATACAGATCCCCCTGGCCCGCCATTGCCGCCGGAGGGGCCACCCGCAGGCACGTACTTTTCACGACGAAAGGCGGCGAGGCCGTCTCCCCCTTTTCCAGCGATGACGGCAACTTCAGCGAGGTCAATGAATTTCATGGCGATGGCCTGCGGATGCGGAGGCAAAAACGATGCGGAGGTTCAGGATGCTCGGGTCGCAATGGGGTGAACCCCAAGCCTCTAATCATACGCGATCGCTCCTCTAGCCCTACTAACCCAAAGACGAAACGGGGACATCTGCATCGGGTCTAATTGGCCACTTGGAGGCGCAAAAGCTCCTGTTGAATGCGATCGGCGAGGGCGCTGTCGTCGCGGTGGGCGATGGTGATTTCGTTGAAGCGGCGGGGGGTTAGACCATTGGCCTCAACGATATCGCGGGCACGATTGCAATATTCTGTCAGGGCAGCTTCGACATCGCGGCGCACCCGGCGCGGCACCCGCGAAAGATTCCGCGTGTTGGAGCAGCTCATATCCACTTCGCTAATATCCATATTCACGGACATCAGCAAATCCTTAATTTGGGTGTAGGCGGCGCTGCGGTAGGCGTCCATTTGCAGCACGGCCCGCGCATATTGGGAAATTTCTGCGGCAGTGATAGTGGTCTGCGCGATCGCGGCGGGCATGACGCTGAGCCCGATCGGCGATGCAGGGTTCACCGACCCCCCCGCGATCGTCAGAATCCCCGAGGCCAAGCCGAGGGAGAGAAATTGCTTGAAGCGGCTAAATCTCCGAACTTGGGCAGGGGATGGGGATGGGATCAACACTTCGGTCATAACGATTTAAAACTCGCGTGTTTGAATGAGGCTATCTTGAAAACTCGTAGCTTTGTCCTTTAGCTTTCCTATTTTAGAGCCGACTTTAAGGATAGTGAGAACGCCCGACAGGCGATCGCGGGAAAAGTTGGGCAATTTCGACCATTTTGGTTTGAAGGGCCGCAATCTCATCATGACCTCGCTTTAAAGAAGCATCCAGGTCAAGGAGATGTTCCATCGTTTTTTGAAGGTTTTTTAAAGATAGGCTGGCCACTTCTTTTTGAAGAATGTACACCCGTTTTGGATTGCCGATTTCTGCGGCTTTGGCAATGGTTGAAACGTCCCGTTCGCCCGATTCTGCCAGGACTTTGACCCACAACCAAAGACGGAACTGACCGATGAGGGTGGAGACGATTCGCAGGGCAGGTTCGTTCCGGCTCAGCAGGTCGGCAACCAAACCCAACGCGCGATCGGCATTGCCCTCGCGCAAGGCAGCCGCCAGTTGCAGGCTGCTCTGGGTGCTGATGGTGACCAGTTGCGTCACCCCCTCGGGGGGAATCGGCTCCGGGCGATCGCCCCAAAACAGCGACAGTTTTTCGAGTTCGGTATGGAGCTGCCGGGTTTGATTGCCTACGGCATCCACCAAAAGCTGGGCAGCGTCGGGCGTTAGGGCGAGTCCTTTCTCCTTCGCGAGGGCTTGCACCTGGGCCGCAATTTGATCAGTCTTCCATGGAGGAATCGTGCCAAATTCCTTGATTTCGGCATGTTTTTGCAGCAGCTTGGTGAATTTGGCGCGGCCATCGGGCTTTTGGTGGCTGGTCATCACCAGCACGCTGCTGTCGGGCACGGTGGGCAGTGTCCGCTCCAGTTCGGTCAGCAGGGCTTCGGGGCAGCGCTGGCCCAAGGTGGTGTCCGCCAGCCAGATAAACCGCCGCCCTGCGCCAAAGGGAGGCGTCATCGCCTGATTGAGGGCTGTGATCACCGCATCAGGCGCGCTGCCGTCGAGTTTTTCGGCGTTGAAGCTGGCCCAGGCGTCGTCGAGGGCGCGATCGCGCAGACGATGGACGGCCTGCTGGAGCTGAAAGTCATCTTCGCCCCAAAAAAAGTAAACGGGCATGGCTGACCTAAGCGTCGGGATGAAATCTTAGAATGATAGGCCCTGCGATCGCGGGTTTTCAACGCCGCCGCTCTCCTATCCCCAGTCGCCCCCCGCAATGCCCCACCTGCCGCAACATCCGATTTTGCTCGAAAGTTTCGCCATCATCGATCGCGAGATCGGGCCACACCCCTTCTCTGAAGCGGAATATGCCATCGTGCGGCGGGTGATTCACGCCACGGCAGACTTTGAATTTCAGCAGTTGCTGCGGTTTTCGCCAGGGGCGATCGCCGGGGCGATCGCAGCCCTTGCCGATCAGGTTCCCATCGTGACCGACGTGGGCATGGTGCGGCAGGGGTGTGCCGGGATGGTGGCGCGCACCTTTGGCAATCCCCTCGTGGCAGCGGTGGACTTTGCCGACCAAGCCGAACCGGGCAAAACCCGCACCGAGACGGGGCTGCTGCGGGCGTGGGAGCAGTTTCCCACGGCGATTTACGCGATCGGCAATGCCCCGACGGCGCTGCGGGCGTTGTGCGATCGCTGCCTGGCAACGGGTACGAGCCCGGCGCTGATTATCGGTGCGCCCGTCGGGTTTGTGGGGGTTCAAGAGGCCAAGGCCCACCTGGCGGCGACGCCGCTGCCCCAAATCTGCGTCACGGGGCGCAAGGGCGGGTCAACGGTGGCCGCCGCCATTCTGAATGCGCTGCTGATCATGGCCTGGGAGGCCCAGCCATGAAGCCCTCCGACACGCCAATTCTGGTGGTGGGCATTGGGCTGGATGGGGCGCAGGGGCTGGCGCCGGATCTGCGATCGCGGGTGGCGCAGGCCAAGGTATTGGTGGGCAGCGATCGCCACCTCAGCTATTTTCCCGACGTGGTAGCAGAGCGCTGGCCCTTAGGCGACTTTGACACGCTGGCTGCGCAACTGCGCCGCCGCCTCACCACTGCCCGCGCCGGGGAAATTGTGGTCTTGGCCTCGGGCGACCCCCTCTTTTTTGGCTTGGGGCGCTGGCTGTTGCAGCACCTTCCCGCCGAGGTGCTGACCTTTCATCCCCATCTCAGCGCGGTGCAGCTCGCCTTTAGCCGGGTGAAGTTGCCCTGGCAAACGGCAAAACTCATGAGTGCCCACGGGCGATCGCTCGATGCCCTGACCCAAGCCCTGCAACAGGGCCACGAAATTCTAGCCGTGCTGACGGATCCGACCCATACGCCAGCGGCGATCGCGCGGCTGATCGAAGAGTTGGCCCTGCCTAGCCAATACCGCCTTTGGGTGTGTGAAAACCTGGGAGCGACGGATGAACGGGTGCGATCGCTCTCGGTACACGCAGCCCAGCGCGAAACCTTTGCCCCGCTAAACGTGGTCATCCTCCATCGCCAAGACACCCCGCCACCGCTGCCCGCACTGCCCCACTTTGGCCTTGCCGATGATCTGTTTCTCAGCTTTCGCGATCGCCCCGGCCTCATCACCAAACGGCCCGTGCGAGTGCTGGCCCTGGCAGAACTTGCCCTCCAGGATGGGCAGGTGGTGTGGGATATCGGCGCGGGGACGGGCAGCGTCAGCATTGAAATTGCGCGGCTGTGCCCTCGCAGCACAGTCTATGCGCTGGAGAAAACGGCGATCGGCGCGGACCTGATTCGTCAAAATGCAGCGCGGTTTGCCACTCCCCACGTCCACGCCATTCACGGGCAGGCTCCCGCTGCCCTAGCCGAGCTGCCCCCGCCCAATCGTGTCTTTATCGGCGGTAGTGGCGGCAACCTTAGCGCCATTCTGGATCACTGCGCCCAAGCGCTCCAGCCCGACGGACGCCTGGTGCTGGCCCTCGCCACCTTGGAAACCGTAGCCGACCTCACCCAATGGCTCAGCCCCCGGGCGGATTGGCGATCGCAGTGGCAGCAGGTGCAAATTACGCGATCGGTGCCTGTCGGCAGCCTTACCCGCTGGCAACCCCTCAACCCCGTCACCCTCGTCACCCTCACCCGCGCCGACCTATCCCCAGCCCCAAAGGCCGACGAGTAGCAGCCCCGTCGCGGTCAGCAGCCCAAGGTCTAGCCCACCCGTGAGGGGCTGCTGAGGGCGTCCGACCCAGAGGCGCGGCGCGTGGGCCGCTGGGGTAAAGCGGAACACATCGCCCGCGATCGCCAGCCCAAAAACCCAGCCCGTGTGCAACCCCCACGGCAGACCCAGCCCACCCCCATCCACCAATCGGGCCAGCACCAGCACGCCCCCCAGCACCACCAGCCCCGGCTGCTGCCACCAGCCCTGCAACCCATCCCACAGCAGATGGGCGATCGCAAAGATGCCGCTGCCCACCGCGATCGCTGCCACCAGCGGCAAGTCTGTCTGCAATTGCTGGTGAACCCAGCCCCGGAAGACCAGTTCTTCAATGCCGCCAATCCAGACTGCGAGGGGAAGCACCACAGCGATGGTGGTCAGCGTGGTGGGGCGATCGCAAAACACCGGCGCATCCGCTGTGGGAACCTGCCACCCCAACCCCCACTGCACGGCCAAGAGAATTCCTAAACCCACGATCGCGATCGCGCTGCCTCCCAGAAAGGAGATCGCAAGGTGAAGCAGCGATCGCACCCCACAATCCGCCCAAGTTGAGTATCCCAGCCGCATCGCACCCCACAGAACACCGGGTGCTAGGCTGTAAAGCGGCATCAACAGCACAATCTTGACCGACGGTGACGTTGCCCGAAAAGGCCGCCACTGCAACCATATCCCCATCGGAATCGCGATCGGCAGCCACACCCCCAGCCACACCGCCAAAAACCACATCACCCTTAAGATCCCGTGCATCGTCTCCCCACTCCCTTCCTGAATTGCCACCCTACCCCCACGCCGCCCTCGGGCCTGGGCTGAAACCCAACAATCAGCCCCAGAGAAAATAACCTATTGGTTTGCGATCGCTTTCTACATGGGCAACAGAAGAAACGTTACTTTAACCACATTTCTGCCCAAGAAGTTAAGGGCTTCATCGGTGATAAGATTTGGGAACATTATTATAAGTTTTGCTTTGAACGTAATCCTTGGGAGAAAGTCGTTTGTAATTA
>JACYME010000085.1 GCA_015272155.1 Leptolyngbyaceae cyanobacterium T60_A2020_046
ATGCGATTTAGGTGCCGAAGTTCATGCGATTCACCTGCCGAAGTTCATGCAATTTTGCAATTGAATGGCAAGACTTAATCCGCGATCGCTCAGGGCCACAAACCACGCCGCAGATCGAACTGGCCAGAATCCAGTCGTCGAAGGCGGCGTCACCCTGCTCACTCTCCGCGATGGCCATCAGGGACAGGGTGGAAAATTCCCGGTTGAAGGACGCCGCTGTCAACCGAGCAGGGAGACTTACGGCATGAGACACCCGGTGGTTGGCAATTTTCGAGGAGAATTTTTCTGGCAATATGCATAGATAGTCATGTAATTATATAAATTGGAGCGCTAACATCCACACTGCGTACCACTTAATGAGCATGTCTACGATAATTTCACGCTTCAAATCGCTTTATCGCAGGGGACTGAGCGTTGTCGCCATCGGCACGGTGATGCTGGTGCTGATGGGGCAATCTGTGGCGATCGCTGCGCCATACGCACCAGGACTGGCCAAGGCAGTCGCCGCCATTGAAGAGCTCGACCAGATGCGATCGACCCTAGCCGCATCCCTGGATGGACAATCCGCCGCCCCGACCCCCGAAACCTTCAAGGCTGTCTGCAAACCCGTTGGGATGCGGGCGCAGCAGCTTAGCCAAGAAAATCACTGGCAGGTCAAGCAGATCGCAACGCGATATCGAAATCCAGCCCATGCGCCCGACACGGTGCGATCGCGGCTGGCTTTAGCAAAGTTCAAGCAAGACGCCAACCTACAAGGGCTGTGGGAAAACACGACCCTCAACGGTCAGCCAGGGGTGCGCTATTACCGACGAATCAATGTAGAAGTCAGTTGTCTTGCTTGCCACGGTGCAAGGGACGCGCGTCCAGACTTTATAAAAGTCAACTATCCCGACGACACGGCGTTCGATTTTAACGTTGGGGATTTGCGCGGTATGTACGCCGTCTTTATCCCCAACGAGGTTCAACAAGCCCTGCAATCTAGCCTAGAGGCGTCTCCCCATGACGATTCCACGCCAGTTTTCTAACTCCGAGCAGTCTGCATATCCATGCCGGATTGCTTGGCAAAGGGCGATCGCATACCTCCTTTGCCTTAGCCTCATTGCCCTAAGCCTGCAAGGACTGTTCGTTACACCTGCCGCCGCCGCCATTCGCACCCTGGAGGAAGGGCCGGGGCAGATTGTGTATCAGACGCGCAGCACGCTTGTGGACGATCGCGGCAACGCTTGGCAGGCGATCGTCTTTCAGCGTGATTGCAGAGGCCAACTTGACCCACTGCGGCTGCGGCTCGTGGGGTTTCCGGGGCAGGCTGCGATCGCACACCCTGCTCCGCTCACCCTGAGCGATGACCTCGGTACAGTGATCACCGCCCCCGACGACACTGAGGCAATCTTTCACAATCGCAACGCCCCCGAGGCCCATATTGCTCAATACGACCTCAGCACCGCGATTGATCAGATTCCGATTGCGATTCCTCTCACCCTCCGCATCCCCAGCGCCACCGCCGACACCATCGTGCTCCATGTTGCCCCCGGAGTCCTGCAAGAATGGCGCGAGGTCAATGCGATCGCGGCAGCAGCGGTTGATTAGCGTCGTGAAGTTCAGATTCCAGGGGCGATCGTGCCGCCCCTCATGATTACCCGAGCTAAAAAACCTGATTCCAGGCGTAAATCTCGTACTCCGTCCAAATACCGTTTTGCCAATAGGGATCACTCTCCACCAAAGCCCGCACCGTTGCGTCATCCGGCGCTTCATAAATGCCAAACACCTTGGCATTATCCATCGTTGGCCCTAGCGCCACCAACACCCCCTCCTCCTTCTGAGCCTGTAGGCCGCTGAGGTGGGCCTCGCGATAGGGCGTGCGCTTCTCTAGCGCGTTTTCGCAATAACTCCCAACGAGAACAAACTTCACCATCTGACCCCCTTCAAGACTGCGGCACGATTTCAAATTCTAGGCTGTAGCGGGTGCGCAGGTTACACGTATGGTGGTCAGTGATGTTGGTGTCGCTCAGTTCAAGGTTATAGAAGCTGATGGCGTCCCCTTCAAAATAGGGGCCAGCGTGCCATGTACCAGCAGCCAGGTTAATAAAACAGTGGCCGGGAATCTAAAAGCCCGAATCTGGCTAACTTCCGGTTCTGTAGCAGCACCAGGCGGGGCAACGGCGATCCACCATGAACGCCCGTTGAGGGCACCGAGGCACTGGGTCGAGCGCTGGTGGCGGGTAATGCGATCAAACCGTCGTCCTTTAGCCGTCAATGTCATCAGGTACAGCCGGGGAATGCCGTTGCTAAGGTGCAGTTGGGCATCATGCGGGCCGTAGGGGGTGCCATCTGGCATGGGGAAAATCACTTGGCCAAAGGGGGCGAAGGCTTCGGCGGAGATGGGTTCTGCCGTCAACAGCTTCAGCATAGGCGCAGCAGCAGTTATCACAGGATTCCGTGCAGAAATGGGCTTTGGTGACATCCAGGGAGCGATCGCGCGCTTCCTCACCCAACAGTCTGGCAAAGAGAGGCTGTAGGATGGTGTCGAAGCATTCAGAAATACAAACTTTGATGGAAGCTGAGCGCCCGGAATCCACCAACACCCCACAAGCTAAGGAAACATCAACCGCGATCGCCCCAGAGTCCTCCGAGCAGGGGGCGGTTCCTGTCTTTGGCTGGACATCCTACGCAGAGCGAATTAATGGACGATTTGCGATGATTGGCTTCATTGCACTGCTGGTGCTTGAGTTTTTTACCCGCCAAGACTTTTTCACCTGGCTTGGGTTCTAAAGAGCAATACCCACAACGGCTGAGATTCCTCTACCAAAGAATTTCGAGCTTGTCTCAGGGCAAGCCACGGGCTATCTGTCTTCCCTCGACAGAATCTTGCTATGACCTGCCCATCTTCACCTACCGAACGATTAACAGGTAGCGCCCCTGGTCTTCTGGGCCGTAGCCGTTGACGATGATGGAATAGTCGCCACTATAGGGCAATGTGATGGTGATTTGGGAGTTCGTGTTGTTGAGGCCAATGTCATCATTACTGTCGAGCAGGTTACCGCTCGAATCGATGAGTGCCAGGTAGGTGTCAAACTCGTTACTCTCCAAGGTGATTGTGACCTGCTGCCCCGCTCGCCCCTGAAAGGTATGCATCTGATAGTAGGTATTGTCGGGCGCGAGGGCATCTCTTGGCCCCAGTGTGCCTTGGCGGCGGAGGATTGGTGATTGACCGTTCGTAGTGCCGCTGTTTGGAGCAGTGGAGACCTGCCCGCCGCTGCCCATATCCTTGAGGCTAAGTCGATAGATGCCGGACTCTCCTTCAGCGTAGGAATTCGCCAGGATCATGTAGCTGCCTGTAACCGGCAGGGTTGCGGTGAGGCGGGCGTTGAGGTCGCCTGCGCTGTCGTCGTCGTTGAGATAAAACTGATCGTTGTCGAGGCTAAAGAGAATCAAGTAGGCATCAACATCTTGGCTGGTCATTTCAATTTCGATGCGCTGTCCAGCACGACCTTCAAAGACGTAGGCATTGAAGTAGCTGCCATCGGGCAGAACGTTGCTGCGCTCATCCAAGTGTCCTGAGACTGTGGCATTGAGGGCAATGCTTGTGGGGGGGCGATCGCTGCGTGTGCCGCCTGCCGCCTGGGCCGTACTTGGCGCAGATCCGTTACGCACCGCCGCAATAAAGGGCAATACCTGATCCGTCGGGATCGCGAAGCCAATGCCAATGCTGCCCCCATTGCGCCCCACGGTGTAAATGGACGTATTGACGCCAATTAACTGACCGTTGCTATTGAGCAATGGCCCACCCGAGTTGCCGGGGTTAATGGCTGCATCGGTTTGAATCAGGCCGCGATCTGGATCAATCCGGCTAATGATGCCCGTGGTAAAGGTGCCTTGGAGGCCAAAGGGATTGCCGATCGCAAACGCCAGTTGCCCTACCTGCACAGAGCCTGCCGGAGCGATCGCGATCGTCGGCAGCCCTGAGGGATTTCCGCGCAGACGAATCGCCGCAAGGTCTAGGCGATTTTCGCCAAAGCCCACCACATCCCCCGTAAACTCGCGACCGTCTGCCAAACGCACTCGCACGGTGCGGTGATTGCTCACCACATGGGCATTGGTCAGCACCAAGCCATCGGTGCTCACAATGCTGCCGCTGCCGTTGCCTTCCCCAGTGTCGATCGCCACCACCGCCGGGCTGGCCTGCTGGTAAACCCGAATGCTAGTGGACTCATCAATCGTCTGAGCCACGACCACAGACGGCCCCAGTGAAGTTTGAGCAAGCCATCGGGGCGCGATCGCATCTGCCGCCGTGATGCCCATTGCTGTCCCCAGGACAACCGTTGCTGATCCCAAAAGCCGCTGACACATGCGCCGCATCTTTCCCTCAACCCCTCTCGTTGTCTCGTTTTATAGTGATTCTACTTGAGAATGAGAATCAGACTTGCTTTAGGTACATCGATAGTTAGCAACGACTTCATCCAGCGT
>JACYME010000078.1 GCA_015272155.1 Leptolyngbyaceae cyanobacterium T60_A2020_046
TCACGCAACCTTAAGAAGTCATGCTCTTTTTTACGCGATGCAGCGTTTTTTGAATCGGCATTGATTTTTCGCCCAGCTTTTTGTGTCAAAATTTCATCGTTTTGATAAGAAATTCTGCATCAAAATGTGCCAGGATCTGATGATTTTCTTGAGGCTGGGGAGAGTTGGCAATTCTCGACTGACAATTCACAACACGTGAAAGTCACTGCTTTTGCTCACGGGTGAGGCGCTGGCAACCACTGACAATGCAGTCAATCAACACACGCGATCGATAAAAGGTTTATCAAGGCGAGTTGCAAGGGGGCTGGGCTGATGATGATGCACAGATGTTGCACAGCGTAGCTTTCGCTACCGTCTACCCCAGAGCCCAAATTCCTCCCCCAGGGGTGGCGTAGGGGAGCCAAAATTCAAGGCTTACGCTCTCAGGAAACGGGATGAATACGTCCCTCAAAAAAGAGATTTAGGTCGGCGGCGTGATCCCGCTGAACAAATTAGTGTGACAGGCAAAAGCAACGGGCAAGCGCAACGGGGATGGAATTTTTGCCGGAATGCCAGAGGTGCGGGCATATTGACGCGATTAAAGGTTTCGTCTTCCGCGAGTTTGGTCGTCAATGCTCTCGCGATCGCAAGCCATACAGCTGTGGGGAACCCTCGGGGGCGCGATCGCACACCTCACCCCCAACCCTAGCTTTCACTTGCCTGAGACGCTGAGCCGCCGCCCCCGTTTCCGCCGCCGTTTTCGATTGTTTCAGATCTCGATTTTTCAGCTACTGTTACCAGGCCATTTCCATGACGCTCAGATTCCCTCCCTCTAAGCAAGGTCTTTACGATCCGCAGTTTGAGCATGATGCCTGCGGCGTCGGTTTTGTGGTTCAAATGAAGGGCCACGCTTCCCACGACATTGTTGAACAAGCGTTGACAATTCTCTTGAATCTTGACCATCGGGGAGCCGTGGGCGCTGAACCCAATACCGGTGATGGGGCAGGCATTTTGATGCAGTTGCCCCACAAGTTTATGCAAAAAGCTGCTGCCGCCGAGGGCTTTGAGCTGCCCGCGAAAGGGCAGTATGGCGTTGGCATGATATACGCCTCGCCCGATCCCCAGGTTCGCCACGAAAGTCGCCAGATCTTTGAAGGCATCGTCAAAGGAATAGGGCAAACGGTGTTGGGGTGGCGCGATGTGCCCGCGGATCATGCCAGTCTCGGCGAAACCGCACGAGCTAGTGAGCCGTTTATGGAGCAGGTGTTCATCGGTCGCAGTCCCGATCTGGCGGATGATCTTGCCTTTGAGCGCAAGCTATATGTCATTCGCAAGCAGTCTCACATGGCGATTCGCCATCCGGGGATCGATCTGCACTGATATCCGGCCAGCATTTCCTGCCGCACCCTTGTTTACAAGGGGATGCTGATGCCCGTGCAGGTGGGGCAGTATTACCCCGACCTGAGTGATCCCGATATGGAAAGTGAGCTGGGTTTGGTGCATTCGCGCTTTAGCACAAATACGTTTCCCAGTTGGGAGCGATCGCACCCCTACCGCTACATCGCCCACAACGGCGAGATCAACACCCTGCGCGGCAACATCAACTGGATGCACGCTCGCCAGTCGATGTTTGAGTCGGCGCTGTTTGGCGACGATCTGAAGGAGGCCCAGCCCGTGATCAACATCGACGGTAGCGACTCCACCATTTTCGACAACACGCTAGAGCTGCTGACCCTGTCGGGCCGTTCTTTGCCCCATGCGGTGATGATGATGATCCCCGAACCGTGGGCGGGGCACGAGTCTATGAGCGCGGAGAAAAAGGCGTTCTACGAATACCATTCCTGCCTGATGGAGCCGTGGGATGGGCCAGCCTTGATCGCGTTCACAGACGGCACCATGATGGGCGCAGTGCTGGACTGTAATGGCCTCCGCCCCTCCCGCTACTACGTCACGACCGACGATCGCGTCATCATGGCCTCGGAAGCGGGCGTGCTCCCCGTCGCCCCGGAAGACGTGGTGAAGAAAGGTCGCCTGGAGCCGGGGCGCATGTTCTTGGTAGATATGAAGGAAAGCCGCATCGTCGCCGATGAGGAGATCAAACAGACGATCGCCACCGAACACCCCTACCAAACACCCAGGCGATTAGCGCGGCAATCGGAGGGGCTAGGGATTCGAGTAACAATCCTTGGCGTGCGCCCAGGCAATTCAAGGATTCAAAATAGGCCGTATCGCCCAAGCCAATCCCGATCGCGCCACTCAGCATCAGGAGGGCGATCGCCGTTGGGGTTGTATCGGGCATGAAATCCTGTCGAATCAGCAGCGTGATCAGGATTAAGCCAATGGCAATGAGTCCCTTGGCGAGGTTCAAAACCAGGGCGGGAACGCTCTTGCCCAGAGCCGCGTAGCCTGCAGAGGCGGTCGCCCAGATGAGGGCGGCAGCCAGAGCAGCCACTTCTCCCCGAAAGGTATCGAGTACCGACAGCATTGCAAAATAACCGTTTCAGATTCAGGTGCATTGCTAGCTTACGGTATGGAGAGGGTTCAAGAGGTAGGCGCGATCGCTATTCCGCTGCGTGGAGTTCAATAACTCGTCCGTTGGTGGGCTGAACGGGACGGGCATTTACGGGGTAGAGCGCTGCAAATGCCGCAACTTGTTCCTCAGAAAGTTCAATCGGTTCTGCTAAAACGTTCCAACGCACACCCTCGCTACAGGGCGGAGTCGTTAGGGAGCCAGCATAGCTGTAGTAGCTGGTGTTACCGGGCAGAAAGTCGGCAGCGTTGATGGTGAGTCCTTCAACCGTATTGGTTTCGCCTGGGGCTGGAATGTGATCCCAAATAGGGGCGATCGCCGGATTTTCAGCACCGACGTTTATCAAGATACCGACAACGGCTAACTCTCCTGCCGAATTTTGATGAACCAAGTGGAGTTCCATAGCCGCTGCCTGACCATCTATTGTGTGCTCGCTGGGGGTGTGGAAATGGAACTGGACTAGCTCATAGGTTTTCCCATCTATGGTGACGTGACTGCCTGCTTCGTAATTGACCTGAATGGTGTGTCCAGTATTAACCACGGTTAGCGGTGTCGGTGCATAGTTGAACTCAATGGCGGCTGGGGAACCGAGAATGACGTGATCGATATCAACGGGAGACTGGTCGCGCCCAACGTCGCATGAGGCAAAATCATGGCTTAATCGTCCCCACTGGGTTGGATTGGTCTCACCGCCATAGGTCCAATGGGGGGATGTTTCACTCGCAAGGACGGGGGACGAAAGCTGACGGGCAATTCCTTCCACAGCTTGACCAGCCGCGTTACCTTGACCAATTCCAGAACCGATTGCAGCTAGACCAACAGTCAGAGCAGCAGCGGTTACAGAGGCGGCGGAAATAATTGGATTCATGGTGTTTTTCCCTACTTAAATTAGATACAGAACAATCGAGTACAAAAGACATTATCAGCGCTTGCTGGCACTGTCTACAGTTGATACGCTATCACCTTAACAGCGTTCACACAAAGCCGTAGCACAAGAGACTTTAGCAAAACAGCCTAACTTGTGCCGGACTTTCCCCCAAGTCTCTCACTAATGCTCCTCGTGACCTTCGCCGCGGTGATCCTCCATGGCTTCACCAATGTAGGCAGCCGCCAACGTTGCGAAAATCAGAGCTTGAATTGCACTCGTAAAGAGTCCAAGCGCCATTACTGGCAGGGGAACAAACAGGGGAACCAGAAGCACAAGCACTCCAACTACAAGCTCATCCGCCAGGATGTTACCAAATAGACGGAAACTTAGGGAGAGAGGCTTGGTAAAATCCTCAATGATTTTGAAGGGCAACATGAATGCAACGGGTTGCACATAGTTCCGAAATATCCCAATCCTTTTCGGCTGAAGCCAGCATAGAAATAGGCAAGGGATGTTAAGAGCGCTAGAGCAATCGTCGTATTAATGTCGCTAGTGGGAGCTGCAAGTTCACCCTCCGGTAGCTCAATAACCCTCCAGGGGACAAGAGCACCAGACCAGTTGGAAACAGAAATGTACAAGAACAGTGTACCAATAAACGGAACCCAAGGACGATACTCTTTTTCGCCAATTTGCCCTTTAGCGAGGTCACGGATGAACTCTAGGGCATATTCCATGAGGTTTTGTGTTCCTGCAGGAACCCGTTGGATATTACGAGTCGCCAAAATAGACACGACTACTAGCAATCCGATAACAAACCAAGACGTCAGGAAGACTTGTCCATGAAGCTTGAGATTACCCAACTGCCAATAAAAGTGCTGACCTACTTCTAGCTCAGCGAGGGGGAGATTCAAAGTGTGAATAGAACTGAACATTGTCATGTGCTGGCAATTTCCCCAAAACAGTTCTCTATGGACTTTGGCGTACTCACGTGCGATCGCCCGTAAGCGTTGTCCAAAGAACACAAATCATGAGTGCAGCCTTGTAGGTCAAAAAGCCCAAGAATAT
>JACYME010000063.1 GCA_015272155.1 Leptolyngbyaceae cyanobacterium T60_A2020_046
ATAAGCCAGAGCACTGAGTTTTTTTTTGGTTAGGTTGGGAATGATAAAAAACCGAGCATGGATGGCTAAGGATAGCGTCGCTACTAGTAAACCCAGCTTGATGAGAATGTAGCGAGACAAAAAGGAATCAAACGCCCAAAAGTTCTGCAAACCAGGGAAGTAGAGCCAGGTGAGCCACAAGCCAGTGATGACCTGTAGGAGCAGTGCTGCCAGTCCAAAGCTCTCGAAATGTTCTTCAAACTGATGGATGCGATCAGGATCGCAGTTGCGTAGGGCTTGGGGCAGCACGGTCACCGCCAGAACAAGGTGTCCTCCTGTCCAGACGGTGGCTCCCAAGGTATGCACAATAATCAGGATTTTGAACAGCATTTGAACAGCATAAGGATAGATGACAGTGTTCAAGCTTTGGCCTGTTCAAGGGCGATCGCGCGCGGAAACAGCACATTATTTTCCTTATGGATATGCTGGTGCATGTCTTGCTCAAAGGTTTGCAAGGCATCGAGCATCGCCCGATAGGTATTGCAAGCCCAATCTGGTGATGTGAAATGGTCGGTCAGTTGGCGCAGTTGGGCCAGGGCCGCCCCAGTTTCCTGGTGTTCCAGTTCCATCTGCTGAATGGGATGAGCCAGCCTCCCGCAGTGAAATACGGGCACAGTATCGCTGGTTTCTAACTGCCGAATCATGGGAAACAAGACCTGCTCCTCCTTCATCAAGTGCAGGGTGAGTTCGGCAGCGATCGCGAGGAAAATGTCCTGAATCTGTCGTAAGCGCGGTTCTTTCTCACCGTGGACGGTGGCTACCTTGGTGACCAGTTTTCCTAAACGCGGCAGTTCAGTATGCAAGTAGGCATGGTGGATCTGCTCAACGTGGTTGGTAAGTTCCGTTAAGGATAGGTCGCTGGGATTGGTTTCTGGTGCGGGTGTGGTTTCACGATAGGCTTCTAACTGCACGAGGAAGGCTTGGGGATCGATCCCGCGCTGGGCACAGGCTTCTGCGAGGGTCTTTTTGCCGCCGCAGCAATAATCGACTTGGGCTTGCTCGAATAGGCGGGAGAGGGAGGGGCGATCGCGGACAATCGCGCCGACGGTATCGTTAATTTGAAAGGTCGTCATCGGTTTACCTCGGTAAAGTGAGTCATGCACTAAACAATATTTGCGTTTCATTTGAGGGAAACCGAGTTTCTAGAAAACCGCTGGGGAATGCCATACAATCCGCTACGAAGAAACCCGGTTTCCAGGAATCAGACGGTTTTTGTGAGTTCGACTTCAGGCAGTGGCGCTTGAGTGGGTTGCTGGAAAATGCCCACAACAGCACGCACAACACAATAGATCAGCAGCATTGCCCCCACCGAGAAGACAATATCGCCAGGAATGCGGAGCCACACCGTCCATTGCATCCAAGGGGAACTGATCACCGCAGCACTGCGGGCGTACCAAGTGCCATGGTTGATGGATTGCACCAGTTGATAAAAGCCATTGGGAATTAGACCCGTGACCATCATCAGCACCAAGCCACCGTTGATCCACCAAAAGGCAAAGTTCATGTTCTTCTCATCCCAGGCGCGATCGGGGGTAATTTCCCGCAAGGCAAACAGCATCAGGGCGATCGCCAACGAGCCATAGACCCCATAGAGGGCAGAATGGGCATGGATTGGCGTGGTATTCAGCCCTTGGGAGTAATAGAGCACGATCGGCGGATTGATCAGGAACCCAAAGACACCGGCCCCCACCAAATTCCAGAAACAGGTGGCGGTAAAGAACTTCAGCGGCATTCGATAAAATCCTTGGGCTTCCTGCGAGAGCTTCAGGGACTTCACCACTTCAAAGCCAATCAATGTCAGGGGAACCACTTCCAACGCCGACGCCACCGCCCCCATGGCAGTGATAAATACGGGGGTGCCCGCAAAATACAGGTGATGCAGCGTGCCAATCACTCCGCTACCGAGGTAGAGAATTGTGGTCAGATAGGTGGCGCGGAGAGCAGAAGACCGCTTCAGGAAACCCAGTTCGCTACAGAGGTAGGCGATCGCCACCGTGGCAAACACCTCAAAGAACCCTTCCACCCACAGATGCACCACCCACCAGCGCCAGTATTCTGCAACACTTAGGGGTGTGTGGTTGGTGTACATTAATCCCGATGCGTAGAACAGGGGAATCGTAATCGCACTGTAGAGGAAGAAGTGATTCAGCCCGGTTTTGCTGCCTTCTGCCTTGAGTGCAGGTTTGAGGGCGCGGAACATGAGCCATAGCCAAAACACCATGCCGCCAATCAGCAACAGTTGCCAGAGCCGACCCAGTTCCACATACTCATAACCCTGATGCCCAAACCAAAAGCTTTTGTCCCCTAACCAGCCCTGCACCCCAGCCCAAGCACCGACGAGGGAACCGACCACCACCACAGTTAGGGCAGCTAATAAGCCGCCATTCCCCCAAGCTTGACCCTTGGGTTCGTGCTGACCAAAGCGCGGGCCAAAGTAGAGTCCTGCCGCTAACCAGCAAGTGGCAATCCAAAATACCGCTAGCTGTAAATGCCAAGTGCGAGAGGCCGCGTAGGGTAAGTACTGTTGGATCGGGACGCCGTAAAAGCCCTCACCTTCCACCGCATAGTGTGCCGTCACCATCCCCATCAGAATTTGCACCAAGAACAGCGCCATCGCAACGCCAAAGAACAGTGTCGTCACCTTTTGACTAGGGGTAGCCAGCCGAATTGCGGGACGAGCGGGAACGGCTTGAATTTCTTCCCCATCTTCCTGGGTAAGGTAGATAAACAGAAACAGGGCGATCGCTGCGATCAGCACAATCACCGAGACGATCGACCAGATGAGAAACTGGGCGGGTAGCTGGTTGCCGATGAGGTCATCGTGGGGCCAGTTGGCAGTATAGGAAAAGGGCGCATTGGGTCGGTTGGCGGCAGCAGCCCAAGCCGTCCAGCTAAAAAACGCCGTGACATTGCGGATTTGCGTTGAATCGGTAAACCAACCGCTAGGGATGGAATGAACCGCTGACCCCTGGGATAACAGGGTTTGATAATCTGCAAAGACTTTCTGTAACCCTTGGGTTTGGGCAGCGGTCAGCGTCAGGCGACCTGTGTCTGGGTCATAGCGATTGGTCTTAAATTCGTCGCGTAGTTTTACCTGCAACAGGGCGCGATCGCTCGCTGATAGGGCTTCCCAATTCGCCTGCTCAAAGTTCGCATCGCCGTTGTACAACACTCCCGCCGTCGCTAAACCCCAGCGGTGTAAAACATCAGCCGTCCAATCAGGAGCCAGGTAACTCCCATGCCCCCAAATACTGCCAATGTGTTGGCCGCCGCGTGCCAGATAGGTTTCCTGCCCCAGTTGAATATTCTCCTGGGATAAAATCACTTCCTGGCGCGGCGAGACTACGGTGGCAGGAATGGGTGGCGCATTTTTGTAAATCGCTGCCCCCGCCGAAATTAAAACTGTAAAGGTAACAATGCAGATCAACACCAGCCAAGCGGGTAAGCTCAACTGTCTACTTGGCTTGCGGATGGGTACTGCTACATCAAAAGTTGGATTTGCCATAAGTAATGATCACAAAGTTTGGGAATCCAGACACGAAACCTCGGCTAGAAACGCGATCGTCCCCTGCCTCAGGTCGCCTGATTCAAGGTTTTGATCTATGCAATTCAACTTAAGGGCGATCGCGTCAAATACACCTTGACTTAAGTCAAATTCAGCCTTAAAAAACTTTGAAGATTCCTAATTCCAGATAGCCAACTGTGCCGAAACGGAGTATCACCATTCTTTCGATATTCCTATTCGGTACTCATGTATAGAAACGAAAGTGCCCACCCTGAGCGTTCACCTACAGCCAGTGGTGGGGGTAGCTTCTACCGGGCACGACATTGTTGAAGATAAATGTCCACATGATGATGAGGAGGGAGCCAACAAAGACAGGCATCCACAAAAAGCCCCAGGAAGCACTACTCATAACCCCCACCAAAGCCACCGCTCCCCCTGGCGGATGGACAGTCCTGGTCAGCTTCATTACCTTGATCGTTGTTGCTACCGCCAAGCCCATGACCCAAGGTTCAGTGCCAAAGAACTGCACCAACAGAATGCTCACAATTGCTCCGATACAATTGCCACCGATTACGTTGCGCGGTTGGGCGAGAGGACTATTGGGAACACCATACACCAAGACTGCTGTTGCGCCAAAGGGTGCGGCGATTAAGGGATAGTGCGTATAGACAGAAAGGTACGCTAGCATTTCGATGCCAATCAAGCTGCCGACCCAAGACAACAGTGCCTGAATAAATGTAAAGCGAGGCTGGTAACTACGACCGCGCCGACGTTGCCGACGAGCATGAAGTGCTAAGCGGCGGTAGGTTTTATCGTTCCAAAACAACTGACCTCTCCGTCTGCATTAAAATACCCATATCCCGATTATAAAATACCCATAT